>NZ_JBKCVI010000123.1:0-52658 GCF_046317795.1 Flavobacterium sp. | reverse complement strand
TGGCAAGTTTTACAGCTAGTAATCTAGTTGGCGAATCTATGAAAACGGGGATGAAAAAGATTGAGCCAAACAAGAAAAAAGGGACTAACCATAAAATTAATGACGAGGAAGAACCAACCGAGACTGATGTGTAATATTGATTCCATCAGAATTTGAGTGGGTATTACCAAAATATGCATTATTTTGAAATATAAAGCCCATAAATTAAACCATTAAGAAATTAAGAAACATTAAGCCTTAATTTACTTAATTTCTTAATGGTTTATCTTATAACTAAAACCCACAAATTCTTGGTAAAACAATAAAAAAGAGACCTAATCGCCTCTTTTTCTTTTTATATACCAATTGATTGCTATTGGAATTAGTGTTTTCAAAATCGTCCCATACGTTCCTGATGAGAAATTTGAAACGCTTTCCAAAATCTTATTAACTTTCCTAAACGGAAGAATACTTTCTTTGGTTTTATCAATGCTCAATACAATCTTTTGATATTGTATTTCCCTTTCCATTTTTAGGATTTGTAACTCTTGCTCGATTTCGGCGTAGGATGAATATTTTTTGGTTTCCATAATTAATCATTAAAAAATATTTCGGAGAATTTCTCTAAAATGGGGCCTTCAACAATTCTGTCTTTTACGAAGAATAAAAGTAACGCTAAAACTAAATAAATACCCGCTACACACAAAAAACCTAAAGGGTAACTGTTCAACATCTCGCCAAAAACAAAAGCTCCTGCGATTGATATAAACAGTAAAACAATCATCAAACAAAATGCGATTAAGAAAAACTTAACCATCAATGTGGTTGACTTCATGGCAACTTTAAAACCCCAAAGTTTATAGTACGCTAGACTAGTTTCTATATATGCTTTGGTATTTTCCTGAATGCCTTCTGCATTTTGTTTTAATTCTTCAAAAGCCATTATTTGTGAAGTTTTGCGTTTTGTTTTTTTAGCTCGGCTAATTTCTCTTCCAAAAAAGTAATTGCTTCCTCCGCCTTGTAACTTGAATCAGAGAGCAAATCATTAACAGTGTCTTTCAAATCGTCTTTTGTTTTTGAGAACTTTTCTTTGGTTTCTGTTTCAAGGAAGTCCCATTTTGATTTGGCGCTGTCTTTCAAATCATCTAAACCATCCTTGATTTTTTCTCTTGTTTTTGAACCTTTATCCGGAGCAAATAAAATTCCTAATCCCAATCCGACTGCTGCTCCAGCAAGAAGGGCTAAAATACTATTGTTGTTTGAACTTGACATGATTTCTATAATTTAATTTCAAATAAAGTTACGAAAAAAAAATTGTTTTCAACATTAAATAGAAGTTAAACATCGGTAATAACATCAAAACCTTTAAAACTTCCTACAATTGCTAGGCCAATCACTTTCTTTGCTAATTGTTTGTTTTTAATTTTTCCAGCTATTTGATTTAAAGTTGAGCCAGAACCAACCGCATCATCAATTAAAAGAACATTTTTATAGGACACATTCCCTTTTACAACAAAGGTGTTTTCTGCATTGCTAATTCTCTCTTCAATTTTATTTAAAGATTTTTGTGGAACCGGTATTAAACCGCCAATTTTTTGAATTTCTATACTTGGTAAATTAATTTTTAAACCGTTGGCTAATACTTTCATTAGTTGAGTTTCACGTCTTATTGTTGGTGGAACATAAGCTATGGCATCAATTTTATAAACTGAAATTAGCGTATTTATTTTTTCTTTAATCTCATCAATTAAAATAGTCATCAACATCTTGTTCTGACCTTGTTTTGCGTAATGTAAAATAGTTCCAAGTCGTGTTTTTCCAAATCGTTCTATGGCATAAAAATCAAGATAAAGTAATTCGTCTAATAAAATTTTATCATGACCTTTAGTGTTTTTTAGCTTTTCTAAACCCGATATTAATCCGTTTTTATCAATATATTGGTTGTATTTGTCTTTGGTTAAAATAAATTCATCAATAGTTTTTTCTAATGGTAAACTACGTTTTTCACACCAGTTTTCAAATGCTTCTAATCCGTTAAGAAGTTGGCCTATTTCGGTTATTAGAATAAAATTATCTTGTAAAAACTTTTGTTTTTCGACTGGAATAATAGCAGTCGTAATAGCTTTTTTATTAGTAATAACTTTGAGTTTATAAATAGTTTTGGGTGTTCTACCTATTTTATCGATAAAATTATTATCTATCAACGTATTTAAAACCAAATGTACCATCTGTTTGGAAGCATGGATTTCATTTACAATTTCCGTTACACTCAATTCCTTTTTTATTTCAAAAAGCTGAATGATTTTTTCTTTAGCAGTCATATTTTACTATTTACTATCAATAGTCAAATATAAAATAAAAATAAAACAACACAAAATATTTTACTATTTACCATCAATAGTCAAATATAAAAACCGTTAAATTAATTAAAATCGAAATAAGGTGATTGCTGAAGTGTTTTTTGCTGAAATATAATTTCACTAGAATTAATTTTAAAAATTGCTTAAAATTAAAATATAAAAGCCGTTTTTAATAGTTTTACTATATCCATTTTAAATCAACTATAATATAATCTAATAATAGAAAAAGTCAACATTTCTGTTGACTTTAATCTATAAAAACTATACTTTATTTATTCTTTACTTTCCACTTTTGCCCAAGTGTCTCTCAAGCCAACAGTTTTATTAAAAACTAATTTTCCTCCCGAAGCTTCGGGAGAAGAATCTTTATCAACACAATAATAGCCCAAACGTTGGAATTGGAAACGTTCTCCGTTTTTGGCAGTTGCTAAACTAGGTTCCAAATATCCTGTAATCACTTCCAATGAATTTGGATTGATGTATTCTTTGAAATCAACCTCTTTATCGCCATCTGGATTTTCATGAGTAAACAAACGGTCATAAATTCTAACTTCTGCAGGAATTGCATGGGCAATAGAAACCCAATGAATGGTTCCTTTTACTTTGCGTTGAGAAGCTTCTGTTCCGCTTCCACTTCTAGAATCTTCGTCGTAAGTGCAATGAATTTCGGTTATTTTTCCGGCTGCATCTTTTACAACACTTTCCCCTTTGATGATATAAGCATTTTTCAAACGCACTTCTGTTCCTAAGGTCAAACGGAAAAATTTCTTGTTGGCTTCTTCCTGAAAATCTTCTCTTTCGATATACAATTCTTTAGAAAAAGGCACTTTTCTAAATCCTAAACTTTCGTCTTCCGGACTGTTTTCGGCATCTAAAATTTCTTCTTTCCCATCAGGATAATTAGTAATAACCAATTTTACGGGATTTAAAACCGCCATCACACGAGGTGTTGTTTTATTCAGTTCTTCTCGAACGCAAAACTCTAAAAGCGAAACGTCAATAAGATTTGTTCTTTTTGCAATTCCGATAGTAGTAGCAAAATTCCGGATTGCCATTGGTGGATATCCACGACGACGCATTCCCGAAATGGTACTCATTCTTGGATCGTCCCAACCAGTAACGTGTTTTTCTTCTACTAATTGCAATAATTTTCTTTTTGAAACAACCGTATGAGAAAGATTTCTACGCGCAAACTCTCTTTGCTTTGGACGAACAGGAAGTTGAGAATCTGAAACAAGTTCAGATTGAATCTGGTCTAAAAACCAATCGTATAATTCTCGGTGTGGCAAAAATTCGAGCGTACAAAACGAGTGTGAAATTTGTTCCAAATAATCGCTTTCGCCATGCGCCCAATCATACATTGGATAAATACACCAATCATTTGCTGTTCTGTGATGATGTGCATGTAGAATTCGGTACATAATTGGATCACGCATCAACATATTGTTGGCATTCATACTTATTTTGGCGCGAAGAATGTGTGTTCCGTTTGGAAACTCCCCGTTTTTCATTCGCGTAAATAAATCTAAATTTTCTTCAACAGAGCGATTTCTGTATGGTGAATCCGTTCCTGGACTTGTTGGCGTTCCTTTTTGCTTTGCCATGTCTTCAGAAGATTGGCTATCCACATAAGCTTTTCCTTTTTTGATAAATTCGATTGCCCAATCGTATAATTGCTGAAAATAATCAGAAGCGTAACATTCATTACTCCATTGAAAGCCGAGCCATTCGATGTCTCTCTTGATAGCGTCAACATATTCCTGCTCTTCTTTTGCTGGATTGGTATCATCAAAACGCAAGTTTACCGGCGCATTATAATCAATGCCTAAGCCAAAATTTAAACAAATCGCACTAGCATGACCCACATGCAAATACCCATTAGGTTCTGGCGGAAAACGAAAACGAAGTTTATCTTTCGACAAACCGTTTTTCAAATCTTCTTCTATAATTTGTTCAATGAAATTAAGCGACTTCTCTTCTGTAGACATAGTAATTTTCTATCTTTTGACAAAGATAGAAAATGTTTAAAGTTTAAAGTTTAAAGTTGTTTAAAAAAGCTAGAAAACATAGTAACTTTGAACTTTAAACCTGAAACATAGAATATATGGGAACTATAAAACTACAAAATATCAGAACTTTTTCATTTCATGGATGCTTAGAAGAGGAAGCTAAAATTGGTTCCGATTACCGTGTTGATTTAGAAATTAAAACTGATTTAAGAAAATCTTCAACTACTGATGAACTCAAAGATACGGTTGATTATGTGCTTTTAAACAAAATTGTTGTTGAAGAAATGGCTGTTCGTTCCAAGTTATTAGAACATGTAGGCCATAGAATTATTGTTAGAATTTTTAGTGAAATACCCGAAGTATCGAGAATTCTGTTAGCGGTTTCAAAACTCAATCCTCCTATTGGTGGTGATGTTGAAGCGGTTACTATTGAAATGGAAGAATACAGGAGTTAAATACGATTTACGAAGTTGGAAGTACGAAGTAGTTAGAAAACTTTTTAAACTTTACACTTTTAAACTTTAAACTTTTTAGTATATTTGCCGTCCAACTGGCATCGTGGCCGAGTGGCTAGGCACCGGTCTGCAAAACCGTATACTCCGGTTCGAATCCGGACGATGCCTCAAGAGAGTTACTAGAAATAGTAGCTCTTTTTTTTTGTCATTCTGAGGAACGAAGAATCTAAAAAATTGATTAAAGTTATGTTCGAACCCGTCCCGAAGTTTCGGGAGATGCCTCAAAAGAGTTATTGTAAATAGTGGCTCTTTTTATTTGTTATTGCTTCGCCAGCCTGCCTGACGGCAGACAAGTTCGAGCAAAGCTCTCGAACTTGAAGAACGAAGAATCTAAAAATTATTTAAAAGTTAATTTAAAAAAGTGCTCGAATAGCTTTAAAGGAAAGGTTTTTAGAATTAAATTACTATGGATAAGTAAAACTAAACGAGCATTTGTAACTAACGGCTGTTATAAACTGGCTCTATGATATGTAATTAATCTGCAACGCCTTACTTTACCATCTTTCTCTGTCTGACTATAAAACCAAATTTGGCCAAAAACAATTCTTATCAAAGCACCATTTAGGCATTGGTCACCATCCATTTGAGTAAGTCTAAAAAACCCTTTTTCTTTTTTAAATGTGCCTTTTCTAATATCGACCATCCACTTTTTGTAATTACTTATAGTGTCTGTGGTTTTTTTAAAGTATTTACGGTTTTCAAAAGTCTTGTCGTTATTCAACTCCATTTCATATACTAATGTATCTTGTGCTTCGCCACGCAAATGCAATATGTATTTTTTCCCGTCATTTTGAGAAAATACAGAAATGTGAAAAATTAAAAATAACAAGAAGAATAAAATTATTTTTCCCATAACACAGAGCTATTTCTCTTTCTCCAACTTTTCAAAAGCAGAATTTACCATTTTTTGTTCATTGGGAAACCACGCTTGTGAAAGTAAAAAAACTCCACAAACAATTAGAATAATACTAATAACTTTCTTAATCAAAAGAATGTTTTTTGGATTAAGTTTATTACGTAATTGTTTGGCTAATAGAATTTTAAAAATGTCAGTTATAAAATAAGTAACTATTAAAGTGGAGAAAAAAGTCAACATTCTAGAGGTTTTCAATTCTAGTTGTGGACCTACAGTTATCAAGATAGCTAACCAAAAACCAAGCACGCCAATGTTAATGAAATTCAAGAAAAAACCCTTAAAAAACAAAGATAAATAATTGGTTTTTGCTAATATTTTTGGATCAATTTCATCGATGCTTTTTTTAGATTCTTTTCTGTTTTTTGCAAATGATATGATTCCATAAGTCAACATCACTAATCCGCCAAAAATAAACAATGCTGGATCGTCTTTTATACTTTGTATTAATCGGTAACTACTAAAAAAAGCTACGATAATAAAAATTATGTCGGCTAAAACAACACCTAAATCAAATACAATAGCTGCCTTGAATCCTTTTACGACACTCGTCTCTAACAAAACGAAGAATACTGGTCCAATCATAAAACTTAGAAAGAAACCAAGTGGGATGGCTGATAAAATATCTTTAACTACTATCATTGTTACAATTTTGACACTGCAATTTAGAATTTAAAATCTATATTTTAAAATAAAATTACTTTGCTTGTTCAATAGTTCCGCCTGCTATTACTTTTTGATTAATTTGTTTTGGTTTACCATAAATGGTGATTTCTCCTCCAGCACGAACTTTTGCATCGACTACATTTGTTGCAAAAACAGCTGCTTGTCCACCAGCATTTGCCGTAATGGTTGTTTGACTGGTTAGTAATTTTTTTGCCTCATAAATTCCTCCTGAATTCACTAAAACATCTTGAGTTGATGCTTTTCCTTCCAAAGATACTGTTGAACCATCTGAAACTTTACTTTTTAATTTTTCTACATCAAGCAATAGTTTTATTTCAGAACCTTCTTTGACTATTATATCAAAAAATGTTGCTTTAATTGTGTCTCCACATGCTATTCTCGAACCTTCATTTGCTTCAACAGCATCAAGACTTTTAAAATAAACTGTAACCGAAATATTGTCTCCAGACATTATTTTAGTTAAAGGCATTCTAATTTTTAATTCGCCATTTTTATTGACTAACTCTACTTCTTCAGCATCTTTTCCATCAAGTTGCACTTTATTTTCATCACTTGGAACAAGAAAAACATCAATACGATCAAAGGAAGTTACTTTGTTAAAATTGCCCATATTTTTGGTTTCTTGAGCAAAAGCAACTGTACTAAATATTAATAAACTAAAAACAATTTTTTTCATATTAAAAAATTTACTGAATACTAATAACTGAAAACTGAACACTACCTATTCCTTTCTTCTAATAAAATGAAAATCCAATTGTTTCTTAACTAAATCCGCATTTTTTACTTTTACAAAAACTTCATCTCCCAATTGTAAAATACTATCTGTAGCTTGACCTACTAAGGCATATTGCTTTTCGTCAAATGTATAATAATCTTCTTTTATTTCGCGAATACGAACCATTCCCTCGCATTTGTTTTCAATAATTTCTACATAAATTCCCCATTCTGTAACTCCTGAAATAACTCCCAAAAACTCTTGATCTTTATGATCTTGCATGTATTTTACTTGCATGTATTTTACCGAATCTCTTTCGGCTTGAGCCGCTAAACCTTCCATATCACTGGAATGAGCACATTTTTCTTCGTAAATATCAGCATCAGCTGATTTTCCTCCATCTAAATAATAATGCAATAATCGATGCACCATCACATCAGGATAACGACGAATAGGCGAAGTAAAATGACTGTAAAAATCAAAAGCTAAACCATAATGACCAATATTTTCGGTAGAATATTTGGCTTTACTCATGCTTCTAATGGTTAACGTATCTACTAAATTTTGTTCTTTTTTTCCGTTGACATCATTTAGTAATTTATTCAATGATTTTGAAATATCGTATTTCGATTTCATATTTATCGCATAACCAAACTTAGAAATCACCGTTTGCAGGTTGATTAACTTATCTTCATTGGGTTCATCGTGAATTCGATATACAAACGTTTTCTTTTGTTTTCCAATAAATTCAGCCACTTTTTTATTGGCCAACAACATAAATTCTTCAATTAAATGATTAGCATCCTTAGATATTTTAAAGAAAACACCAACAGGTTCTGCATTTTCATCTAAATTGAATTTTACTTCTACTTTATCAAAAGAAATGGCACCTTCAGCCATCCTTTTTCTTCGCAGAATCTTAGCTAATTCATCTTGTTTTAAGGTGGCTGCTACAATTTCTGCTGGCACTTTATACTCCTTTCCTGTTAATGAAATCTCAGCAGGAATAGCACCTGATTTTGTTTCTATAATTTGTTGTGCCTCTTCATACGAAAAACGTTGGTCAGAGAAAATAATAGTTCTACCAAACCATTGATTAACAACTTCAGCTTTTGGTGTTAATTCAAAAATAGCAGAAAACGTATATTTTTCCTCATGTGGTCTTAGCGAGCAAGCATAATTTGATAAAACTTCAGGAAGCATTGGAACCACTCTATCAACTAAATAAACAGAAGTTGCTCTTTTATATGCTTCATCATCAAGAATAGTTCCTTCTTTTAAATAATGAGAAACATCAGCAATATGAACACCAATTTCATAATTTCCATTATCTAAAACTTGAAAGGAAAGTGCGTCATCAAAATCTTTAGCATCTTTTGGATCAATAGTAAACGTGAGTACTTTTCGCATGTCTCTTCGTTTTGCAATTTCATCTTGAGTAATAGAAGTTTCTAGTTTATTAGCATATGCTTCCACTTCAATCGGAAAATCATACGGCAGACCATATTCAGCTAGAATGGCGTGAATTTCGGTATTGTGTTCACCAGGTTTTCCAAGTACTTTTATAACAGAACCAAAAGGTGAGTCGGCTTTTGCTGGCCAATCTTCTAGTTTTACCAAAACTACATCTCCATGTTCAGCTTCCCCTAATTTGTTTTTTGGAATAAAAATATCCGTATACATTTTAGCATTAGCTGTAGTTACAAATCCGAAATTTTTCTGAATATCGATAACGCCTACGAATTCTGTTTTGTGTCTTTCAACTATTTCGATTACTTCAGCTTCTGGTTTTCTAGAACTTCTTCGGTTATACACATACGCTTTTACTTTATCATTATCTAAAGCATGATTCAAATTTATAAAAGGGATAAACACATCATGTTCTAATTCATCACAAACAAAATAGCCCGTTTTTCTAGAAGTCATATCAACTACTCCTTCATAATATTGCTTACTGGAAGCTTTTACGAGGTATTTACCAGGTTCAGATTCTATGATTAATTTTTGAGCAGCTAAAATTTTTAAATCTTTAATTATTTCATTTCTGCTTTTAGTATCGTCTAATTCTAAAATAGCAGCTATTTGTTTGTAATTGAAAGGTTTATTGGCGTTTTTAGATAATATTTTAAATATTTTTTCGGAAAAGGTTTTCTCATTTTTTCCGAACTTTTTGGGTTTCTTTCTCATTGTATCTTTAGTATTATTGCTGAAAATTACGAAGAAGTATTAAGATTTATAGAATTAAGTATTAAGATTTATAGAAAAAATAACATTTTTTATTTTTATAAAAAAATTAGAGTTTTCAACAATCATTAGAATTATCAAAAAAAATATTAAATTAAATTTAAATTTATGATGGTTATTATAGCGTGTTAATAGTTGTAATAACTTTTTTTAAATAATCATATTTTAAAAGTTATCTAAACTTATACAGAGAAATTAACAATGTTAAGTAATTGTAAAGTTCTTAAAATGAGTAAATATTTATTTTTTATTAACAGCTGTTAATATATTAAAAATAACTTATTTTTTTAATAAGTTTTTGTATTGTTTTTTGTTGAAAACCATCTTATTTATGCTGATAAAATTTATAAAAAAAAGAGAAACTAATTTTGATTTTTTAATTACAATTTTGCATTACAATTTATTTACACACAACCAAGAAAAACTTCTAAAATTCTATCCTAAGTTGTTAACAACAAATGTTAATTTAAGGTTAACTGATTATCAACGAATTGCAAATAGCTATTAACAATCTGTATTTTTAACAATTTTATTAAATAAAAAGTATTGATTTTCAATTAGTTATATAAATTAATACGTTAGTAAAAAATCTTAGTTTTTAAATATCAAGTAGTTGCAATAAAGCAAAATTCTAACTAATAGTTTGCTTAAATTTGTACACCTAACCACATATAAGACACTATGAAAATATCTATCGGAAACGATCATGCCGGACCAAATTATAAGAAAGCTATTGTAGCTTTTTTAAAAGAAAAAGGACACCAAGTTTTAAACCACGGAACCGATACTTTTGATAGTGTTGATTATCCCGATTTTGGTCACCCAGTTGCTTTAGATGTTGAAACCGGAAAAGCAAATTTTGGCATCGTAATTTGTGGTTCAGGAAACGGAATTAACATGACTGTAAATAAACATCAAGGAATTCGTTCTGCATTATGTTGGACGAAAGAAATTGCGGCGTTAGCTCGTCAACATAATGATGCCAATATAATTAGTATTCCTGCTCGATTTACCTCCATACAACAAGCGGTAGAAATGGTAGATACTTTCTTAAATACCAATTTTGAAGGCGGAAGACACGCCACTCGAGTGGATAAAATAGCCTGTAAATAAAAAAGAAAGATGCTTCAAAACCTAAGTTCAGTAAGTGATTATAACAGTTTGAGTAGAAAAGTAGCATTACTTACTTTTTTGCTTGGAGGATTTATTTTAGCGCTATATTATTTCACAGCATATAGCGGAATGATTTATATAAGTATCTTTTTTATGATTGCTTTTTTTATTTTGAATATAATTCTTTCATTATTTCTTATTTCATTATTTTTCAAAAACAAAAAAGAAAGAAAATCTATTTTAGTAACTTTATTTTTGATGTTGCTAAACGTACCTATTGGCTATTTGTTTTTACAGATTGGCTTTAAAATTTATGGTATTTTAAACAATTAAAAAATGAGCGAAGTTCATATTCATAAACATGAAGTAAAAAGCAAAAACTTAGTTTATTCTATTTTACTAAATCTGCTTATAACCATTGCTCAAATAATAGGAGGAATAATTTCGGGAAGTTTGGCTTTAATCTCTGATGCACTTCATAATTTTTCGGATGTTCTTTCATTAGTTTTCAGTTTGGTTGCTAATAAATTATCAAGAAGAAAAGCATCTATTGATCAAACTTTTGGTTACAAAAGAGCCGAATTAATAGCAGCATTTGTAAACGCTTCCACACTTGTTATTGTTGCATTAATTTTAGTTTATGGCGCAATAAATCGTTTTTTTAATCCACATCCAATTCAGTCAGTATTGGTAATTTGGTTGGCTTTATTAGGAATTCTTGTCAATGGTTTTTCAGTTTTGTTATTACAAAAAGACGCTGCGCACAACATTAATATGAAATCGGCCTATTTGCATTTACTGACCGATATGATGGCGTCTGTGGCTGTGTTGGTTGGCGGTTTATTGATGAAATTTTACGGCTGGTTTTGGGTTGATAGCGTCATGACAATTGCTATTGCTATTTATTTAATAGTTGTAGGTGTTAAATTATTAATTACTTCCACAAAAATGCTTATGCTTTTCACACCTGATTATATTGATATTAAAGAAATAGTTCGCGAAGTACATAAAATACCTGGAGTAAATAAATTACATCATATTCACGTTTGGCATTTGAATGATGAAGAATTGCATCTGGAAGCTCACCTTGATTGTTCGGAAGATATTAAGATGAGTGAATTCAATGTTTTACTTCATGAAGTAGAACATGTTTTATTTGAACAATTTCATATTAATCATATTAATATTCAACCCGAATTTAATAAAGAAGACCCAAAAGATTTTATCGTTCAGGATTAAATACCCTAACTTTATATCATGATTCTTATAGACCAAAATTATATTAAAAAAATAGTCATAAAACGATTGCCTAACTCTCATAAAGGCAATCATGGACATGCTTTTATAATTGCCGGAAGCAAATCTAAAATGGGAGCGGCGATTATTGCTACCAAAGCATGTTTAAGAGCTGGAGTTGGATTAGTTACAGTTAGTGTTCCCAAAAAAGAAAGAGCAACCATTTTCACTTCAATTCCCGAAGCGATGATAGAATTTAGGGAAGAGAAAAACGATTGGGAAAAATACAATGCTTTTGCAATTGGTCCTGGAATGGGAACAGATAAGCAAGCCGAAAGAAAACTAGAATTATTGAAAGAACAAGTGAAATCTCCAATTGTTTTTGATGCTGATGCTTTGACTATTTTAGCCAAAAATCAAAATTTATTAAAACAAGTTCCAATAAATTCGATTGTAACACCACATGTAAAAGAATTTGATCGGCTTTTTGGAAATCACGATTCTGAAACCGAAAGAAGGACAAAAGCCGAAACTAAAGCAACAGAATTAAACGCTATTATTGTACTCAAAGGAAACAAAACGTTCATTACTGATGGAAAACAATCATTTGAAAACACCACAGGAAATTCTGGCTTAGCCAAAGGCGGTTCGGGAGATGCATTAACCGGAATCATCACCGCTTTTTTAGCCCAAGGATACGAACCCATTAATGCGGCAGTTCTGGCGGTCTACATCCATGGATTAGCAGCCGATATTACATTAGAAACACAAAGCGAAGAAAGCATGTTGATAACCGATGTAATTGAAAACCTTGGAAAAGCATTCAAAAAAATTCAAAAATGACCAGCATACAATTCATTCAAAATCAAATAACGGCTTCTCCAAAAAATATAGAAGCTACATTAAAATTACTTTCTGAAGATTGCACCATTCCCTTTATATCCCGTTATAGAAAAGACCAAACCGGAAATTTAGATGAGGTGGTTATTGAACAAATTGCCAAGCTTTCCAAACAATATGATGACATTGTAAAACGGAAAGAAAGTATTTTAAATACAATAGAAGAACAGGGACAACTATCACCAGAATTGAAAGCTAAAATTTCTAATAGTTTCGATTTGCAAGAGATAGAAGATTTGTATTTACCTTATAAAAAGAAGAAAAAAACCAAAGCAGATATTGCACGTGAAAACGGATTGGAACCTTTGGCAAAAATTATTTTTGCCCAAGGAAAAGAGGACATCGATTTTATTTCAACGCAATACATCAATGCTAAAGTCAAAAACGAAGACGAAGCTCTGCAAGGTGCACGTGACATTATCGCCGAATGGATAAATGAGAATGTTTATATCCGAAAAAATCTGCGACGACTGTTTCAAAGAAATGCGATTATCGAAACCAAAGTGGTTAAGAAAAAAGAAACTGAAGTAGATGCTCAGAAATTCAAACAATATTTCGATTGGGCTGAACCCATTTCAAAAGTGCCTTCCCACCGATTGTTAGCGATGCTTCGTGCAGAAGCAGAAGGATTTGTGAAACTCAATGTTGAAATAGAGCAGGAGGAAGCTATTGATTTTATAGAAAAGGAAATTATAAAATCCAATAACAATACAACAGAACATTTAGAACTAGCGATAAAAGACAGTTACAAACGCTTGTTAGAACCAGCCATTTCCAACGAAACCTTGCAAGAAGCTAAAGCCAAAGCGGATAGTAAAGCCATCGATGTTTTTGCAGGAAATTTGAGTCAGTTATTACTGGCGCCGCCATTAGGAGAAAAAAGAATTCTTGCAATAGACCCAGGTTTTAAAAGTGGTTGCAAAGTAGTTTGTTTGGACGAAAAAGGCGATTTGCTATATAACGAAACGATTTACCCGCATGCGCCACAAAAAGAAGATGTTATGGCGATGAAGAAAATCCGTTCAATGGTGAACGCCTATAACATTGAGGCCATTTCTATCGGAAACGGAACGGCAAGTCGTGAAACCGAATTTTTTATAAAGAAAATAGCATTTGATAAGCCAATACAGGTTTTTGTAGTTTCGGAAGCGGGCGCATCGGTATATTCGGCGAGTAAAATTGCGCGTGACGAATTTCCAAATTTCGATGTAACCGTTCGAGGTTCGGTTTCTATTGGACGAAGACTTTCAGATCCTTTGGCCGAATTGGTAAAAATTGATGCAAAATCTATAGGAGTTGGACAATACCAACACGATGTGGATCAAACCAAATTGAAAGAAGAACTAGATAATACAGTAATTCGTTGCGTGAATTCGGTTGGAGTTAATATAAACACAGCTAGTAAATCATTGTTGAGTTACGTATCTGGAATTGGTGAAAAAATGGCTGAAAATATTGTAACTTATCGTCAAGAAAACGGACCTTTTGAAGACCGAAAACAACTCAAAAAAGTACCTCGCTTGGGCGAAAAAGCTTTTCAACAATCCGCCGCTTTTATCCGAATTAAAGACGGAAAAAATCCTTTAGACAATTCGGCAGTGCATCCAGAAGCTTATGGAATTGTCGAAAAAATGGCGGCAGCTTTGGGTTTAAAAACCAACGATTTAATTGCCAATAAAGAAAAAATTTCCAAAATAAAACTAGAAGATTTCGTCACCAAAGAAATTGGAATTCTGTCGTTAAAAGACATTGTTAAAGAATTAGAAAAACCAGGATTAGATCCAAGAAAGGCTGCCAAAGTTTTCGAATTTGATCCGAATGTTACTGCAATAAAAAATGTGAGAACGGGAATGATTTTACCCGGAATTGTCAACAACATCACTGCCTTTGGTTGTTTTGTCGATATAGGAATAAAAGAAAGCGGTTTGGTTCACATTTCCCAACTCAAAGCAGGTTTTGTTTCCGATGTAAACGAAGTGGTGAAGTTGCACCAACACGTTCAAGTAAAAGTGTTAGAAGTTGATGAGGAAAGGAAACGAATTCAGTTGACGATGGTTTTGTAATATTTGTTACCTTTGTTATTATGTATAAAGAAATAACCATAAACGATTTTTCTCAGCATCTTTTTTGGGATGTGGATTTGAATGGATTTGACTTAGATAAATACAAAACCTTTTTTATTCAAAGAGTGTTGGAGTATGGAAACATAAAGGATTGGAACTTGATAAAAAAGTTATATGGTATGGAGGCCATAAAAGAAGCATCGTTGAATGCAAGAAGTTTAGATGCTGTTACGCTTTCTTTCGTTGCAACTATTTTTAATATTGATAAGACAGAATTTCGATGTTACAAACACAGACAGTTGTTCCCGAACTTATGGAACTCTTAAAAAAAATTATGTCTGAAAAAACTTTTTCAGATTTTAATTTAGTTGGAGGTACGTCATTAGCATTACAAATAGGTCACAGAAACTCAATTGATATTGATTTGTTTGGAAATCAACCTATAGATTTTGAATTGTTTATTGCTATTTTAAAAAAAATAGGAAAAACAGAAATCTTTAAAAGTTCTAAAAATATTTTGATTACACAAATCAATGAAATTAAGGTTGATTTTGTAAATTATACGTATCCATTACTCGAAAAACCTTTTGAAATAGATGGTATTCGGATGCTTTCAAAAAAAGATATTGCTGCTATGAAATTGAATGCTATTGCGGGAAGAGGAAGCAAAAAAGATTTTATAGACTTGTACTTTTTGCTCAATGAATTTTCATTGAGAGAAATGATGGATTTTTATTGTTCGAAATATCTTGATGGTTCAGAATTTATGGTTTATAAAAGTCTATCCTATTTTGAAGAAGCCAATCTTCAACCAGAACCAAAAATGTTCAAAGATTTCAATTGGGAAATTTGTAAACAAAAAATCATCGAAGAAGTAATAAAATTGTAAAAAATTCAGTTTTCATTATAACTTCAAAATCCACGAGCTCATTTTGTCTAAAACTTGTGGAGCAATGGTTTGTTCTAATTGCCCATATTCTTCCACCGAACCCGTTTTTGCTTCTTGAAAAAGATGATTCAGATTTGGAAATTCTACTATTTCAATTTTTTTATTATTTGCTTTTTCCAATGAAGCTTTGATTCCGGCTAAATTTTCTTTTGAAATTACTTGTAAATCTTTAGAGCCATTTAGCGCTAAAACAGGAATTTTTAGTTTACTCCAATATACATCCGGATTGATTTTCATGAAATAAGTAAACCATGGAATGCTTATTTTGCTGCTTTCTTGTTCTGCAGTATTGGCAATTTCATCTGCAGAAGGTTGTTGCTCTTTAGGTAGTTTCTGCATATTGGCAATAAGAATTTTTTTGACTTCACCTTTCAAATCAGTCCCGTTATAATTCTTGATAAGTGCATAAATTTCACGGTTAGTTACTTCTGTTGATTTTAATTCTTCTTCTGAAGCTCCAGCAGATTTTGCTAACGCATTAGACTGTAATACTAATAATTCATCTGTTGGAATTCCTGGCCCAGCCATTGAAATAACAAATTTCACTTTTTTATTTTGAGAAGCCACCATTGGCGCTATAATTCCGCCTTCGCTGTGTCCAATTAAACCAATGTTTGTAAATCCTTTTTGATCTAAAAATGCAACAGCAGCATTGGTGTCTGTTGCAAAAGTTTGGGTTGTCATAGCGGCACTTGCACCGTTTGAACCTCCAATTCCTCTATCGTCAACGCGTAAAACGCCAATTCCTTTTTTGGCAAAATCGTCGGCAATTACCCAAAATTCTTTGTGTCCAAAAAGTTCAGAATCCCTGTTTTGTTGTCCAGAGCCCGAAATTAAAATTACAATCGGAAACTGTTTTTTGTTTTTAGGCAAGGTTAAGGTTCCTGCCAAAATGGTATTATCTGTAGGATTAGTAAAAGTCACTTCTTCTATGATGTAGTCAAAAGGCGGTTTTGGTGTTTGAGGTCGTTTTAAAACAGACTCGCCCGTTTTGATTTTAGATAAAATCAACGGTAAACTCATTTGACCTTGTGTAAAAGTGCCCTCAATTTTGTCGTTTTTAAGCGTTCCTTTATAGGTAATACCCATTTCATTTGCTTTTATTTCAAGTTCATTTTTTTCAAATGTTGTTGAGGTAACCGGAATATCTTTTGCTCCTTGCTTTGGGCTATCCATAGTTGTTTTGAGGGCGTTTCCGATTGGTTTAATGTTAAACACTAGCGGTAATTTGTTTCCTTGAATATCGAGTTCACCTGTCCAAGAGCCGCTTATTTCTTGGCTAAAAAGTGAGGAAAAACAAAAGAAAAAAGCAATTGAAAGTAGTGTAGATTTCATAAAGGGAAAGTATTTAATGGTAAATATAAAAAATCCCAAAATCCAATCAATATCATTGGAATTTGGGATTTATCTTTTTGTGATTTTAAAGAAATTATTCTTTATTTTGCTTCGCCTGTTCGCCCATTTGAGCTCGAGTCTTCTTCTTTTTTAGTTTCTGTTGTGTCGTCTTTAGCCGCTTTTTTAAATTCTTTTACTCCGCTACCCAAACCTTTCATTAGTTCTGGAATTTTTTTACCTCCAAAAAGCAACAAAATAACAGCCAAAATCAACATCATTTGTGGGAATTCAATGGCGCCAAGAAATATAGTTAAAAAGTTCATAATATTTTTTATTTAAATAAATATTAGGCAAATGTAGAAAATAAATTAATAGTAGGCATCGATTTAACGTTAAAGAACGTTAAAGTTAATAAAATACAAAGCAGATATAATTTTCTATCTTTGTCACATATTCCATTCTTATGTCTGAAAAACGGCTAAAACGCAAAATACTAAAGAAAAAATTGTTCACAAAAAACCGATTGGTTATCTTAAATGAGGAAACCTTTGAAGAAGTTTTTTCTTTACGATTAACATTGATGAATGTTTTTGTGGTAGCAACTATTGGCGCTGTTCTAATTATTTTTGTAACGACCTACATTATTGCTTTTACACCACTTCGCGAATATATTCCTGGATACGCCTCTACAAAATTAAAAAAAGACGCCACAGAATTGGCCTTGAAATCAGACTCCTTAGCAAATGCTTTGAAGAAAAACGAAGCGTATATTGCTTCCATAAAAAAGGTATTGACAGGTGATTTAGATTTTGCTAAATTTAACAAAGACTCTATAACAACATCAGATTTAGAACCAGTTTCAGAGGAAGATTTAAAAATTTCTAAAGCCGAACTAAAGTTGCGAGAAGAAGTTGCTAGAGAAGATAAATTCAATTTATTTGAAAAAGCAAAACCAAAAACAGGAGTTGTTCTTTTTCCACCAATAAAAGGAATGGTAACGGAGAAATTCAATCCAAAAATCAAACATTATGCAGTTGATGTTGCGGTGGCAAAAAACACACCAATAAAATCTATTTTGAACGGAACAGTAATTTTTGCAGATTGGACACCAACAACAGGAAATGTGGTAATCATAAGACATAATAATGGTTTTATTTCGGCATATAAACACGCAGCATCAGTTACGGTTTCTCAAGGAGATAAAGTAAGATCGGGCGAAGTAGTAGCCCTTGCAGGTTCAACTGGACAAGAGTCAACTGGCGTTCATTTGCATTTTGAGTTATGGAAAGACGGTTATCCGATTGATCCAAGTGTTTTTATAGAATTTGAATAAACGTTATAGAAAATTATAAAATTAAACACATAGTAACATAGAAAAAAAGGATTTTATAGACCAATTGTTTCGTCTGTTCGCTATCGCTCAGTTCTTGATTTAACTCTGCTATGATTTGCTGTACAAAAGTGAAACGGCTTTATATTTTTATAAAAACTATGTTTCTATGTGTTTGAAAAAAATTACAACAAATAGGTTAAAACGAGTATGAAAACATTAAATACAATAGCTGAAAATTTAATTGGCATGACTTTTTTTGTTGGAGCTCTTTTTTTTATCCTTGCTCTGATAACACATCAATTTCCTCCAAAAAAGATTAATTCATTTTATGGTTATAGAACACCAAATTCGATGAAAAGTCAAGAAAGATGGGATTTTGCCCAATCTTTTTCGTGCTTCAGAATGATTGAAGGAGGATTGTTTTTGGTTCTGATTTCGTTCTTGAAGTTTGTATTAGTTATTTCTGAAGATTTAGAATTTGTGGTAAGTTTAGTGTCAATATTTGGAGTTATAGTTTATCTGATAGTTTCAACAGAATTTGCCTTAAAAAAGAAATTTCCAAACAAGTAAAGATGTCTGTAAAGTCTATTGCCGCTAAATTATTTGCTAAAAGCATATATAAAAAAACCCAAGCGTGGGCAACAAATCCTCTTGAAACACAACAAAAGGTTTTCCAAGACTTGATAAGACAAGCCAAAGAAACGCAGTTTGGGAAAGACCACGATTTTGCTAGTATCAAATCGTTTGAAGACTTTGCAAAACAAGTTCCAATAAGAGATTACGAGGAATTGAGACCTTATATTGACAAGGTTGTAAAAGGCGAAGAAAACATTCTTTGGAAAGGGAAACCATTGTATTTCGCCAAAACATCGGGAACAACATCGGGCGCAAAATACATTCCGCTGACCAAAGAATCGATGCCAACTCATATTGAAGCAGCTCGAAATGCGATTTTGAATTATATTCACGAAACAGGCAAAGCCGATTTTGTAGATGGAAAGATGATTTTCCTGCAAGGAAGTCCAATTTTGGAAGAAAAGAACGGAATCAAATTAGGAAGATTGTCAGGAATTGTGGCACATTTTGTTCCAAAATATTTACAAAAAAACCGAATGCCGAGCTGGGAAACCAATTGCATTGAAGATTGGGAAACTAAAGTGGATGCTATAGTCGAGGAAACGTTCAACGAAAACATGACCGTGATCTCGGGAATTCCTTCTTGGGTGCAAATGTATTTTGAAAAACTAGAACAAAAAGGAGGAAAACCCGTTGGTCAGTTATTCAAAAACTTCAATTTGTTTATTTATGGAGGCGTAAATTACGAACCGTATCGCGCCAAATTCGAAAACCTAATAGGTCGAAAAGTAGATTCTATTGAGTTGTTTCCCGCATCAGAAGGATTTTTTGCCTATCAATCCCGAAACTTCGGGACGCAAAAAGAAAAAGGAATGTTGTTGCTTTTGAATTCGGGCATTTTTTACGAATTTGTAAAAACGGAAGATTTTTTTACTGAAAAACCCAGAAGATATACTATTGCAGAAGTCGATTTAAACACCAATTATGTTTTGATAATTTCTACCAACGCGGGTTTATGGGCATACAATATTGGCGATACGGTTCAGTTTACGAGTTTAAAACCATATGAAATTATCGTTTCAGGAAGAATTAAACATTATATTTCGGCTTTTGGCGAACACGTTATTGGGAAAGAAGTGGAATGTGCTTTGCAAGAAGCTATGGAAGGAACAAATATTCGCGTGAACGAATTTACGGTAGCACCACAGATCGCACCAAATGATGGATTACCTTACCATGAATGGTTCATCGAGTTTGAAAATACCCCCGAAAATATGGACGAATTTGCCGTGAAAATTGATAATGCGATGCGTAAACAAAACGTTTATTACGACGATTTGATTGTTGGAAAAGTGTTGCGAACTTTAATTATTACTAAAGTTCAAAAAAACGGCTTTCAAGACTATATGAAATCCATTGGAAAATTGGGCGGGCAAAATAAATTACCAAGATTGAGTAACGATAGAAAAATAGCTGATTTTTTTACTAATTAGAAGCGAAAAGCTCGGGCATTTATGCCAACCATTTTCCTGCTTTTCGCAGTATCTTTTTGTCACATCGAGCGCATCCCGAAGTTTTGGGAGTGACACAATTTGTCAAAAGACAAAAAGGATACTTGCTTCAATCAGGGCTAAAAAAGAAACAAAAGGAATGAAAATAAACATTGTAATACTAATACTATTCTTAAAAACAATTTGGATTTCCGCTCAAGTCAAAGGCATTGTTGTAGACGAAAACGACAAACCTATTCCGTATGTAAACATTTGGGTTGAAAACGAGAATATTGGAACTACTTCAGAAGAAGACGGAAGATTTAGTATTGACACTAATGATAAAAACAAAAATTTATTTTTTTCTATTATCGGTTTTGAAAAGAAAACAGTGAAAGTAGACGAGGCGACAAAAGTAGTTTTGCAATCCATCACAAACGAGTTAGATGAAGTGGTGATTTTTAACAAAAAAGAAACCAAAGAAATCCAAATAGGAATAGTAGAAAACACCATTTTTCAAGCATTTGATAATGGACCAAAAAACGACATTAAGTTTTTCCCCTATAATCCCAAGTACAACAAAACCAAATATATAAAACAAGTAAAAATAGCTACTGATAGCAAGATAGAAACAGCAACCATAAAACTTCATTTTTTTGCAGTAGATGAAAACGGGTTTCCCGGTTCTGAATTATTAAAAAAAGACCTTATTGTAACTATTAAAAATGGGGGAAAAAGTACAAAAATTAATGTTTCAGATTTTAATTTAATAATGCCCAAAAAAGGAATTTTTGTAGGTTTTGAAAAGCTAATGATTGAAAACAATAAACTAGAAAGAACAAGTATAGATCGAAACACTAACTTAACGGTTACTCAAAAACTGTATTACCCATTTGTGTTATATAATTATGTTCAAAATCCTATCGGATTTACTTTTATTAGTGGAAAATGGATACGCATCAACGACAATAAAACCGGTAGATACGAACCTGCAATATCGCTAATACTAACCAACTAAACATAAAAACCCTATATTTGCAGGTTAGAAAACAAAATTTAATGAAGGAAATTAAAAACATTTCGCGTTCACGTGCGCAAGAATCATCGGCAGCTATCGAACGATTGTACATTACCATGAGACACCTATTTAACAGGGGGTTTTATAAACCAATGGGTATTTCAGGGGAAACATTGAGAGAATCATTACTTTCTTTAAGACCAGAAATTTATGGAAGTATTGCCGAAGAAAAAGTAGAACTTAATGGTTTGCTATACGTCATTGAGCGGCTTCCTGTTGGCATTGAAGAATGTCGGTTTATCAATTTAACCTCGGATGAGGGCTATTCAAAATCACATTTTCAGCCGATTGTTCCACCTAAGAGAAGACGAAATTGTTACCGTATTGACGACGAGCAAATGAATGTAGAAATCACTCGTGGCCGATCGGATATTTATGATATTTTGACCCATTTAACCTTTATTTTCATCGAATCCCATAAAATTAAAAACAGAGTTTTACTTGATGACATTGATGTAGAAGTAACCCGTGATTGGGAAAAACTAGAGGAAATAGTTAAACAGAACAAAAAACTTACTCAGATAGAAAAAGAGCGCGCTATTTCTCATGCTGCGAATGTATTAGGCAGAAGTTTTTCAGAAGTTTTAGACGTTTATGCCTCTTTTGGAACCACAGACAAACCAGATCGGTTTTTGCATATTATTTATTGGTTGGGAAAATTAGCCATTGAAGAAATCATCAATAACAATAAAAGAACGATTACGTTTAGTCCAATTTTGAGAGAAAGATTAGGACATCATATTCACGGAGAAATATGGGCTAATAACATCAAAGAAACATTAAAAGCCAATAATTTATTGGAAAGACCAATTCACATTATTAGTGCCAATATGCACAGTGTGATGAATTCTATTTTTGCCACAACTGTTTTGCAGCCCAAATACAAAGACAAAACCGACTTCTTTATTTATGAAGAATTGAGCAAATCTGGTGCTGATGATGTTAGAAATAAAGTTTCAGCATTTGCCCTAAAACATGGTATGATTTCGCTTCCAGATCAATCAGGAACGAATATAGATGTTCAAATTTTTGATACAGCCAAAATAGATTGGGAAAAATCAAGTTTTCCTAAGGCCAAAATTGGAAAAGAAAGTCCGGTTTTAATAGTTATGGATTACGCTTTTGGCGAACAAGCTTTTGAGACAATTGATGAATTATTGAAGCCGTATAAAGAAGGTAAGCAAAAAACTTTTTTAAATGTTGAATCGGTTTCTATAATGGGAAAAGCAGGAATTTTGGAAGGCGGAAAAGGAGATATTATGATTCCATCAGCACACATCAACGAAGGCACCGCCGATAATTATCCATTTGAAAATGAATTGACCAAAGAAATGTTTGAAGGAAACGCAATTCCTGTGTATTCTGGACCCATGGTTACTGTTTTAGGAACGTCACTTCAAAATAAAGATTTATTAAAGTTTTTCCACGAGTCAACCTGGGAAGTTATTGGACTGGAAATGGAAGGCGCTTATTATCAAAAAGCCATTCAATCGGCATCCAAAATTAGAAAAAGTATTCCGCCAAATGTGAAAGTTCGGTATGCTTATTATGCTTCAGACAATCCATTGGAAACCGGAAGCACCTTGGCATCAGGAGGTTTAGGAACAACAGGCGTGAAACCTACATATTTAATTACTGTAAAAATATTAGAACAAATTTTTAACGTTAAATAATAAGTTAAATGAGCACAACACCACAAAACACAGACAATCAAGAAATAGACTTGTCACAAATTTCAAAGAAAATAGGTGGTTTTTTTGAAAATATTTCCACTAAAATTTTTAAAGCATTCTTATTTATTAAAAGAAATATAATCTGGGTTGGTATATTATTAGCACTCGGAGTAGTAATTGGTATTTATCTTGATAAAAACACAAAAGTGTATAATAATGAGATTATTGTATGTCCAAATTTTGGATCAAACGATTATTTGTATGCTAAAATTGAATTAATAAATGCTAAAATTTTAGAAGGAGATACTTTGTTTTTAAAAGAAGTTATAGGAATTAAGCATCCTAAAAAATTCAAATCAATAAAAATTACTCCTATTACTGATGTATATAAATTCATTGACAATAAAGAGCAAAACTTTGAAATGATAAAACTACTTGCCGAAGATGGCGATATTAAGAAAATTGTAAACGAAAGCTTGACCAGTAAAAATTATCCATATCATTTAATTTCTTATTCAACAACAAAACTAACTTCTAATGAAGAAACGCTAAAACCTCTTTTGAATTATTTAAACAATTCTGATTATTATAAAGTAATTCAAAAGGAATATGTAAATAACATTAAAATTAAAATAGTACAAAATGATTCTATCATTTCACAAATTGACGGCCTTTTAAATTCATTTAAAGGAAAAGGCAATGGAGATAAGACGGTTTATTACAGTGAAAAATCTCAATTAAGCGATGTGATTAAAACAAAAGATTTATTGGTTTATGAACAAGGAACACACCGATTAGAATTGGTTAATCTTGATACTATTATTAAAGAAAACAGTTCGACATTAAACATCAGAAACGTTAAAAATGTAAACGGAAAATTGAAATTAGTTTTGCCGGTTTTATTTATTTTCCTTTTTGTTTTGGTTGGGTTTTTCAAATCGTATTATAGAAAACAAATGGCTAAATTAAATAGTTAATTATGAAGGGAATTATTTTAGCTGGTGGTTCAGGCACAAGATTGCATCCGTTAACCTTAGCCGTAAGTAAGCAATTAATGCCTATTTACGACAAACCAATGATATATTATCCATTATCTACGTTGATGTGGTCGGGAATTAAGGAGATTTTGATTATCTCTACGCCACATGATTTGCCTTTGTTTAGACAATTATTAGGTGATGGAACCAGACTGGGTTGTCGTTTTGAGTATGCTGAGCAAGAACATCCTAATGGTTTAGCCGAAGCGTTTATCATTGGAAAAGAATTTATTGGAAAAGACAAAGTAGCTTTAGTTCTTGGCGATAATATTTTCTACGGAACAGGTTTGTCTGATTTATTGTTAGCCAATAACAATCCCGATGGCGGAATTATTTATGCGTATCACGTTCATGATCCAGAACGTTATGGGGTCGTAGATTTTGATAAAGAAGGAAAAGTACTTTCGATTGAAGAAAAACCCGAACATCCTAAATCTAATTATGCTGTTCCAGGAGTTTACTTCTATGATAACGATGTGGTCGAAATAGCTGCCAATATTAAACCAAGCCACCGCGGAGAAATAGAAATAACCGATGTCAATAAAGAATATTTAAAGCGGGGAAAACTCAAGGTAAGCATACTCGATAGAGGAACAGCGTGGTTTGACACAGGAACTTTTAACTCTTTGATGCAAGCATCACAATTTGTTCAAGTAATTGAAGAACGCCAAGGATTAAAAATAGGTTCTATTGAGGAAGCGGCTTTTAAAATGGGTTACATTGATGCCAAACAATTAAAAAAATTAGCCGAACCATTATTAAAAAGTGGTTATGGTAAACATTTATTAAGTTTGCTAGAAGAATAAAGAACAAATGAAGATATTATTATTGATTTTGATTTTTGAACTTGATATTGACATTGAAAATGAATTTTATCCCTACAAAACTAGAAGGTTGTTACGTTATTGAGCCCAAAATCATTTCTGATGAACGTGGCTATTTTATGGAAAGCTTCAACGAAATTACTTTTCAAAAGGGAGTAAACCAGCCCGTTCATTTTGTTCAAGATAATCAGTCGTATTCTTCAAAAGGAGTTATCCGCGGTTTGCACTATCAAACCGGAGAACATGCTCAGGCAAAATTAGTGCGTGTTTTACAAGGCGAAGTATTAGATGTTGCCGTTGACATAAGACCAAATTCTCCAACATTCGGACACTATGAAGCCGTAGTATTATCGGGCGAAAATCAAAAGCAATTTTTTGTCCCCAGAGGTTTTGCACATGGATTTTTAGTATTGAGTGATACGGCAACTTTCTTTTATAAATGTGATAATTTTTATAATAAAGAAAGTGAAGGAGGAATTATATATAATGATAAAACCATCAATATCGATTGGCAATTTCCTCAGGAAAACTTAATTATTTCCGAAAAAGATAAAGTGCAACCCAATTTAGAAAATGCCAAAAAAGCATGGTAGTTTTAGTCACTGGAGCCAACGGACAACTTGGACAATCGCTACAATTTATTGCGCCAAATTACCCAAAAATAGAATTTGTTTTTTGTAATTCGTCCACTTTAGACATCACCAATTTAAACAATGTTAAACAAATTTTTAACCATTATAAACCCAATTATTGTATCAACGCAGCAGCATACACCGCCGTTGATAAAGCCGAAAGCGAACCCGATAAAGCGCATTTAATTAATGTAATTGGTGCTAAAAATGTAGCCCAAGTTTGCAAAGAACACAACACAGTATTACTTCATATTTCTACCGATTTTGTTTTTGATGGCAATAAAAAAGCTGTCACACTGAGCGCAGTCGAAGTGCCATACTCAGAAAACGACATCCCAAATCCAACAGGTGTTTACGGACAAACCAAATTAGACGGAGAAATTGAAATTCAAAAAACATGGGAAAAACATTTTATTATCAGAACCTCTTGGGTATATTCCCAATTTGGAAACAATTTTATGAAAACCATGCTGCGATTGGCTTCGGAACGAGACACTTTATCAGTTGTAAACGACCAAATCGGAACACCAACGAATGCAGTTGATTTAGCAGAATGTCTAATTAAAATCATAATTTTCTCCTCCCTCTCCTTTGGAGAGGGTCGGGGTGAGGCGTTCGGTATTTACAACTTCAGCAACGAAGGCCAATGTTCCTGGTATGATTTTGCCAAAAAGATATTTGAAATCAACAATAAGAATATCGATTTAAAACCAATTCCAACATCAAGTTTCCCAACGCCAGCCAAAAGACCCAAGTACAGCGTTTTGGATAAAACCAAAATCAAGAGTACTTTTGGAATTCAGATTAAAAGTTGGAAGGAACGTTTAAAAGCGTAGATTTTTCCGTTATAACAGAAAAAAAATAGTAGATTTTTCCGTTACGATGGAAAATTTGTTATTTTTGTAAAAAACAAGATGATAGTTCGACAGATAGTAGAAAATATTAGGCGAGAGTTTTTTCAGCAGAAAGCCATAATTTTATTGGGTGCTCGACAAGTTGGAAAAAGCACTTTGTTACAATCTATTTTTAAAGACCAAGGCAGCATATTGTGGTTAGATGCAGAAAACCCCGATGTTCATAGTATTTTTGAAAACGCATCGGCAACACGATTGAAAACTTTTTTTGAAAACAATAAATTTGTTGTAATTGATGAAGCCCAAAAAATTGAAAACATTGGCAGTAAGTTAAAATTAATAACCGATTATTTACCAGAAATTCAAGTAATTGCAACAGGATCGAGCGCATTTGAATTGCGAAATAAATTAAATGAGCCACTCACAGGAAGAAAATTTGAGCATAAACTTTTTCCACTTTCTTTTGTGGAAATGAAAGAAGAAATAGGGTTGCTAGAAGAAATTAGAATGTTGCCACACCGAATGGTTTATGGGTATTATCCAGAAGTAGTTACCACTAAAAATGGCGAAGAAAAGATACTCCGACTACTTTCGGATAGTTATTTATACAAAGATATCTTGTTGTTTAACGGTATAAGGAAACCCGAAAAAATGCAAGAATTACTAAAGGCATTGGCTTGGCAAATAGGCAGCGAAGTAAACTATAACGAATTAGGAAAATTAATAGGATTAAAAAGCGAAACCGTAGAAGAATATATTCATTTATTAGAGCAATCATTTGTAATTTACAGATTGAATTCGTTTCATTCCAACCAAAGAAAAGAAATAAAAAAAGGCAAAAAAGTATATTTTAATGACTTAGGAATTCGAAATGCAATAATCAACGACTTTTCGCCTTTTGAAACCAGAAGAGATAAAGGAAATTTATTTGAAAATTTTATTATAAATGAATTTATAAAACAAAATGAATACCAAGAAAAGTTTGAAAAAATGTTTTTTTGGCGCACACACGAGCAGCAAGAAATAGATTTGATTATAGAAAAAAATGGGCAATTAAAAACATTTGAAATAAAATGGAATTCAAAAGCAAAAGCACGGTTGAGTCAAACATTTGCAAGACAATATCCAAACCCTACTTTCGAAGTTATCAATTCAGATAATTTTTTTGAGTTTGTTACATAAAAAAAGTAGTAGAATAAGTATTCAACCAATATCAACGCCAGCCAAAAGACCCAAGTACAGCGTTTTGGATAAAACCAAAATCAAGAGTACTTTAGGAATTCAGATTAAAAGTTGGAAGGAACGTTTAAAAGCGTAGATTTTTCCGTTATAACAGAAAAAAAACAGTATAATTTTCCGTTACAACAGAAAATTTATTGATCTTAAAAAGAGTAAACGACGCATTTTTAGTGCACTTCCCTTTCAGACTCTAAAAACGTTACCACTAATTTTACAAATAAATTCGTGCTAATTTGTTTAATTCGAAGCAAAAAATAAGTTCTACAACTTACAGACTTTTAGACTGCCAATAAAACCTATGGATTTCAGGTCCAAACGTTTTGTTCGAATTTTTTATTTATTCATAGCAACCCTGTTTATGCTTGTAAATTTAATATACAACTTTAAATTTTCAATAATAATTAAAAATTATATCAAATAAACTTGTAAATTTGTAAAAAAGCAAAATGATATTACGTGAATTAAGCCGAGAAATAATTCCGCTATTAGATTTTTTTCCTTGTGTAGCCATTTTAGGGTCTAGACAAGTAGGAAAAACAACTTTTGTAAAAAATTTAGAACCAATAATTAGTCAACCAATATTGTATTTAGATTTAGAGGACACTAATGATTATGAAATTTTAAGCAATAATGCACAATGGTTTCTCAACCAAAACAAGGACAAACTCATAATAATTGATGAAATACAAAGAGAAACAAAATTATTTCCTTTATTACGTTCATTAATAGATAAACAAGAAAAACCAGGTCAGTTTATCCTTTTAGGATCAGCATCGCCAGAATTATTAGCAAAAAGTTCAGAAACTTTAGCAGGAAGAATTGTTTATAAAGAGCTAACACCATTAACCTATTTTGAAACCCTACAATATTCAATATCAACACATTGGTTTAAAGGCGGTTATCCAAAAGCATTTCTCTCGCCAAATGACTATTTGTGGCAAGAATGGCATAAAGCTTATATAAAAACATATATTGAAACCGATTTAAGAATGTTGGGTTTAAATGCCTCGCCAGTTATGATATCTAAATTACTGCGAATGATTGCTTCCATTCAAGGATCGGTGGTAAACTATTCTATGTTGGGAAACGCATTGGGAATATCCAGTGTACAAGTGAAAAAGTATATCGATTTTTTAGAACATTCGTTTATTATTAGAAGACTAGAACCATTTTATATCAATATTGGGAAACGATTAGTAAAAAGCCCAAAAATATACATTAGAGATTCAGGAATTTTGCATTCGCTGTTACAAATTCATTCATACAATGATTTAATTGCCAATCCGATTGCGGGTAACTCATGGGAAGGATATGTAATTGAACAAATAATTTCAAGGTTAAATACCAATTGCATACCCTATTTTTATAGAACCCAAAGTGGTGCAGAGGTAGATTTGTGTTTAATAAACGGAAATGAAATAATAACAACTATAGAAATTAAATTATCTAACAACCCAAAAATAAGCAGAGGCAACAGCGAAACCATAAGCGATTTAAAATCCAAAACCAATTTTGTAGTTACATTTGATAAAGCCGATTATCAACTGAATGAATTTTGGAAAGTATGTGATTTACAAACATTATATATAGAATTAGAAAAATTAAATTTGATTAAAACATACTGATGGAGAATAATTGTTTTACTATTACAACCAAATCCAATTTTGACCAGAAATTGAAAAAAGGGAGGAAAGTTTAGAGTCCTTGTTTTATGGAAATCAAATTAAATAAGTTTTTTGAAAATACGTTAATTTTACTTTTTCGGAATTCAATTCCGAAAAAGTAATTTTTTTTAAATATTTGTTTGTAATCTATAGTTAAATTTCCTAAAGTATTATTGAAAATGGAAAGAGTTTTTAATTCAGATTTTATAGATTTACAAATTAATTTTCGCATGAATTTTAATGCCAACAAAGTGCCCAAGATAGAGCGTTTTGGATAAAACTAAAATCAAGAATACTTTTGGAATCAATATTAAAAATTGGGTGGAAAGTTTAAAAACAATTACAACATGAAAATAGTAGTTACTGGTGGCGCAGGATTTGTGGGTTCAACACTTTTTTATTTAAATTAATCCACTCTTTTATCAATAAAATACCTTGGTCTCTGTTTTACTTCAGAATAAATTTTACCTATATATTCTCCAATGATTCCAAAACAAAACAATTGAATACCACCCAAGAAATACATTGGCAAAACAGTTGATAGCCATCCTGGAACTACATTTCCAGCATATAAAGCGAAAAGCGCATAGCCAGTCATAATCAAACAAAAGAAAAAGATTAAAAAACCTATTATCGTTACCAATTTTAAAGGATAATTACTAAATGAAGTAACGCCATTCCAGGCAAAAGCGGCCATTTTTCGGAAAGGATATTTGGACTCACCAGCAAAGCGCTCTAATCGGTCATAGTAAACAATATCTTTAGCAAAGCCAATCGTCGGTATAATGCCTCTTAGAAACAAATTTACCTCATTAAACTCAGCCAAAGCATTTAAAACTCTTTGACTACACAATCTATAATCAGCATGATTGTGAATAATATTAACCTTCATTTTTTTCATCAAATTATAAAAAAGTAAAGCTGTGTTTTTTTTAAAAAAAGTATCTGTTTTTCTCTCTTTTCTAACACCATAAACTACGTCAACGCCCGAAGTAAACTTTTGTATCATTTCTTCTATTACTAAAACATCATCCTGTAAATCAGCATCAATAGAAATTAATGCATCTGCTTCATCTTTAAAAGTTAGTAGTCCAGCTAATAAGGCATTTTGATGACCAACATTTCCTGCAAGCTTTAATCCTTTAATGTGTTTTAATTGTTTGGAATTTTCTTTTATAAGCGGCCAAGTTTTATCCTTACTTCCATCATCTACAAAAACAGCGAAACTCTTTTCGGAGATACAATTTTTTGCTATTAAATCAGATAGAATAGTATTCAATTGATTTGAAGTTTCATTCAATACTAGATCTTCATTAAAACATGGTGATACGATTCCAATTATTGGTTTTTGCATAACTAAATTTAAAATTTCGTAAAATGATATATAAATAGTCTTGTTATTCTACCCACAAAGCAGTTCCTTTTGTCGTACCCAATTTTACCACTAGAACGTCATTTATTAATTTTATAGACTCTTGATTTGGCCAGATAGGCATTGGTTCAATCGAATCTTTAATTTTAAGATAGGTTTCTTTGTTATCAATCATTTTGTAATAATTGATGTCATTAAATTTGAAAAAATTGATTATTCTGTAATTATCTCCATTATCCCAACTGAATAATGACCCACCAAAAGCCTCAGACTTATCTAGTCTATATCTTCCATGATGTTCATATGGCAAACAACCATAAAAATAAACATAGTTAATATTAGGATCAAAGTTTGGGTATTTTGTTTGTATCAAATTATCAATTTTTCGGGCAGTATCTTTGTCGTGATTGAAAATTTTATAATTTGAATAAAATAAATTGGTCACAAAATAGATATTTGTAATGCATATTAATGAAACAGCCCAAATGGTAACTTTCTCCCATTTCAAAGTTGAAATGAAGTGAACAATAACAAAACCAAAGACAATACCAGAAGTGACATATATTCTAGGAGGATGGTAACCGTTTGTTATCAAAAATGAAAACCCAAAAGGGACTAGTAAAAGCGTAAATAAAGTAAGGAAACGAAGAACAAAAAGTTGCTTTTGAATTATAAATTTTACAAAAAGGACTAAAGAAATTCCTGTTGCAATAATAAAAAGTTTTTCGCCATAGTAAAATTTCCCCGTTAGATTTTCAAACCAAATTGAAACAGAGTTTGAAAATTGATTATCAGAATTACCAGTAAGATAAGAAGACAAATAACCGCCATCAACTGGAGGACAAATTATTTTTACAGAAACATAATATAAAACAAGTCCAAGCGCCATCACCCCAGCAAAATATAGAGTTTTTCTAATTTCTAATTTAAAACTGAAGTTTTCTTCAAAAGTATTTTGAAAGAAGATAATAATATAAATTATAACAGGAATCAAGACTAATCCTTGGTATAATGCCACTATGAACATAATTAATAAAGCGGAAATAAAAAAACAGGATATTGATTTAAAACTGAAAAAAGTATTCGTACTTTCAAGAAATAATGACACAGCTAATGTTGAAAAAAGAAAACCCAAAGGAACTACATCTGCTTGCATGGTAAAAATAAGTTGATAAGCTAACTGTGGGAAAGTTAGAAAAAGCGCACAAAACAAATAACCTGTAGTACCATTAAACTTAAACAATCTAGAAAGTTCAACTGAAGTTAATGAAAGCAAGAGAAGCCCTAATAGAAGTGTAAAGTAAGGCAAGTGACCTTCAAAAATGTGATACCTTACCAAATTAGTTCCCCATCTTCCTAAAGTCAATGAGAAATCAGAATAAACAGGGGTTTCACTATCAATACTAAGTGAAAAATTTGTTAATGTAAAGCCGTAGGTCACCAGACTTGTAAAAATTGAAAAAATCAAAAGTTTAAATTGCTCAACAGAGATTTTATGATTCATAAACGTATATTGTTTAGAGATAAATTGAATATACTACAAACATAATATTTTATCCAAAGCCCACTATAAGACAACTCAAATTTTTAGAAATTAAATTTTCAATTACATTAAAAAAAGATTTAAGTATGGTTGATTGTTAATATTGATATAGATTATTTGTTATAGAGTAAAATCATTTATACTAATACAATGTTGTAGATTACTAAATTAGTTATTAAGTTTGCAAAAAATCTATCATATGAAAACAAAATTAATTTTATTATTACTAATATCTATTACTACATTTTCAAGCTGTAAAAATGATAAATCTGAAACTAAAAATAATGAAGATACTTCTGAAGTAATTTCAAATAATTTTAAAGTTACTCTGAAACTTATTATTAAAAAAGATGATGATTTAAGCTTGTTTTATACAGAAGACGGTTCAATAAATTTTAAAGACGACCCAATTTGGCATGGAGTTAAGGGTAGTGAATCATTACAAGATGTAGTTTTTGAATTACCAGAAGGTTCATATCCTACGCAACTTAGAATGGACTTGGGGATAAAGAAAGACCAAGAAGACATAACGCTGAAAAGCGTAAAAATGGAATACAAAGGCAAAACAAGAGAAATAGTAGGTGCAGAATTAATAAACTTTTTTAGAGCTGATGATAGTAAATGTACATTTGATCCTGCAACAGGTTTAATAAAAGCAGTTGGTCCAACTAAAGCACCATCTTTATATCCTCAAGAAGCCAATTTAGGACCAGAGATAGCTAAATTAGCTAAATAATCAAAAAACATTTGGTTTACGAAGCCATAAGTCAAAATAACTTATGGCTTTGTTTATTGAAAAAAGTTTGAAAACAAATTATAAAAAAACAAAGTGTTTTTTTACTATCTGAAAGCAATTTTGTTATTTAAAATGAGAAGAGTAAACATATTATTTTTTTGGTTATTAGGCCACAAAAACAATGTTAGCTTTGTGGAGTTGATTGCGTTTTTAATGAAGCCAAAGATTAAAACTATTGCAAAAAGGTGCATTAATACTATTGAGCAAAAAGAAGATATTGAAATTAATTTTCATAATTTTAACGATGTTTTTCATTGGCCAATTTCTTTTTCACTAGACAGACTTGACCAAGTTATAGCCGAAACTTTTGATAAGAATGATTGGCATTATTATCAAAAAGAAAAAACAATTGTTGAAAAGGGAGAAATTATTTTAGACATTGGAACAGCCGAAGGTTTGTTTCCACTTACAGTTATAGATAATTGTAAACACGTTTATATGGTTGAACCAAGTAAGATATTTATAGATTGTCTTAAAAAGACTTTTGTAAACCATCTTGATAAAGTGACCCTGTTTAATGTTGCTGTTGGAAATGAAGATGGAATCATACCATTTGATGAGAATTCACTCGATGGAAAAGTTGCTGTTGATAATGATGACAATACCTATAAAATTACCATAAGCAAAATAGACACGTTATTGAAAAACAAAAAAATAACCTATCTCAAAGCAGACATTGAAGGATTTGAGTTGGAAATGTTGAAAGGCGCTGAGGAAACTATTAAAAAAAACAAGCCAAAAATAGCCATTACGACCTATCATACTCAAAATAATCCCGATGAAATCATAGCATTAATAAAAGGATTTGTACCCGAATACAACTATTATGTAAAAGGGATTTATGAAAAAACCCCAAAGCCAGTATTAATTCATTTTTGGATTTAGAATGATAAAAAAAAAGATAAATAGTCTAATTAAAGATAAAACAAAAAGTAACTTTTTTATCTATGGATTAGGCCAATCTTTTAATTTATTAAGTCCATTACTTATTGCGCCATTAGTTGTTGCAGTATGCGGAATAGAAGGTTTTGGTAAAGTTGGTTTGGGATTTGCGCTAGCACTTTTTTTAATACTAATTGTCGATTATTCTTTTGATGTTAAAGGGACAAAACAAGTAGCAGAAAACAGAGAGAATAAATACGAGCTTGAAAACATTTTATTTCTGGCCATTTTTACTAAAATAATTCTCTTTGTATTTGCCTCTATTATCGCTATTTTATTAGTGATTTTTATTCCATTCTTTTCCCAAGAAAAACACCTTTTCCTTATCAGTTTACTTATTGTTTTTGCTCAAATTTTTAATCCTGTTTGGTTTTTACAAGGAATTGAAAATTTCAAACTTGTAAGCATTGTTAATATATGTTCGAAAACGCTTTATGTTCTTTTGGTTTTCTTACTAATAATAGAAAAAACCGATTACATCTGGGTTAATTTTTATTTAGGATTTAGCGCTTTAATTTTTAATCTTCTTGGGCTAACAATCATAATCAAAAAACTCAAATTAAAATTATATTTTCCAAAAAAGGAGGAATTTGTAGACGTTTTAAAAAATGATTTTACATTTTGTATATCTCAATTGTTTTTATCAGCCAGACAACTTTCGCCACTAATTTTAACTGGTTATTTTTTGGGATATAGTTTTGCTGGACAATACAAAGTAATGGAACAAGTAATAACACTATTTAGAACTTTCAATCAAGTCTACTTAAAATTTTTCTACCCAAAAGTGTGTTATAAATTTATATTGGATAAGGCAAATGGCTTGTCATTTTGGAAAAAATATTCTCGGTTAAATAATGTTTTAGTTTTTGCTGGATTATTACTAATTTTTATTTTTTCAAGGGAAATACTCACCTTTTTTCATTTATCTGAAGAAGTAGTCAATCAAATTAATGTAATTTTTAGAGTTTCGTTACTTGTTTCGTTTATGCTTTCCATATCATTACCTTTGGAACAGCTAATGTTTATTTCGAACCAAACTAAAAGCTATATAAGAATTACTATTTTTGTAACTAGTGTAAATATTATATTATTATTATTACTAACAAAAAAATATCAGCTAACAGGTATTGTTTTAACTTTAATAGTTGCTGAATTATTGTTTATACTTTTATACTATTTCAATTGCTTCTTAAAAATTAACAGAATAAATGAAGACAGTACTTGCTAAAAAATCAATTTTTGAAGTTATCTTTATTCTTTGCGTTGTAATTCCTTATTTTGATAATTTTGAGTTAACTATTGCCACATGGTCAATTGCGGCATTGTTCACAGTTCAGAATACTTATTCTCTTGGGCTAATTAAACAGTTGTTTTTTTTTCTTGGAATATTTATTTTCGCCTTGGTAGTTACTTTTTTTAATGAACACCAACCCTTTTACGTACTAAGAGATATAACTTACATGATTAAACCTTGTATAGGAATTGTTTTAGGGTATCAATTATGCAAAAAAATAAATTCAAATATTTTTAATATTATAGTAAAAACGGGTTTTGTATTTTCGCTAATTCACTTGTTTTTTTTGGTAAGAGGAGTCGTTTTTTTTAAAGTTCTCAATATAAATGATTTAAGATTTTTTGGGGGCTTTTTCAGTGATTTTGAAGTATTTGCTCTTATAGTTATTTTGTTTCATAAGAGATTCGAAGTGACTTTTTCTCCTCAAAAAATAAGATGGTATACTGCAATTATAGCATTATCTGTCTTTCTCTATTTAGCAAGAACTAACTTTATTCAACTTGGCATACTACTTCTAGCGCTCAAAGGACTTTTTGTTGCCAATAAAAGAAATGTTACAATTCTAGTAACAGTTGCAATTGTCACAATTATAGGTTATTCGTCTATTTTAGTTTTTAATCCAAAAAGAAATGGACCGGGAATGGAGGCGTTTCTTTATAAAATTAAAATCATCCCAGAAGAAGCTTTTAAAACAAAAGTTAACAGAAATGATTGGAAAGCATTTAACGACAATTATCGTTCCTACGAAAACATTATGACCGTAAGACAGGTAACAGGTGATGGGTTTTATTCTATTGCTTTCGGTCAAGGATTAGGTTCCAAAGTAGATTTAAAGGAGGAATTGCAACTTGGCGATATGAAGTTGAGATATATTTCTATTTTACATAATGGCTACATGACCGTTTTTCTCAAATCAGGTTTGATAGGCGTACTATTATTATTGTTTTCTTTGGGTATTTATTTTAGAAAAACAAGTTCTGAGATAACTATTATAAAACAAATCGATTTATTATTGTTAGGCATGGGAATATTTATGATAATGTCCTATTGGGTATTTATGGGGTTTTATTTCAAGGCAGACAATAAAATAATCTTACTTGGAGCATTAATTTGTTACAAGGAGATAATAATGTCAAAACGACAAAAAGTGGTCCAAAATGATTAATATTCTATTTATCCATCAATCAGCAGATTTATACGGTTCAGATAAAACACTTTTACAACTACTTTCAAAATTGGATAAGTCTAAATTTAGAGCTACTGTTGTTATTCCGCTCGATGGTCCATTAAAAGAAGAACTAGAAAAAGAAAACATTAATGTCATAATTGCGCCAGTCTTAAAGCTTTACCGTAAAATGTTTACCCCAAAAAACATTTTACTCTTTTTTAAACAAATTAAAATAGCCATAAAAGTTTTAGACGAACTTAATAAACAACACAAGTTTGAATTTGTTTATTCTAATACTTTGGCCGTTTTATTGGGAATGATATATGCTAAAAAAAGAAAAATAAGACACATTTGGCATGTTCACGAAATTATTGTACATCCGAAATTCATTGCATACATTTTTCCAAAACTCTTGAATAAATATGCAGATGTTGTTGTTTGTAATTCTAAAGCAACCATGTATAATTTGGTTTCTAGAGAAAAAGATTTAAGCATGAAAACTCATGTAATTCATAATGGCTTGAAACCACAAAGCGAAGATTATGTAAAAACTAATAGAGAAAGTATTGGATTTGATAATAATGACTTCATTATAACCTTAATAGGCAGAATAAATAGATTAAAAGGGCACAAATGGTTGTTGAGTACATTTGTGAATCAATTTGAAGATAAAAAAAACATAAAACTATTATTTGTTGGTTCCCCAGTTATTGGGCAGGAATATTACTTAGAAGAAATACAAGAAATAATAAAAGAAAAAAAACTAAACAATAACATACAAATCTTAGGATTCAAGAAAGATTTGAGGCCTATTTTTAATCTCTCCGATATAATAGTCGTACCATCAACAGAAGCTGAGTCTTTTGGACTAATAGCTTTAGAAGCAATGTTGGCAAAGAAACCCTTAATTGCCTCTAATCATGGCGGACTAAGGGAAATAATTATCCACAATGAAACCGGTTTTCTGGTTGAACCTAGTAATGAAACACAATTAGCAACTGCAATCCAAAAACTGTTTAACGATAAAGATTTGAGAAACTCATTTGCAAACAATGGTTATGAACGAGCTATAAATGAGTTTTCGGAAGAAAAATATGTTAGTAGTTTTGTTAAACTGTTCGAGCGGTAATTTAAAAACAAATCAATTCCTTTTAATAAATTCAAATTTTTCTATTTTTACCATCACAATAGAAACAACTTTATGAAAATAGCAATACTCGGCACCCGAGGTGTACCCAATTATTACGGTGGTTTTGAACAGTTTGCTGAAGAGAAATATCAAATTTTTTGTATTTTGGCTCTTTTAAAAATAAAAATACAACCTTGATTGAATCTCAAAACATAGAGTGGAAACAAAATTGGCACGATGACTACCTAAAATGGGTTTGTGGTTTTGCTAATGCATTTGGCGGTAAAATTTTTATAGGAATTGATGATAATGGAAACGTTACAGGATTAAAAGACTACAAAAATCTTTTAGAAACTATTCCAAACAAAATTAGAGAACATTTAGCTATTGTTGCACAAATAAACGTGCTCAAAAAAAACAATCGCCATTTTATAGAAATTATTGTGCCTCAATATACAGTAGCCATTTCATTGCGTGGAAGATATTATTACAGAACAGGAAGCACAAAATTAGAACTTACAGGAAATGCACTAAACGAGTTTTTACTAAAAAAATCAGGGCAAACATGGGATAATGTTATTGAGCAAACAGCAACTTTTGACGATATTGACCAAAATAGTGTTCATTATTTTATTAATGATGCCAAAAGAAGCGGAAGAATTTTTGAGGTCGAAGATTTAACAACAACTCAGTTGTTTGAAAAATTGCGACTAACAGAAAACGGCAAATTAAAACGAGCAGCAATTATCTTATTTGCTAAAGATCCAAACAGGTTTTATCCAAATGTTACAGTAAAACTAGGTCGTTTTGGCACTAGCGATGACGATTTAAGATTTCAAGAAATAGAAGAGGGTAATATTATTAAGCTTCTTAAAAATGTTGTAGATCAATTAGGCCGAAAATTTTTAATAAAAAACATCACTTTTGATGGAATGCTTCGCATAGAAACAAGCGAATATCCAGATGCAGCTCTTCGTGAAATGTTACTTAATGCTTTAGTACACAGAACTTATACTGGCACGGCAATTCAATTGAGAGTTTATGACAATAAATTATCACTTTGGAACGAAGGAAATCTTCCAGAGAATTTGTCCTTTGAAAGTTTAAAAGGTTACCACATATCAATTCCTAGAAATCCTCTAGTTGCAGATATTTGTTTTAGAGCTGGTTATATAGATTCTTGGGGAAGAGGAACGTTGAAAATTATAGACGCATGCAAACAATTTCAATTACCAGAACCTACAATAGAGCCATTAAATGGAGGTGTTTTGGTGACCTTAACAAAAACAACCGATTTTTCTACAAAAAAACAAACCACAAATTTAAACCAAAGACAAATAAAAGCAGTTCAATATGTTAAAGATAATTATAAAATCACAAATAAAGAATACCAAATAATAAACAATATCTCCAGAGAAACCGCTAGTAGAGATTTAAAAATTTTAGTTGATGTAGAAATTTTTATAAACTCAGGAGTTAAAGGCGCAGGCGCAGTTTATTTTTTAAAATAATTGCGTCATAATTGCGTCATAATTGCGTCATAAAAACAAAACTAATGAAAATAGCCATTCTAGGAACTCGTGGTGTACCCAACTATTACGGTGGTTTTGAACAGTTTGCTGAATTTTTTTCGGTGTATTTGGTCGAACAAGGTCATGAGGTATATTGCTACAATTCCCACGATCATCCTTTTCAGGAAAAATCTTTTCACGGGGTGAATATCCTTCACCAATATGATCCGGAACATAAAATGGGAACCTTTGGCCAGTTTATTTATGATTTCAATTGCATCATGGATTCTCGTAAAAGAGATTTTGATATTATTCTGCAATTAGGGTACACCAGCAATTCCATTTGGCATTTTCTTTTACCAAAAAAATCAATTATTATTACCAATATGGATGGTTTGGAATGGAAAAGAACTAAATATTCTAAACCCGTGCAGCAATTTTTAAAATTTGCCGAAAGATTAGCTGCCAACAGTAGTGATTTTCTCGTTTCGGATTCATTAGGAATTCAAAAGTTCTTAAAACAGAAATATAAAAAAGAATCTACTTACATTGCTTATGGTGCCTATCCTTTTTCAACTCCAAATGAAAGTGTTTTAAAAGAATACAATGTTGAGAAAAACAATTACAACATGATAATGGCCCGTTTTGAACCCGAAAATAACTTGGACATGGTATTGGAAGGTGTCGCTATAACTGAAGACAAAATGCCAATTTTAGTGATTGGAAAACACCAAACAAAGTATGGGGATTATTTAAAAAACAAGTTTAAAGAACATTCTAATATTTTTTTTATTGGCGGACTTTATAATTTAGAGCACTTGAATAACCTTCGTTATTTTTCTAATTTATATTTTCACGGCCATTCTGTTGGAGGAACAAACCCATCATTGCTTGAGGCAATGGCCTCAAAAGCATTAGTTGTGGCGCACAACAATGATTTTAACAAAGGAATATTAAAAGAAAACAGCTTTTATTTTTCAACTCCAAACGAAGTGAAAAATATTCTGAATACTATCAAAAAAAATGATAACTTGCAATTGGTTCAAAACAATTTTGACTCCATTGTCAACGAATTTAATTGGGAAAAAATTAATGGGGAATATTTACAACTCTTTGAAGACTGTTTTTCAAAATCTGATAAAAGAAAACACAAGCAATAGTTCTTTTATTCCAACACTTTTAGTTTTAGTTACCATTCCGTTATCTTTTGCGATAAATAATATTGCCTTAGCTTTATTTTTGTTAGTGGTACTTTTGACTTTCAAAAAATCAAATTTCAAATTTCAAATTAATTTAATACTCCCAATAACGCTGTATTTTTTAATGGTAGTTTCTTATTTTTGGACTATCGACAAAAAAAGCACTTTGTCAGGTATTTCAACAGAAATTTTCTTGTTACTCATTCCACTAGCATTTTTATTTTCTAAAGATTTTTCGCTAGCCCAAAAACAAAAGCTAATTTCCTTTTATAGTTATTCAATGGTAATTTTGGCATTATTCTTTTCTATAAGAGCTTTAGTTCGTTATTTTATGCAGGATGATATTAGGGTTTTCTTTTACCATGGAGAGAATGAAGATGATTATGGATTAGTCCCCAAATTATTAAATGCCATTCATATATCAGTATTTGTGGCAGTGGCTTTTTTTCATTTTTTTACTAAGGAAATAAGATCAAAAGCTGACTATTTTTTCTCTGTAGTGCTTTTTGGATTTTTATTATTGCTTTCCTCAAAAAATATGGTTTTGGCAGTTATCCTTTTAGTATTAATATATATTTTCTTTTTTTCGAAAACGGCACACAAAATGCGTTTACGCAATTTAATCGTTTTTGGATTGTTAATTGCAATAATTTTTTCAATTGGAAGAATAAAACAAAGGTTCCAAGTAGAGTTTCAAACAAATACTGACAAAAGTTTAAGTGCCAATGTTATTGAAGGAATTCCTGTTGGGGTTCATTATGTTAGCATAAAAGAGGCATGGACAAATGAAATGTTTACACCAAATGATTATTTCAATGGAACGGCATTTAGAGTATATCAGTTCAGATTATTTTTAGAAATGATGAATGAAGATAAAATCTTTTGGAAAGGTTATGGTTTGAATGCATCTTATCCCAAAATAGAAGCAAAAGGAGTGGCTTATAATGTATATGAAGGTGATCATTCCAATAATGGATACCAAAAGATGAATTTTCACAATCAATATGTTCAAGTTTTTGCCGAATTGGGTGTTTTCGGATTTCTAATATTGGTATTAATGTTAGGGCTTAATCTAAAAAACGCATTAAAATCTAAAAATTTCGTTCATTTTGTTTTCGCATTTCTAATGATAAGTTTATTTTTGACCGAATCATTCCTTTGGAGACAAAGAGGAGTGGTTTTTTTCACGATGTTGTATTGTCTATTTAATTCCGGAATTGTTTTGAATAATTCTAGACAAGAACAAAAAATTATATGAAAAGAATTTTAATTACGGGTGCTGCAGGGTTTTTAGGTTCGCATCTTTGTGATCGATTTATAGCGGAGGGATATTTCGTTATCGGAATGGACAACTTGATTACTGGGGATTTAAAAAACATTGAGCATTTATTCAAACTTCAAAACTTCGAGTTTTATCATCATGATGTAACTAAATTTGTTCATGTTCCCGGTAAATTGGATTATATCCTTCATTTTGCATCTCCTGCAAGTCCGATTGATTATTTAAAAATTCCAATTCAAACCTTGAAAGTTGGTTCGCTAGGAACACACAATCTTTTAGGATTAGCGAGAGTAAAAAAAGCTAGAATACTAATTGCATCCACATCTGAAGTGTATGGCGATCCGTTAATTCATCCGCAAACCGAAGAATATTATGGAAACGTAAACACCATTGGTCCAAGAGGCGTATATGACGAAGCCAAACGATTCCAAGAATCCATAACCATGGCATACCACACTTTTCACGGTGTAGAAACTAGAATAGTACGGATTTTCAATACGTATGGACCAAGAATGCGTCTCAATGATGGTCGTGTAATTCCAGCTTTTATTGGGCAAGCATTGCGTGGTGAAGACTTAACCATCTTTGGCGATGGAAGTCAAACACGTTCGTTTTGTTATGTAACTGATCAAGTTGAAGGAATTTTCAGATTATTACATTCTGATTATGTTTATCCAGTAAACATTGGAAATCCAGACGAAATCACGATTAAAGACTTTGCAGATGAGATCATTAAATTAACGGGAACAAATCAAAAAGTAGTTTATCATGATTTACCCATAAACGATCCGATGCAACGCAAACCTGATACTACTAAAGCAAAAGAAATTTTAGGATGGGAGGCAAAGGTAAAGCGTGATGAAGGAATGAAATTGACTTACGCTTATTTTAAATCACTTTCTTTAGACGAACTTTTAAAAGAAGAGCACAAAGATTTTAAAGGATATATCCACTAGTGTTTTATGGTTGCACAGCAAACAGGAAGATATTCAAAATACATTAGACCAATAAATATAATCTTTGATCTAATTGTAATAACTGCATTAAGTTTGTTTTTCTTTAGGGAACTCAAACTTAATATTTTTTATTATTTGATTTATCAAACTATTACTTGGTTTCTAATTGCAATCATAGTTAAATATTATGAGGTTTTTAGATTTACAACTCCAGTAGAAATTATCACAAAATTGGTAAAACAATTTAGCATTTTTTTGCTAATCGTTATCGCCTTTTTCCCTTTTGCAAAAACAGCTATTTTTAGTGGAAAAGCAATAGCCATTTTTTTGACATTGAGTTTTATAATCATTGTGGGATTTAAATATTTTCTGTTTTTTTACCTCAAGAAATATAGAATTGTAACAGGAAGTAATTTTAGAAATGCAGTAATAATTGGTTACACACCTGAAGCCATTCGATTAAAAGAAGTTTTTGAAAACAGAAAAGATTACGGCTATAGATTCTTTGGATACTTTTCAGATAAAATCAAGAATCCTGAAGTTTTGGGAAAAATAAATGAAATTGAAAAGTTCACGACTGACCATTTAATAGATGAAATTTATTGTTCGTTAAATGAAATTTCAAATGAAAAGCTTAAAGAATTAGTTGAATTTGCTGATGACAACAAAAAAGCAATAAAATTCATTCCCGACTCTAAAGAAATTTTTTCAAAAAATTTAAAGATAGATTACTACGAATTATTTCCAGTATTATCACTTCAAAAAACTCAATTACACAATCCAATAATAAAAGGAATTAAAAGAGCTTTCGATGTTATCTTTTCTATACTTGTAATTACTTTATTGCTGTCTTGGTTAATACCATTGCTATCAATTTTAATTAAATTAGAATCAAAAGGACCAGTTTTTTTCAAACAAGGAAGGCCTGGTTTAGATGAAGAAGAATTTTTTTGCTATAAGTTTCGTTCTATGCAACTCAATAGATTTACAGAACAAGAAGCGTCAAAGAATGATCCTCGTGTAACTAGATTAGGTAAGTTTATGAGGAAAACTAGTATTGATGAACTTCCACAATTTTTTAATGTTCTTTTGGGAGACATGTCTGTTGTTGGTCCAAGACCGCACTTGTGGTCACAAAACAAGGCCTATGCGTCTAAAATTAAAAAGTATATGGTTCGTCATTACGTAAAACCTGGTGTTACCGGTTTGGCTCAAGTTAAAGGTTTCAGAGGCGAAATAGAAACAGAAGAAGATATGGTTAATAGAATCAAACTGGATGTGTTTTATATTGAAAACTGGTCAATGATTATGGATTTGAAAATCATTTTTCAAACAGTGATTAATATTTTCAAAGGAGAAGAAAAAGCTTACTAGAAAACATCTTTTTCAATTAAGTTTTTTACTTGATAATCTAAATTAAAATTATTTTGAGAGTTAATAAATATCCTTTTTTTCATTTCTTCCAACTCTGATTTTGTCAACTTTGAAATTTCAACAAGTATTTTGTTTAAATCTTGGTAATCTCCCACTACGGCAATCCAACCTAAATTATTATCAGAAACGATGTTTTCTCCTTCGCCACCACCAAAATATAAAATAGGAAAGCCCAACGAGCTATATTCAAAAATCTTGGAAGGAACAGACCCATAAATTCTAGTTTTCAAGGGGACAATGGCAATGTCAAACCATTTTAACTTTTCATGCAATTCCTTGCGGTTCAACATTCCATGAAAGAATATTTTTTGTTCTGTTCTAGATGAAATAAGTGCTTCTATTTGATTTTTTTCGGCGCCATCACCAAAGATGTGAAATTCTATATTCAAACCTTCTAATTCAATTTTTTCACACAATTCCATGACGCCTTGTGCAACTCCTAGAAGCCCTGCGTAATAAATTGTAATTGTTTTAGTTTCTTCTGTAATTAAATCTAGATTTTCAACTTGATGATCTGGAAAATTGCGATATAAAAAACAAATTTTTTTAGGAAATAGCGAATGAATGTGAGTTATAATTTCATTGGATTGTCCCAAAATTAGTGTTGCCTTTTTATAAATAAAACGTTCTAAAAACAAAGAAATTTTATGAGAAAAGGAATTTTTTTTTAACGCTTCCAATTCGATGGCGGCCAATGGCCATAAGTCGGAAACATTCAAAATAACTTTTTTGTTTTTCAACGACAAGATAAAAACCGAAATAAAAGAAAGCAACAAAGGAGGTGATTGCACAACCACTTTTTCAGGAGTTTTTTTGAATAGTAAATAGAAAAACAGACTCAATGAAAACGATAAAACGGAAAGTAACCTAATGAAAACATTTTTACTCACACTAGGGTAAATCCAAAGGCGTTTTACAGTTATATTTTCTCTATTTTCAGTTACTGAAAATTTTCCTTGATATTCTTTGAATAATCTTCCTTCAGGATAATTCCCTAATGGACAAACCACAGAAACTTTGTAATTATTCTGATGTAATTTCAGTGCTAACTGCTCAATTCTATTAGCAGCAGCACCTTTTTCGGGAGGATAATAATTGGATATGATTAGTATTTCTAGCATTTTTTACCACAAAGACACTCAGGAAACACAAGGTTTGCAAAGTTATATTATTTACAAAAACAAAAATAGTGTACTTTGTACATTCTTAGTGAGTTTTCTAGTTAAACCTTCAAAAGTATATCAATAATTCTCTCCGATGCTTTTCCATCCCACAATTCGGGAATTCCTTTTTTTGGCAAACCATTTTGTAGAAATTTTGTAAACGCTAAAGTTAAGTTTTCAATTGAAATCCCAACCAAATTATTAGTGCCAATATCAATAGTTTCTGGTCTTTCTGTGGTAGTTCGCATAGTGAAACAAGGAATTCCTAAAACGGTTGTTTCTTCGGAAATTCCACCCGAATCGGTAATCACAGCAAAACTGTTTTTAATCAAAAACATAAAGTTTAAATAGCCCTGCGGTTCTACAAATAATATGTTTTTAAAATTTAAATTTGTTTCTCCTAAAATCGCTTTAGTTCTAGGATGAATAGGAAAAATTATTTTTTTATTGCCAACCATTTTATCTATGCCATTCAATAAATCGATCAACGATTTTTCTTCATCTACATTCGATGGCCGATGCAACGTTAAAATGATATAATTCTTAGTTTCTAACTTAAATTCGTTCCAAAAATCAGGGGCAGAAATCCGATCTAAATTTTGGTATAATGTATCAATCATTACATTGCCCACAAAATGAACATTAGAAGATAGAACCCCATTTTTCAATAAATTTTCTGATGCTGAAGTTGACGTAGTAAAGAAATAATCAGTTATACTATCAGTTACAATTCGGTTAATTTCCTCTGGCATTTTCATATCGCCCGAACGAATTCCAGCTTCCACATGAGCTACTTTTGTATTCATTTTTTTAGCTACAATCGCACAAGCCATGGTCGAATTGACATCGCCAACAACCAAAACTAAATCACATGGATTTTGAATTAGCTCTTTTTCAAAAGCTATCATGATTGCACCAGTTTGCTCCGCTTGCGAACCGCTTTTCACTTCCAAATTGGCATTAGGATGTGGAATATTTAATTCTTCAAAAAAAGTATCGCTGAGGTTTTTATCATAGTGTTGCCCAGTATGCACCAAACGATAGGAAACGTTAGAACCTTCAGATTGTCGCTTTTCAATCGCCTTGATTATGGGTGCGATTTTAATAAAATTAGGTCTTGCGCCTGCGATAATAGTTATTTTCATAATTTGTTTATCAAATGTGAAACAATTAATTGAGGTTTTCCTGATTTTGTTGGCATAATTTCTTTTACCTCTTCAAATTTTATTTCAAATGGTTCATTTAAATTTTTTTGAATTTGAATTGTAATACTTTCTAGAATACCATCATTAAAACCTTCATCTTTTATATATTGAATTTCAATTCCTGATATTTTTTTTTGTATTACACAAAACTGTTTTATTTCAGGAATATGTTCAAAAATACCAGTAAAAGAATGTACAACTAAAAAATTTCCAGAAGGTGTTTTTACAATATCAGTATCTCGACCTATAATTTTTTGAAAAATAGGTAATTTTAATTCTCTATTAGCTGAATAATTATTCTTAGGCAATTTTATGGCTAGGTCACCAATTTTATAACGAATTAAAGGCATTGCATAACCATTTAAATTTGTAATAATTACATTTCCAATTTTCCCATCTTCAACCTCATTGCCATTGTCATCTAGTATTTCTACATAAACATTTGTTGCCATCAGATACATATAATCTAAATCTTTTTGAGCGCCAATCATTAATCCTTCACCCGAGCCATATGTTTCATAAGTTTTGCATCCAAAAGTATCATGTATGGTTTTTTTATAGTTATCAAAAAGTTTATCACCCCATGAAATAGCCGATTTGAATTTAACCTTTATATTATTTTCTTGTGCAATTTTTGCAATTACATAAAGGGAAGATGCATATCCAGCTAAAACATAATCTTCATGATTATCTATTTTTTCTAGGACTTTCTTTATGTCAGTTTCGTTGTGAGAGAAAGCTTGAATGTATTTTGTTCTAAAAAAAAAGTCTTTATATTTTTTCAGCCCAAGTCTCTTTGGATTAATTCCCGTTTGAATTAATTTATCACCAAGTTCATAATTTGCCCATTTCCACCATAATAGCTGTGTTGCTCTATTAATGGTTTGTTCTTTTCTATTCCAATAGATTATAGTTTGTTCTCCTGTAGAACCACTACTTCCATTTTTTAAAAGCTTTTCTTTTGGTTGAGTTAAGATGAAATCTGTATTAGTTTTTAAAATAGATTTTGTTAAAATTGGAAATTTTTTTAGACTTTCGATAGTGTTATTGTCATCAATTTCGACATTTAAATTTTTATAATAACTTGAATTTTCAACAGAATGGGCTAATAACAAGAGAAGTTTTTGTTGCTGCAATTTTTCTATTTCAGTTTCAGATAAGCGAGTAAAAAAATCGAGTTTTTTTATTTCTTTTGACAAAGGAATATTAAAAATAAACTCACTTAAAGGTAGAATAATCCTTTTTAAAACTTTATTGTAAACTTCCATTTTTTACTTTTCTAGATACATTTATAGAACTATTAAATCTATTTTCTTCAAAAATAAGAAATCCAAATACGATATGCCACAAACAACAAATATTTTAAAATAATATCTTTAAATTCAGTTCAAAACAAGCTATTTTTGCCAAATAACACTCGTGGCTCAGACGAACTGTAGTGAGCGTAGCGAAATAAAACAATAAAACAGATGACAATTTTACTTCTTGGTTCTGGTGGAAGAGAACACGCTTTAGCATGGAAAATGCTCCAAAGCCCTAAATGCTCCAAACTTTTTGTTGCACCAGGAAATGCTGGAACTGCTCAAATAGCAACCAATTGTAGTCTTGACATTTTAGATTTTGACTCCATAAAATCTCTTGTTCTTCAAGAAAAAGTTGAAATGGTAGTTGTTGGTCCAGAAGATCCATTAGTTCAAGGAATTTATGATTTTTTTAAAAATGACGAAACTCTAAAAAACATTCCAGTAATTGGTCCATCAAAAGTTGGCGCTCAATTGGAAGGAAGTAAAGAATTTGCGAAAGAATTTTTAATAAGACACCATATTCCAACAGCAGCATATGATAGTTTTACTGCGGCAACAGTTGAAAAAGGTTACGAATTTCTTGAAACGCTGCAACCACCATATGTTTTAAAAGCCGATGGATTAGCAGCAGGAAAAGGGGTTTTGATAATTCAAGACTTGGCGGAAGCTAAGGAAGAATTGCGTAATATGTTAGTTCACGCAAAATTTGGAAAGGCAAGTAAAAAAGTAGTGATTGAAGAATTTTTGGACGGAATTGAATTGAGTTGTTTTGTCCTTACCGATGGGAAAAATTATAAAATGCTACCAACAGCTAAAGATTACAAACGTATTGGCGAAGGCGACACCGGATTAAATACAGGTGGAATGGGCGCAATTTCTCCAGTGCCGTTTGCAGATGCTATTTTATTAGAGAAAATTGAAACCCGAATTGTTAAACCAACGATTGAAGGTTTTCAAAAAGATGGAATTGAATACAAAGGTTTTGTTTTTATTGGATTAATCATCGTCAAAGGCGAACCAATTGTCATAGAATACAACGTGAGAATGGGCGATCCTGAAACCGAAGTGGTAATTCCTAGGTTAAAATCGGATTTGGTGGAATTGTTCCAAGCGGTTGCCGATGAAAAATTGGATGAAGTTACATTAGACATCGACGAAAGAAGCGCTACTACAATAATGGTCGTTTCTGGCGGTTATCCCGAAGATTATGAAAAAGGGAAAGTCATTTTGGGTATTGAAAAAGTAGCGGATTCTATCGTTTTTCATGCAGGGACAAAGTTAGAAAACGGACAAGTTGTGAGTAATGGTGGAAGAGTTTTGGCGGTGACTTCGTTTGGGGAGAATTTCCAAGAAGCCATAAAAAAATCTTATCAAAATATAGACAAGCTACATTTTGATAAGATGTATTTTAGAAAAGATATTGGCAAAGATTTAGATAATTCCTAATTTTCCCCTTTGGGGATTAAGGGGCTTTTACTTTAAAAAAGAGTGAGCCGTCGTATCTTGGTTTTCTTCATTGTTGTCTTGGTGTGATTGTAATTGTTTGCACCAATATACCATATAATATCCACAAATAATCACCAGTGTCCAACTTACAATGTTGGCCAACCACCAGTTGCTGAGTTCTAAATGACGTAAAAGGTCAAGAGGTAGAAACAAAAAATCAACAAAAAGTGATTGAATGCCTTCAAAAAATGCTTTCATTTTATAAAATGTTATATTTACAGCACAAATGTATAAAATATCCTCATGATTACAAGCATTTTTAAAAAATCAACTATTCTAAATTATTCTTTTGTTGTATTTTTATTAGTAACTTTCTTTTTTATATACCAGTTTAGCCAATCAGATACTGCATTTGTGACTAATGATTTTTTTAAAAAAGGATTGTTGTTAGTTTTGTTAATTACATCTTTTTTCCTTGTCAATTTCATTGTCAAAAAAAATGGAATAACCAAAAACAGTAGTTATGCTATATTTCTTTTCTTATTATTGCTAATTCTTTTCCCATCGGTTTTTAATAATTCAAATTTATTAGTTGCCAATTTTTTTCTGCTTTTGGCTATCAGAAGAATGATTTCATTGCAAACATTAAAAGCACCAAAGGAGAAGATTTTCGATGCTTCTATCTGGATTTTTATTGCTAGTTTGTTTCATTTTTGGTCCATCCTTTTCATAATTTTGGTTTACATATCTATAATTTTTCACGCTTCCAGAGATTACCGAAATTGGCTTTTACCATTTGTAGCATTTTTTGCGACTGCTGTTATCTTTTTACTTTCAGCATTTATTATTGATAAAACATGGATAAGTCATCTTTTAAATCAAACACAAACAAATTTCCAACTCGATTATTTCACTAATAATTATCAAAATATTGCTTTGTCTTTGTATGCGATGATAGCGGTTTATTTTGTGTTCTCCATGATTTTTACATTTACAAACAGACCACTAATTCTTCAAGCTTCTTACAAGAAAATGATATTTGGATTTTTGATTGGGTTACTAGTTTTTTTGATTTCGCCACAAAAAGACAACACCATATTGCTTTTTACTTTGTTTCCTTTAGCGGTAATGGGAACAAATAATATTGAACAATCTCCAAGTAAAATGTATCAGGAAATAGTATTGTTATTATTAATTGTCGGGAGTTGTCTCTGCTTTTTTACACAACTATAATTTGCTTCCATAAGCCAAATCACCAGCATCGCCAAGACCAGGAACAATATAGTTTTTTTCGTTGAGTTTTTCATCAAGAGCAGCTACCCAAAGATGGCAATTGGCAGTAAGGTTTTTTTCTAAAAAAGCAATGCCTTCTGGAGCAGCAATTACCACCGCAATGTGGATTGTTTTTGGTTTTTGTTCCAAATGTAATTTTTGTAAAACCGCTACAATCGATTGTCCTGTGGCTAACATAGGATCAATTAAAATTAAGTTTTTATCTTCAAATGATGGTGCTGCTTGGTATTCTACCAAAATTTCAAATTTATCGTCGTTATCATAATGGTGACGATAGGCAGAAACAAATCCATTTTCGGCATTGTCAAAAATGTTCATAAAACCAGTATGCAAAGCCAATCCAGCACGAAGAATAGAACATAAAACCACATGGTCAGCAATAGTGGTTGTGTGTTTTATACCTAGTGGTGTTTGCACATCTATTTTTTCATAGTCTAACGTTTTACTCAACTCGTATGCCATGATTTCGCCTATGCGCTCTATGTTTTTACGAAAACGCATGCTGTCTTTTTGGATAGTTACATCCCGAATTTGAGCCAAAAAATGATTGAGAATACTATTTTGTTCTGAAATATAATGAATGTGCATGATAAAGGTTTAAAGTTTAAGGTTTAAAGTTTCAAGTCAAATGTATAAAAACTATATTTGTAAATTAAAATTTCAACTTATGTTTTCACAATTTGCCTTTCCTATTTTCGAGCAAAGTATTAAAGAGTATCACATTATTGATGATGTATATCAGCCAACATTAAATCCTCATACCAAAGGAACCATCGAATATTTATTGTATGCTAAAAACTGGGTTGATACCGTGCAATGGCATTATGAAGACATCATTCGCGACCCAAATATTGACCCCGTAGCCGCTTTAGACTTGAAAAGAAAAATTGATGCATCCAACCAAGTTCGTACCGACATGGTGGAATATATAGACAGCTATTTTTTGCAAAAACACGCAGCCGTTCAAGTAAAACCAAATGCTAAAATCAACACCGAAAGTCCGGCATGGGCAATTGATAGATTATCGATTTTAGCTTTGAAAATTTACCACATGAGCGAAGAAGCCAATCGCGCAGAAGCTTCGGCTGAACACAGAGCGAAATGTCGAGAGAAATTAAATGTATTGTTAGACCAAAAAAGTGATATGTTTATTTCTATCAATGATTTATTGACCGACATTGAAAACGGAGACAAGTTCATGAAAGTCTATAAGCAAATGAAAATGTACAACGATGATGATTTGAATCCAGTGTTGTATCAGAATAAGAAGTAAAGGATAAACCATTAAGGCAATAAGTTTTATTAAGTATCGTCTTAATTTTTCTTAATGGTTTTAAAAAATATAATTTGTCAAAACCAATCCAACATATAGCCGTCATCCGAATATCTGCCATGGGCGATGTGGCGATGACGGTTCCTGTTATTAGAGCTTTTGTAGAACAAAACCCTAGAGTAAAAATCACGTTAGTTTCACGGCCTTTTTTTAAACCTTTTTTTGACGGAATTCACAATGTTGATTTCTTCTCGGTTGACGTCAAAGGAAGACACAAAGGTTTTTTCGGCTTACTGAAATTGTACTCGGATTTGAAGAAACGTAACATCGATGCTATTGCCGATTTACACAACGTTTTGCGCTCTCAAATCATTAGAAAGTTATTTGCATTCAGTGGAAAAAAAGTAGCGTTTACCGATAAAGGCAGGGCTGAGAAAAAAGCACTTACTAGAGCCGTCAATAAAATCTTCCAACCTGTAAAATCTATGGTGGATAGACATGTTGATACCTTTAATCAATTGGGTTTTAAGGTTGACATATCTAATCCAATCTTTCCTCAAAAAGCCATTTTATCCAATGAGATTGTAAAAATATTGGGAGAAAAAGGAAATAATAAATGGATTGGAATTGCACCCTTTGCTCAATATGAAAGCAAGGTATATCCTTTGGATTTAATGCAAAAAGTGATTGATGATTTGGCCTCAAACACAACCCATAAAATCTTTCTTTTTGGTGGCGGAAACAAAGAAATTGAAATTTTAAATTCTCTTGCAAACAAAAAAGCAAACGTAATAACTATTGCTGGGAAACTCCATTTGCACCAAGAATTGCAACTTATTTCCAATCTCAACGTAATGCTTTCTATGGACAGCGGCAATTCTCATATTGCTGCTATGCTTGGTATAAAAGTCATCACACTTTGGGGTGCGA
>NZ_JBKCVI010000122.1:0-5372 GCF_046317795.1 Flavobacterium sp. | reverse complement strand
TATCTTCAAATCTAATTTTGGCGTTGTAATACGGTTGATTCAAGTCTTCAACACGTAGATTGGTTTGTGGAACATCATTGATTACTTCTCCATTTAAAATAAGAGTAAATCGATCTCCGTCCTCGGAGAAAATATTCAAATGCCCAATAGGAACAAATTGAGCAAAACTTAATGTTGAAATCATCAACATAACAAGTAAGGTATTTTTTCTATTCATAATCATTCTGTGTTAGTATATAAAATTGAGTTTTAAAAAAATTCAAAAAATATGACAAAAATATATTTATTTTTCTTTCCAAACAAAAGATTTTTAATTTCAAAACTATGTATCTTTAAACACTATTTATAAACTTTTTTCTATGTATGATAATTTAATATTGATTGTTGTGTTTATCTTAGCTTTAGCCATTGGAATATTCCTTGGTAAAATTATTTTCTCTGCCAATGCTAAATCAGATAAAGCAGGATTGGAAGAAAAACTAATTGGCTTATTGCAACAAATTGAGCAATTCAAATCGCAATTGAATCAAACCGTTCAGGAAAGAGAAACCATTCGAACTGAAAAAGAATCGTTAGCCATTCAACTTTCAAAAAAAGAAACCGATTTTGAAAATCTTTGGGAACGCAACAAAGAGCAAAAAGAAGAAGTAGAAAAACTTCAGGAAAAATTTACCAAAGAATTTGAAAATTTAGCTAACAAAATTCTGGAAGAAAAAACAAATAAGTTTACCGAACAAAACAAAGAAAATCTCAAAAATATTTTATCCCCTTTGCAAGATAAAATTCAGCTTTTTGAAAAGAAAGTAGAGGATACGCACAAGGAAAGTATTGATTATCATGCTGCGTTACGACAACAAATTCTTGGTTTACGCGATATGAACGAGCAAATGAGTAAAGAAACTTTGAACCTTACAAAAGCTTTGAAAGGCGATAGTAAAATGCAAGGCAATTGGGGTGAATTAATTTTAGAGCGAGTTCTAGAAAAATCAGGATTAGTGAAAGGCAGAGAATATGACGTACAACAAAGTTTCACTACAGAAGAAGGCAATCGTGTTTTTCCCGATGTGGTGATTAACCTACCTGATGGAAAGAAAATGATTGTAGATTCGAAAGTGACTTTAACTGCTTATGAACGCTACGTAAACGAAGACGATGATAATGCAAAAGCCCAACATTTGAAAGAACACGTCATGGCGTTAAAACGTCATGTTGACCAATTGAGTGAAAAAAATTATCACGATTTGTATCAAATGGAAAGCCCCGACTTTGTGTTGCTTTTCATTCCTATTGAAACAGCATTTGCATTGGCATTAAACGAAGATACAAGTTTATATAACAAAGCTTTTGAAAAAAATATTATAATTGTAACACCAACTACACTGCTTGCAACATTGCGAACCATAGATAGCATGTGGACCAATCAGAAACAACAAGAAAATGCTATAGAAATTGCGCGACAAGCTGGCGCTTTGTATGATAAATTTGAAGGTTTTGTTACTGATTTAGTAAAGGTTGGCAACAAAATAAAAGACTCAAAAACTGAATATGATAATGCCATGAGTAAATTGGTAGATGGAAGTGGAAACCTTATCAATAGAGTTGAAAACTTAAAAAAAATGGGAGCTAAAGCTAAAAAATCTTTACCCGAAAATATATTACAAAGAGCCAACAAAGATGAACAAGAATTATAAATCCGTAGAATCCTCAAAAGTTATTATTTCGCAATTAATGTTACCATCCTATACTAATTTTAGTGGTAAAATTCATGGTGGCTATATTTTGTCTTTGTTGGACCAAATTGCTTTTGCTAGTGCTTCCAAATTTTCTGGGCATTACTGCGTTACTGCTTCTGTTGACACCGTTGATTTTCTAAATCCTATTGAAGTAGGTGAATTGGTTACTATGAAAGCATGTGTTAATTATGTGGGTAAAAGTTCCATGATTGTGGGTATTCGGGTTGTAGCGGAAAATATCCAAACAGGCAAAGTAAAACATTGCAATTCGAGTTATTTCACCATGGTTGCCAAAGATGAAAAGGGCAACAATGTTGAAGTGCCGGGACTTATTTTGAGTAATGATGTAGAATTAAAACGTTTTTGTAACTGTATTAAACAAATCAGTTTAAAAAAAGACAGGAATCAGTTTGAAGAAGTTTTCGATTATCATTCAAAAGATACCATTGAAAAGCTTCAATTTTATCGGGTTAAATTGGAAAATTTTTTAGAAAATATTTAAAATATTCTCATCTGTAAGTTACAAATTATGATATTAATTTAATCATTTGTAGTTTATCACAAAAAAAATATTATTTTTGGACAGATTTTTAGATTTTTATGAAAAAACATTTCTACCAACTCAGTGTTTTACTTTTGCTATTAAGTATTTTTGTTTCATGTAATAATCAAGATGATGATTATATAGCTGTTTCACCAGTTGTTGTGGATTTAACACAAGTACCTTATCCAAAACTATCGGATTACAAATTTTTCGAAGGTGAAATGAAAAATCAAATTCCTTCGTTGGATGTTATACCATATGAACCGGCAAGCTCATTATTTACTGATTATGCTATAAAAAAGAGATTTGTTTGGATGCCAAAAGGAGTAAAAGGTACATTTAATGGAGCTAATAATGCAATTGAACTTCCTGTAGGTGCAGCATTAATTAAATCATTTTATTATAATAATGTTCAACCTAACAATACAACTCGTATTATTGAAACTAGAATAATGATAAGAAAAGCTAGTGGCTGGATTTTTGCCGAATATGTTTGGAATGAAGAACAAACTGAAGCTTTTTTAAACATGAATGGCAGTAGTACAAGTGTCACATGGAAAGATGATAATAATGCAATTAAAACTGCTTCAAATTATCGGATACCCTCAGCAGAACAATGTTTGATTTGTCATAAAGTTGACGTAAATCAAGGATCAGGTATTGTTTCTGTTCCAATACCAATAGGTATTAAACCTCAAAATTTAAATTTCAATTACAGTTATGGCACTGAGTCAAAAAATCAGTTAACCAAGTGGATTGATGAGGGTTATTTGGAAAATGCAATTCCTTCTAATTTTGAATCTACAGTTAATTACAAAGATGCAACACAACCCTTAGAAAAAAGAGTGAGATCTTATTTAGATATTAATTGTGCGCATTGCCATCAAGAGGGAAGTCATTGTTCATATAGACCAATGCGTTTTGCATTTAGTGAGACGGGTAATGTTAATGGTAGAACAAATCAAGGTGTTTGTGTAGATACACAAGATATGGCAGGTTTCCCCGAATCGTTAAGTAAAATAATTAATCCCAGTAATTTCAATCGCTCTATGTTATATTACAGATTAAATACCGAAGAAGAAGGCTATAGAATGCCTCTATTGGGCAGATCAATAATCCACGAAGAAGGAGTTAATTTAATAAAAGAATACATTAACTCGATATCGAGTTGTCCATAATAATAAATTAAAAAATATGAAAAAAATTACTTTTATTGTAGTATTTGTATTAGGAATACAAATAAATTTTGCTCAAAACACTTGTGCCACTGCATTACCAATTACAGCAGGAACACATGTAATAGAAGCTATTAATGGTACCGAAATTTCAACACCAATTTGTGCTGCAAATGGGGCAGGCCAAACAGCAGCCGAGTGGTATACATACACCCCAACTCAAAACTTTACTGTGACGGTATCTTCCGATCTTATTGTAAATATTTGTAAAGATACGCGAGTACATATTTATACTGGTACTTGCGGAGCTTTAACTTGTGTAACAGGTGATGACGATAGCGGTGTAATTGCTTGTAATTCGGGTAATAACAATGCCTATTTATCTACAGCTACTTTTAATGTAGCAGCTGGTACTACGTATTATATTGTTTGGGATAATAAATGGAGTTCACTAGGATTTTCATTCCAACTAACTGAAGCTCCAATTGTAGTTCCTACTCCTGGACCAGTAACGTTTACTTCTCAAAATATAGCAACAATAAACAGCAATTAAATTATATGTGTTGTTGATATGTATAATGATTTTCTTGATGACATTGTTGGTGTAAGCGCAAACAATATAAGAATACATACTCAAAATGAAAATGGTACTTTCACAATGACTAATTATCCAACTGCAACCATTGGTGGTGGCTTTCTACCATCTTGGAGTTTAGCTGCTGGCGATTACAACAAAGATGGCTTTAATGACTTACTATATGGTGGTGGAAGCGGCGTGACTTTTATGAGGTCTAATGGAACTACTATGGGTTTTACATCTGTTACTGATTTTACTCAATATGTATTTTGTCAAAGGACCAATTTTATCGATTTAAATAATGATGGAAATCTTGATGCCTTTTCTTGTCATGATGTTGACCCTAATGTATACTACTTAAACAATGGTTCAGGTGTAATGACTTATTTTCAATCTAACAATGCTTTGACTCCCGGAGCAATTTTATTAGGAATTCATCCAGATGGTGGGAATTATGGTTCTATCTGGGTTGATTATGATAATGATGGTGACCAAGACTTATTTATTGCTAAATGCCGTGGTGGTGCAGGTACTGCTAAATTCAACGAATTACATAGAAATAATGGAAACGGAACATTTTCAGATGTATCGGTAGCCGCTAATATGTATGATCCTGTTCAAACTTGGTCTTCGGCTTGGGCAGATTTTGACAATGATGGTGACATGGATGCACTAGTAGGGGCAAGTTCTACTTCAGATGGTTCACATAAATATATGAAAAATAATGGTAACGGAACTTTTACTGATGCGACGGCAGGTACTGGTTGGGATACAAATACTTCAACTAGTATTGAACACATTGCTTACGATTTTGACAACAATGGTTTTGTAGATGTAATGGGGGGAGGCAACAAAATTATGTATAATCAAGGTAATGGTACTTTTGTTCCATTTACTCATGGTTTTGACGTGTCTGCTGTTGGGGATTTAAATAATGATGGGTTTTTAGACTTCCAATCAGGTAATACAATAAGAATAAGTTCAGGAAATTCTAATAAATGGCTAAAATTAAATTTACGTGGCATTCAAAGTAATAGCAACGGAATTGGTGCAAGAGTTGAAATTTATGGCTCATGGGGTAAACAAATCAGAGATGTTAGAAGTGGTGAAGGATTCAAATATATGAGTTCATTAAATGTACATTTTGGAATTGGTACAGCTACTTCTATTGATCAAGTAATTGTTAGATGGCCATCTGGAATTGTTGACACATATAATCAAGTAAGTCCCAATCAGAAACTTTCAGTGGTTGAAGGGTCAACACTAGGAGTAAATTCATATGAAAATTCAGTGTTTACGATGTATCCAAATCCTGTAAAAAACAATATTACAATTGCAATCAA
>NZ_JBKCVI010000121.1:0-9334 GCF_046317795.1 Flavobacterium sp. | reverse complement strand
GAAATACTTACTGCTTTAACCTATTAATGAAGAGCTCTTTTCGTTACATAATAACGCCATCCAATAATAGCCATTTGCCATTTTTTGGCTTTGGATAAATCCAATTGTTTTTTGGTGAAACTGGGTAAGAGCAGTTTATTGAGTTTAGCTAAAGTTTTGTACATCATTCTACGATTTAGTAAATACAAACTGTTTTCCGCCTTGGTTGAGTATCATTTTCTTTTCGGAAGGCACAAATTCGAGAAGTATACCTGCTCTTTTAAATTCGAACTTGTCCTTAGCAATGGCATTTAATGGAAAGGCAGATTGCCCAGTTGCCTGAGCCATCAAAGTGATATTGTCTTTAGTAATCGAGACTTTTAACGGAAATTCGGGGCTAGAATATTCTCCTAAATAAACATCTAAATCTTTTGTAGTCAGCGCTATTTTGTTTTCTATCTTATCAACAATACTCTCATTGTATAGGATTCTTTTAATTTCATCTATCGGCAATTTTGTAGTTTGAGTAAGGTTGTTTTGTAATATGATGATTGTTTTATCGTCTGTCAAAAAGCGCGAAATGGCTGTGAGATATCCTGCCCAACTTCCGGTATGACTCACTGATTTTCCATATTTTATATGTTGACTTATGCCCCAACCAAAACCATAATTAGTGTTTTTGCCGTCTAAGGTTTTAATCGAACTAAAAATGAGTTGCTTGTCTGAGTCGTTTACTAGTTGCGTTCCATAAAGTGCTCGGTCCCATTTTAATAAATCGTCAAGGTTAGAATTTACCATGCCATCGCCTACAATTCCATCAAGATAATAGCTGTAGAATTCTTTTCCAAAAGTATCGGGTTTTACTTTATTGTTTTTTTCGTCCAGTACATAACCATTTGCATAATTTGGAATCACTTCGGGTTGATAACGACTGCGATACACTTGGGTGTTATTCATTTGTAAAGGTTTGAAAATAGTGGCTTTCAAGTAATCGCCAAACGATTGTTTTGAGACTTTCTCAATTATAAGTCCTAGTAGCGCATAACCTGTGTTGCTGTATTCATACTTTTCGTTAGGTTGAAATAGTACTTTTGGTTTGTGTGTGGCAAAAAGCGTAACAATATCTTGATTTACAGCAATTTTTGATTTGTCCCAATGTTCCGCAAAAAGTTCCATATAATCAGGTAAACCACCTGTATGATGTAATAGGTTTCTTATGGTTATTCCTTCATAAAAACTCAATTCAGGAACGTATTTTTTTATAGGATCATCAAATGATAGTTTTCCTTGTTTTTGAAGTAAAACAATACCCATAGCCGTAAATTGTTTCGAAACTGACGCTAATTCAAAAACGGTTTCGGGGTTTAGTTTTCTTTGGGTTTCTTCGTCGGCATAACCATAACTCTTTTTGAAGAGTACTACACCATTTTCAGCTACCAAAACGTTTCCATTAAATACTTTTTGATTACTGTAAGCGGTTAATAAACTGTCGATTCTACTTGCTTTGTCTTGAGCATGTGCAAACATAAACAATAAACAGAAGAAGCAAAGAAGTACTATTTTTTTCATCTTGTGTGTTTTTTTTTTTTCAAATATAGTAATGTTGAGTTTAAAAAAAAATCCGCTTTGTAGCGGATTTAGTTTATGCTTTTGAGTTTTTAAACTTTTTCTTCCCATCTTTCTCATCGTCTTCGGATTTTTTTATTTTTTCTTCAGCCAGTTCAATCTCATTTTAATTGTTTTCTTGTTTTTGTTTTAAATCATCCAATTGTTTTTGAATTTGTTCGAGTTGTCGTGAAAAATCTTGATTGCCTTTTTTGTAATTAAATTGTTTGTATCCTACAACGCCGGTGCTACTTTCGTTACTTTGCTTAATAAATTCGTCAATCTCTTCTTTGGTATAGTCACTTCCACCTTCTATGACTTTTCCATCTTCAATAATTAAGGGTTCTTTACCCGTTCTTTGAATGCTTGTTATAATTCGTGGACCAGAAGGTTTTTCATTTGGGTATGAATATTTATAGTTTTTCATCATGGTATCTTCTGGGTCAACACTAGAAGAAAAAGTAAGACCAGCAGGAAACATTGGCGTCTGCCCAAAACCTACCTCGTTATTTTGTTTGTAAATTTTTATATCACCTATTGGTTTTATATTATCATAACTCAATGAACCCTTTTCACCAATTTTTGTTTTATAAGAAATAGTGATGGCTATAATTTCATTGCTTTCATTTCTTTTTACATTGCTGTATTTTAAAGTAACACCTTTTTCAGCAAATACCTTCACATCGTCTTTCATTTGTTGTTCGGGTGTGTTTTTGTTCCAAGTGACAAAATACATGTCTTTCAAAAGTTTAACTAAGGGATCATTTTCAGTAGTTTGAGCAAAAGAATGAAAAACTACAAACAAAAATAAACTTGCAAATTTAATGGCGTACTTCATGTTTTATTCATTTAGAATTACAATCAAATTTAGTATAGATATTAAAACATCAAATATACATTAGTAGTTTTTTAACCTTTAAATAATTAAAAATAATATTTTAGAGGTTATTATTCTCATTTCGTATCAGTCGAAACACCCAAATCCCTAAAATGAAACCCAATAAACCAAGAAGTCCCATAAACAACCAATTCATTTGGTAACCAAAATATTCAATAATTTCCATACCCATTTTCGCACTAAGGATATGAGCCGAACTGAAACTCATCGTATATATAGCCATATAACGGCCTTCATGCCCTTTAGGTGCTCTGCTCAATGAAACCGAATTAGAGAAAGGAAAGGCAAACATTTCCCCAAAGGTCATAAACACCATCATAATTATGAGAACACCATACCAAGTATTGATAAGCATCAACAACATACTGATAGCCATTAATAAAGAACCTAAGGCAACTACTTTCACTTTGCTAATGTGATGTCGTTCCACATAGCTAACAATAGGCATTTCAAGGAAGAAAATCATCAAACCGTTCATAGTTAATAGCAGCCCAGTTTGAAATTCGGTTAAGCTAAATTGTTCTTTATGATAGAGTGGGATAGTAGTAAATAATTGAAAAAATAAAATACCCGAAATTAAACACGTTAAAAGAAAAATCATAAATGGCTTGTCTTTGAAGACGGAATGGGTCAACACTTCGCCTGGGTGAGCTTTATCGCGAAAAGCTGTTTTTTTCTTTTCTTTTACTTTTAACCAAAAAATTAGAATAGCTATGATACAGGTAGTACCATCTGCCCAAAACAAGCCACGATAGCCAATATTCATAATTATCAAACCGCCTAATGCAGGTCCAGCTGCAAAGCCAAGATTGATAGCCAGTCTAACCAAAGTAAGCGCACGAGTTCGGATTTCAGGTTTGGCATAGGCACCCAATGAAACAAACATCGCAGGACGATACATGTCAGCTACAGTCATGATCAAAAACATACTGATACAAAGACCTATAAAACTGGTAATGAATTGAATAACAAAAAAAAGTAGACCACTAACCAACAAGCTAATAATCATGATGCGGTAGAACCCAATTTTATCCGAAAGCTTTCCACCCAACCAAGAACCAAGTATCGAACCAAAACCAAAACAAACCATAATCCATCCAACTTCTCCATAAGTGAAATGCAAATCTTCCTTCAAATACTTTGAAAGAAAAGGCAAAACCATCGTTCCCGCACGATTGATAAAAGTAATAATGGCGAGAATCCAAATTTCTCTTGAAAATCCTCTGAAATTGTTGATGTATCGCTGAAAAGCTAATTGGAGCATGTAGTAATGTTTGATTTACAAATTTAAAAAACTTTGTGGCTCATACTCTTGGAAGCGTACTTAGTTTTACATTATTTTTGTTAAAAAGTACACAATGAAAAAAATATTTTCACTTTTGTTTTTACTAACAAGTTTTTTGATAACAGCACAAGAATCATCAAAAGAATTCCAAGACTCACTCAATAAAGATTATTCAAATCGTGAAAAGAGCCCATTGTCCTCAGAGGATTTTGCATCTTTTAAATCATTGGATTTCTTTCCTATAAATACTAAATTTATAGTGAAAGCGAAGTTTGTCCGTTTACCCAATGAAAAAATATTCAAGATGAAAACGTCAACATCACGAGCACCCGAATATGTGAAGTATGGCGAATTAATTTTTACAATAGACGGAAAAGATTTCAAACTCAATTTGTATCAAAATATAGAATTAATTAAAAAAGCAGGTTTTGAAGATTATCTTTTTCTACCTTTTTCTGATTTGACTTGCGGAAAGGAAAGCTACATAGGCGGAAGGTATATTGATATGAAAATTCCAAAAGGAAATACAACAACAATCGACTTCAATAAAGCGTACAATCCTTATTGTGCCTACAATCATAAATATTCTTGTCCTATTGTTCCACTCGAGAATGATTTAGAAATTGCCATTTTGGCTGGTGTTAAAAAGTTTCATGACTAATGCAATACTTCAATTTGCATACTCACAAGTTCACTAACAATCCAACCACTTTGGAATTGGTCAATCAATATCCTTGGGAGTTTGACGAAAGTATTCCGCATTATTCTATTGGAATTCACCCTTGGTATATTGATGAAAACAGATTGGAACTGGATTTAAAAATTATTGAAGAGAAATTACAACAGCCAGAATGTTTGGCTCTTGGCGAATGTGGTTTAGATAAGCGTATCGAAATTCCATTAGCAGTGCAAATCAAAGTTTTTAAACAGCAAATTGCTTTGGCTGATAAATATAAAAAACCACTCATATTGCATCTGGTGGCGGCTTTTGATGAATTAATTGAAATTAAAAAAAGGTTGGATATTTCTGTTCCTGTTATTATTCATGGGTTTTCAAAAAATGCACAACTGGCAAAGCAGTTATTGGATAATGGGTTTTATCTGTCTTTTGGAAAATATTTATTGCAATCCCGAAGCGTCGGGACTGAATTAGAATACGTTTTTAAATCAGTTCCTAATCATCGTTTTTTTCTGGAAACCGATACTGTTGAAGAATCCTTAGAAGAAGTTTATACCTTAGCGGCGAAATATAAAAAAATTACCTTGGATGAGCTCCAAAAACAAATACAAAATAATTTTAGTTTAGTTTTTAAATCATTTTAATTTTAAATCAGAGGATGCGATTGCTCGTGCCTCGAAAAGATAAAAAAAATGGCAAAGTGGCAAGAAAGAGCAGCGCTCTTATTTAAGGCAGAAGGATTAAATAACTTAAAAAATGCTAACGTATTAGTTGTTGGACTTGGTGGTGTTGGTTCGTTCGCTGCTGAGTTTTTGGCTCGTGCTGGTGTTGGAAGTTTGACCATTGTTGATGGTGATGTTGTAGATATTACTAATATAAATCGACAGTTACCCGCGTTGCATTCTACAGTTGGAATGCCGAAGGTACATGTTGTTGGTGACAGATTGATGGATATTAATCCGGAGTTGAACTTAACTCGTATAGAAGAATTCCTTTCACCGGAACGCTCGCTAGAAATTGTTACTCCCGATTTTGATTATGTACTAGATTGCATCGATAGTGTTACCCCTAAACTGAACCTAATTGCTGCCTGTAAAAGAAAGCGGGTAAAAGTGATTTCGAGTATGGGAGCAGGAGGAAAGATGGATGCATCAAAGGTAAAAGTTGCCAATATAAAAAACACAGCGCATTGTCATTTGGCTAAGACCATAAGAAAGCGTTTAAAAAAAGTCCATATAGATAAACTGAAAGTAGTTTACTCTTCTGAAATACAGGATGCCTCTAGCTTAAAAATGACTGATGGAACCAACTATAAAAGATCGTTTTATGGCACGAACAGTTATATGCCCTGTCTTTTTGGTTTGTATGCTGCTGAAACGGTGATACGGTATTTGTTGGAGAAAGAGGAAAGAGAATAGAATAAAGAGAATAGACTATAGAACTAAATCTTGGGAACAGATTGCCACGTTCCTCGTAATGAACATGATTAAAACGGTAATTTTCGATATGGATGGCGTAATTGTAGATACTGAACCAGTTCATCACTATGCTTATAACCAACATTTCAAACAATTAAACATCGATGTTTCACCCGAAATGTATGCCACGTTTACAGGCAATTCGACCAAAAATATTTTTGAAAGATTAAAAGTGCAATTTAATTTATCGGATGATGTTCCAACTTTAGTAGAAACGAAACGCAATTTATTTAATGAAGCTTTTGATAGCAAAGAAGATTTATATTTATTAGACGGTGTAGAAGATTTGATTAAAGATTTACATCAAAAAGGAATGCAATTGGTGTTAGCATCTTCATCAGCAACAGTAACGATTAATAGGATTTTCAATCGTTTTGGGTTGCACCAATACTTTACTCACATTGTTTCTGGAGAAGATTTTCCAAAATCCAAACCTCATCCAGCTATTTTTCAACAAGCTGCATTTTTGGCAAAAACTCCTGTAGAAAACTGTATTGTTATCGAAGATAGTACCAATGGGATTTTGGCAGCAAAGTCGGCCGGAATTTACTGTATTGGTTATGATAGTTTCCATTCAAAAATGCAGGATTATTCTAAAGCCGATAGGGTAATTAGTAATTTTGATGAACTTAGTTTTGAAACGATACAAACGATAAATTAACCCACAGCTTCCTTATAAACTGTAAGGCATCTTTCTCGAGCTTGTTTATGGTCGACAATAGGAAGTGGATAATCTAAAGTATCCAACTCGGGTATCCATTTTTTGATGTATACTAAATCCTTATCAAACTTTTTAATTTGCTCCGTTGGATTGAAAATTCTAAAGTAAGGAGCTGCATCAACGCCACTTCCTGCTGCCCATTGCCAATTACCCACATTGCTAGATTGTTCGTAATCTAAAAGTTTGATGGCAAAATACGCTTCACCCCAACGCCAATCTATCAACAAATGTTTACATAAAAAACTAGCTACTATCATTCGTACGCGATTGTGCATGTGTCCGGTAGCATTTAGTTCGCGCATACCAGCATCTACAAAAGGATAGCCCGTTTTTCCTTCGCACCATTTTTGAAATACTACTTCGTTATTATCCCATTTTATTCCATCATATTTTGGACGGAAACTCGATTTGTTTGTGTGTGGAAAATGCCATAGAATTTGCATAAAAAATTCTCTCCAAATCAATTCTTTAAAAAATGTTTCGTTTTTACTTTCAATTGCCTTGGCTATCATTTTCCGAATGGAAACTGCTCCAAAACGTAGGTAAATCCCAAGATAGGAAGTTTTGTTTAATGCCGGAAAATTGCGAGTAGCTTCGTAATTATCAATCAAAGATTTGGAAATATCGAAAGGTGTTATTTTTATAGTAGAAGTTTCAAAACCTATATCCCCTAGACTTAAAAAAGGATAGGAGTGAAGTGTAATTTTATTGAGTAAAATCTCTGATTTATAATTAATTAACTGTATCTTATTAAAGTTTTCTTTCCATTTATTGGAGTAGGGTGTATAGACTACATAAGGTGTCCCATCGTCTTTGACTACTTCGCTTTTTTCGAAAATGACTTGGTCTTTGCTAGTTTTAAATTCAATAGTATGTTGTTTAAACAAATGATACAAATCCAAATCTCTTTTACGAGCATAAGGTTCGTAATCGTGATTGGTATACACTGCTTTAATAGTATTTTCTGCAATCAGTTTCTGAAAAACTTCAATAGGTTTTCCATGAAAGACAGCCAAAGATTTTCCAACTTCTTGTAATTGGTTTTGGATTTTTTCTAATTGTTGATGAATAAAAGTAACGCGCGCATCATCCTTTGGCAATTGAGAAAGTATGTCTTGATCAAAAATAAATATAGGCAAAACGCTTTCACCATTTTGCAGCGCGTGAAAAAGTCCAACATTATCATCTAATCGTAAGTCGCGTCGAAACCAGAATAGGTTCATAATATCTAATGTTTTTTTTTTTAAGTTGGTTTAAGGTTGTTTAAAGTAGTTTAAGTTTACATAACCTGGATAATAACAATTTTAAACTCTTAAACCTTTAAACTTTTAACTTCTTATCCGTTCACTAGCAGCGTTGACATACCACCATCAACATGGAAAATTTGTCCCGAAATCCAACTGCTTTTATCACTCAATAAGAAACTCGCCATTTGCGCCATATCTTCAGTACTTCCAACTCTTTTTAAAGGATGTCGCAAAGCTGATTTTTCTTTTTTCTCATCATTGCTTAAGAATTTTTCGGCTAATGGTGTATCCGTTAAAGATGGCGCAATAACGTTTACTCTAATTTTTGGAGCATATTCAGCAGCCAATGCTTTTGCAAAACCTTCAATGGCACCTTTTGCAGCGGCTACGCTAGTGTGAAAAGGCATTCCCATACTTGCAGCAACAGAACTAAATAGCACGATACTTGACTGTTCTGCTGCGTTCAAATTTGGTAAAATGGATTGAATAACTTTAACCATACTGATAAAGTTAATTTGCATATCAGCTTCAAAAGTTTCGATTTTTAGCCCTCTAAATGGCCGAAGATTAATACTTCCTGGACAATACACAAATCCATGAATTACATCGGGAAGTTTGGTCGTATCCAAAGTATCCGTCAAGGCATCAAAAGGAATGTGTGTAACATTCATTTCAGCTATAATGTCGTTTGTTCTTGAGGCAATAAAAACTTTGTTTTCGTATTGCAATTCTTTGGCTATCGCTAATCCGTTGCCATAAGAGCCGCCTATTAAGAGTATATTTTTCATATTATTGTGGTTTAAATTCTCCAAACATTTCTATTAATTTCTTTCTTCTGTATTCAAATATTTCGTTCAATTTTGGTTTAACCAAAAAAGGATGCACTAACTGTCCCAAAATTCCCAAAGGAACTTTATAATCCACAATATCTTCCATTTCTACACCGCCATCAATTTCCTTGATAAAATGTTTATGATGCCACAAAGCATAAGGTCCAAATCGTTGTTCGTCAACAAAATATTTTTTATCTACAACATGTGTTATTTCGGTAACCCATTTAGCTGGAATTCCCAAAACAGGAGTAACAATATACTGAATAATTTGCCCTGGGAACATTGGTCTATCAGCACCAGAGAGAATTTTAAAACCCATATACTCCGGAGTTATTTTCTGGAGATTTTTTGGGTCAGATAGTAAATCCCATGCTTCGTCAATAGTTATAGGTAGGTTTTGTTTTGTATGCAATCTGTAAATTTTCATTATAAAATTATATTTTTTGTAAAATTACTATTTTTTTTGTTGAATTATATTTATAAAATGTTAAACAAATATATTTAAGTTATTATTAACATTCCATACTCTTTACAATTTGTAATTTTGGACAAACTATTAACAATTCAATTTATGAAAAAAATTATTTTTATGTTAGCTATGATTATTGC
>NZ_JBKCVI010000120.1:0-10092 GCF_046317795.1 Flavobacterium sp. | reverse complement strand
CACATGGACCAACTCCACAAGTATCATCAACTGTCATATCAAGATTATAGGTAAGAGGACACGGGAGATTACTATTTATGAAATAACTGAACCTATATACTCCTAAAGGAATGCCATTAGCATTGAAAGAATTGCCATTAGAGAAACCGCCTACATTGTCAACATTAATCCATACACCGCCAGTTGTTCCTGGTGGTAATAAAGAGTCCAAATTAATTACTAAATCTTGATATGTGCAACTTCTTTCAAGTATTAAATGTGGCTGTACTGGTTGTGTACCTTGGTTTACCCAACTACATGAAGTAGTGTTGAATTGGAAATTATCCCAACAGTTTACAACTGGTGGTTGTACTGGTTGTGAACCTTGGTTTACCCATGAACAGCTCGTTGTGTTGAATTGGAAATTATCCCAACAGTTTACAGTTGGTGGTTGTACAGGTTGTGTACCTTGGTTTACCCAACTACATGAAGTAGTGTTGAATTGGTAATTATCCCAACAGTTTACAACTGGTGGTTGTACTGGCTGTGTACCTTGGTTTACCCAACTACATGAAGTAGTATTGAATTGGTAATTATCCCAGCAGTTTACAACTGGTGGTTGTACTGGCTGTGTACCTTGGTTTACCCAACTACATGAAGTAGTGTTGAATTGGAAATTATCCCAACAGTTTACAGTTGGTGGTTGTACAGGTTGTGTACCTTGGTTTACCCAACTACATGAAGTAGTGTTGAATTGAAAATTATCCCAACAGTTTACAGTTGGTGGTTGAGGCGCTTGTGTACCTTGATTTACCCAACTACACGAAGTAGTGTTGAATACAAAACTATCCCAACAGTTTACAGCTGGAGGTTGTACAGGTTGTGTACCTTGGTTTACCCATGAACAACTCGTTGTGTTGAATTGGAAGTTATCCCAACAGTTTACAGCTGGTGGTTGTGCAGGTTGTGAACCTTGGTTTACCCAACTACATGAAGTAGGATTGAATTGGTAATTATCCCAACAGTTTACAGCTGGTGGTTGTACTGGCTGTGTACCTTGGTTTACCCAACTACATGAAGTAGTATTGAATTGGAAGTTATCCCAACAGTTTACAGCAGGTGGTTGTACAGGTTGTGTACCTTGGTTTACCCATGAACAGCTCGTCGTGTTGAATTGGTAATTATCCCAACAGTTTACAGCTGGTGGTTGTACAGGTTGTGTACCTGTTACATCCCATACACAAGTTGATGTATTGAAAGTGGCAGTTTGGTAACAAGCCACTGTTGGTGGAGTTGGTATGGTTCCAGTTACATCGTACAAACAAGTTGTTGGATTAAAGGTTGCCGTTTGGTAACAAGCCACTGTTGGTGGAGTTGGTATGGTTCCAGTCACGTCGTACAAACAAGTAGTAGGATTGAAAGTGGCAGTTTGGTAACAATCTAACTCTGTTGGTGGTGTTGGCATTGTACCAGTTACATCATATTTACAAGTAGTAGGATTGAAAGTGGCTGTTTCGTAACAATCTAACTCTGTAGGTGGTGTTGGCATTGTTCCAGTAACCTCGTATTGACATGTTGTTGCATTGAAAGTGGCAGTTTGGTAACAAGCTACAGTTGGTGGTGTTGGTATTGTTCCACATGTTACATTTATCGTAACAGTTGCAGAATCACAATTGGCATTATTATTTAATTCACATAAATTATAAATAATTGTATAAGTTCCAACTGGAGTTCCAGCAGGAACACTAACTTGTCCATTTATTGGATTAATGAATGGAACAGGATTAGAAGGTATACCGATAGGAGTTGCTGGAGTTGTAACAGTTATAGTAACTTGAGAAATAGTTGCTGGAGTTCCATTTAAAGTATCATCCCCATTGCCATTATTGCTTAAAATATTTCCAATATTAGAGTTACCTGTAGTTTCATTTACACCATTTAAGGTATCATTTTGTGCTATAATTGGAGGACATTTAGAAATTGTGAAAGGAAAGTTACATTGTTGTATAGTGTTTGGTGGAACAGCATAATACGTTACTGTTGAACCCGCCACAAGAGGAATAGGATTAGCATCTGTATATTCAATTGAATTTATGGTAACCGGAAACTGATTGTAAAACTTTGAACCAATTGGGAAGAATGAAGCAATTTCAGATGTTCCAACACTAGTGTTTGCATTGCAGTAAGAAAAGCTTCTTATTGATGGAGTATTTTGACAATTTTGTTGCACATAATTTGCAGCTTCTATTTTGACTGAAAGCGCATCTGGTAATGGATTTCCAATACATTGTCCGCTTACATCATGTCCACGTATTACTTTTTTGTCAACAAATGCAATTCCACTTGTTGCTCCAATACCACTCATGCTTCCATCAACTAATATAGAATTACCACAAGTTGTATTGATTAGTATGTTACAATCAGTAGTAGCTTTAAGTCTAAATCTTAGTTTTGCCAATACTGTATTTGGATTTACAGGTAAATCTAAAGTTCCAAAATCCCAAACTAATGAACCAGTTGCTCCAAGATTAGGTAAGAATGTAACATTATTTGGAGTTGGAATTGTTTGAGGGCTAAATATGGTTCCAACTGCACTTCCAGCTACATAAGTTGCATTGAATGGTATAGGAAAAGTAACTTTGAAGTTATTAATTGCTTCAGAACCTAAATTTTTGATATCAACACTAAACTCGCCTTCTTGTCCGGGTTCAAGAGTATATGGTAAAACAGGTGGATTGTTATTTAAAGATAAAGGTGATATTACTCCTTCAGATTCTGATATAAAAGCATCAACTGACATAGCAATTGTAAAAATAGAATAGGTTTCAGAAGTTGTGCCATATTTGAAATTTGTAGAAGTTTGATTATTTCCAATTATAGAATTTCCAGAATTAGGAATAGTAAACATGACTACATCAATCCCTGTGTTGTTCACTAAATTTGGATTTCTTGTACCACCGGTATTAATTGAGGAATTAAAGAAGTTTGTAGTTGAATTTCCTGCATGGCTTAAATTGGTATAGCTATTAGTATTGAGGTTTCTAATTCTGAAATAGTCGCCAGAAAAACTTACATCACCTTCACTAGCCATTAATCCTAACTTCACTCCGACGTTTCCAGATTGAGCAGCATTGAATCCAGAAACAGGTAAATCGTAACCAGTAGTATTTGTAGAAGCTACATAGGCATATCCGTCAAATATTGTTACATCTCTCCAATTCATTTTTGTGTTTTCATAAATAACTATCATTCCCCAACCACCAGAATATCCAGTTCCACTAACGTTACCTTCAAGTAGCGCCATGTCAGCAACTGTATATTGTCCAAGCCCACCAGTGACAGCTGATTTAACATAGTCAGTGATTTCAGCATAAGCAGCATAAATATTATCATCAATTCCAGTAGGATAGTAAATGTCATTTGCAGCTGCTGTGATTTGAGTGTATGAAGAGGCACCTGGTCCTTTTAAAGACACAATTCTTTTATTAAATGTTTTGGTAACATTAGTTGTAACTGATGCAATACCTGCAACATTAACATCCGTATTTGAATTGTTTTGTATATTTAAGGCAGTTTCATTTGTTCCTCCATTACGAATTAAATTATTAATGGTAATTGTTAACGTTCCATCAGTTATGGTATATGGTGTAGCAAGGGTCGCTTGAGTATTATCAACATTTACACTAACTGGAATATTAGTTTCAGTTCCACCATTAACAGAAAGAGTCACTCTATTAATCGCTGAACTGTTGTAAAATCTAAAGGCATAGGTTTGTCCATTACCAGAAAATGTATATATTGGATAAAAATTATTACTTGAACCACCAGTTGTTACAGATAGAGTATAATTTGTAGAATAAATAGGGCTCGTACTTGCAATATTTTGATTGTGAACAATATTTAAGTTATTATTAACAGTTTGAGGAGATGCAACTCCTTTGGTTACATTAAAAGTAGCATTAGGGGAAGATCTGCCTGTCCAATATAAACCAGCGTAAACAATATTAGAACAAGCCGGAATAGCTCCATTTTCTGTTGATAAAACTAAAGTTGAAGAAGAAGAATTAAATGTATTTGAATCTCCATCTGTATCAACATAAATCATAAACTGATTATTGTTGTTGGCGGTAGGACTATAGTTTTGAGGTGTCAAACAAGTATTACCCAGCATTGTAAAGTCACCTTTAAGATTATATATCTTTTTGTTAGGTGAATATTGAGAGGTTCTTTGAGTAAAAGCTTTTCTTACCTGTGCTTCTGCAGTATTTGAAACTCCAAATAGAATTAACAATAAAATGGCAATGCTTTTAAGCTTTTTTACGACTGAATTAAAGTATAGATTTTTCATATATTCTTTTTTTGTCTCAATTATTAATTAGTGTCTCCTTTTTCTACCTTATAAAAAACACTATATATCTCATTTTTTCCTACTATCATGTTTGTAATAGCTTGTGCAGTAGTATCAAAACTTGATATAATATAAATATATTTTAAGTTCTTAAAGCTAGAAAATAATTCCAAGTTGATAGTGGAATTCAATTGATTTGCATTTTCTAATTTTATAATGATAATTTCAATGTTATTTTTTAAAGTAATTGCACTGTTTAAATTATTTAGAGAATTAAGATCAGTAAATAGGTTTTTTGGTTTTTCACCATATATTTTTTCAACACCCGAAAAATAGTAGGTTGAAGGTTGAGCATCATAAATTAAACTTTTAACGTTCTGGATATTCAATAAAGCCACAGCTGACTGATTTGCGCTATTTAATGGAGTCAGGTAATCATCAATGGCTATAACATTCATCGATGTAGTAGAAGTTGAAATTCTAGTTGAATTTTGAGAAAAAATGGTTACAGTGTAAAATGTAAACAGTAGGATAATAATAGTATTTGTTTTCATACAATTAGATTTAGTAGAATAATTTTTTTTAAAAATTAAATCAGGGCTCGAATTGAGAATGTAGGCATATTGAGGTTATAATATTTTGGGTTATACTATATTCATGTAAAAATATACACTATGTTAATATATTCATCATTTTCTCTATAAACAACACGAAAACTCGTTAATATGTCAATTATCTTTCAAATATTGCACTTATATTAAAAAAAAATATCTTTTTTACTCAATTATTGACATAAGATTTTTGGGTTTTGATGGTTTATCTTGTCATTTTACAATTATTTTAAAGTTCGAAATTAATTTTTATTTTTTAATTTACCAAAAAAAAAATCGATAAAATGTATTATTTTATAGATAAAGTGTATAATTTGGAATATTTATAGTATAAAATACTACAAAAAATAAATAATCAATTGATTAAAACAATTTATTTTTTAACGAACAAACATGTTTATTTAATTTGATTTTTTTTTAAATTTTAAAAATCTATTCTTTATTTTTTTTAAATTATTTAGGAGCAATAATTTAACTAACATGCCTTTGGTTTAAAAAATCAATTTAATTATACTTCCATTATTAATTTTAATAGTTTAAATTTATTCCCTTAAATAACTTTGAAGAATTATATTCATGAAACAACTAATGCTAGTTAGACATGCCAAATCTAGTTGGGATGCACCGCTTCGAGACTTTGATAGACCATTAACCAGTAATGGAATACATGATGCCCATTTAGTATCATCAGAGATTAGTAAACATATTCCAAAAATGTATCTACTTTGGAGCAGTCCTGCCAAGCGAGCAGCAGAAACTGCTGTTATTTTTGCCCAAAACATATCCTTTCCCGTTGAAAGTATCGTTTTTAAAGAGGAATTATACACTTTTGATGGAAAAAAACTTGAGGAAATTATAAAGTCTTGTCCAGATGTTTATGATAATTTGATTGTTTTTGGGCATAATGAGGCCATTACAAATTTTGTCAATAAATTTGGGAACATTTTTGTTGACAATGTTTCCACTTCCGGTTTTGTAAAGATTATTTTTGAAAATACAAGTTGGAATAACATTGAAAATGGCATTACAAAAAAAGTTATTTTTCCAAGAGATTTAAAATAAATATGAGTACAGATAATGGTTTTCGTTATATAGACAGAGAAAAAAGTTGGTTGGCATTTAATGCCAGAGTTTTACAAGAGGCAGCCGATGAAACTGTTCCTTTGTTGGAAAGATTGCGTTTTATTGGTATTTTTTCTAATAATTTAGATGAATTTTTCCGAGTTCGATTTGCTGCTATCCGAAGATTGAGTTTGTCTGGAGAAACTGGAGAAAAAATACTTGGCGGAATTTCAGCCCAACAACTCATTAAAGAAATAACCGAAATTGTAATCAGACAACAGTCAGAGAGTTTAAAGGTTCTTAATAAAATTGAAAAAGAATTAGAAAAACAAAACATCATCATCATTAATGAAAATGAAATTTCTGGTGAGCATGATAACTTTATTAAAGACTTTTTTATTCAAAAAATCAGTCCAGAACTTGTTACAATTATTCTCAATGATTTAGCTGAGTTTCCATTGCTAAAAGATACTTCTGGCTATTTAGCGATTAAATTGGTAATGAAAACTGAGCAAAAATCAAAGATGTTAGGTTTGGTAAAAGCCAAACAAGAAATTCGATATGCCATCATAGAGATTCCAAAAAACACCAATCGAATTGTAGAACTTCCTCTAAAAGATGGAAAACAATATTTGATTTTGTTAGATGATATTATCCGTTACAACTTGAGTAGCATTTTCAATATATTCGACTACAAAAGTATTTCGGCTCACATGATAAAAATTACTCGAGATGCTCAGTTGGATATTGATAGCGACATGAGTAAAAGCATGTTGGAAAAAATAGCCACTTCAGTAAAAGACAGAAGAATAGGTGAGCCAGTACGTTTTGTTTATGATCAATCAATTGACAAGGATACACTGAAATTTTTCTTGAATAAAATGGGGATTGATGCTTCAGATGGTGTTATTCCTGGAGGAAGATATCACAATAGACGCGATTATATGAATTTTCCAAATCTGGGTCGATTTGATTTACTTTACCCACCAAGATTGCCACTTCCAGTAGAAGGATTATCTTTGGATGGTAGTATCTTAAATAAAATTGCTCAAAAGGATTACTTAATCTATGCCCCATACCAGTCGTTTTCTTATTTAATAAAGTTTTTAAGAGAAGCAGCTTTGGACCCAAAAGTAAGTTCCATAAAAATTACGTTATATCGACTAGCAAAAAACTCTCAAATCATAAGTTCTCTGATTAATGCAGCTAAAAACGGAAAGAAAGTAATCGTTCAAATTGAGTTGCAAGCGCGTTTTGATGAAGCCAGTAATATTTCCTATGCAGAGCAAATGCAACAAGAAGGGATTGAACTTATTTTTGGGATTAAAGGATTGAAAGTACACAGTAAAATATGTGTAATTGATAGAATTGAACAAGGAAAGTTAAAGCGCTATGGATTTATTTCTACGGGTAATTTCAACGAATCAACCGCTAAAATTTATACAGATTTGACCCTATTCACATGCCATCAACAGATTTTGAAAGATGTTAATAAAGTATTTGATTTCTTCGATGTTAATTATAGAATACACCGTTACAAACATTTAATAGTATCACCACATTACACTCGTTCAAAATTCTATAAATTAATTGATAGAGAAATAAATTATGCCAAAGTAGGAAAGCCAGCTTACATTAATTTAAAAATGAACAGTCTATCCGATTATGGAATGATAGATAAATTGTATGAAGCAAGCAATGCGGGTGTGAAAATAAAATTGCAAGTAAGAGGGATTTGTTCGCTAATTCCTGGTGTTAAAGGAATGAGTGAAAATATTGAAGCCATCAGTATTGTAGATTATTATTTAGAACATTCTAGAACATTTATTTTCTGTAATAATGATGACCCAGAAGTATTTATTTCTTCTGCCGATTTTATGACAAGAAATATTGAAGGTAGAGTAGAAGTTGCTTGTCCAATTTATGATGAAGAAATAAAAAAACAGATTATTGATACTTTTAATGTGGGCTGGAAAGGAAATGTAAAAGCACGTTACCATTCCGAAAAATTCGAAAATAAATACAGAATTCGTGCTGGGGGAGAACCAATTTTCCGTGCCCAACACGAAACGTACAATTATTATTATCATCGCGCGGAAAAGATAAATCTCAACACTAAAACAGTTACAATTTAATGATTACAATAAAAAAATATGCTGCTATCGATATTGGTTCCAATGCCATGCGATTGCTCATAACCAATATTGTAGAACAAAAAGAGGTGGCAACTCAATTCAATAAAAGTGCTTTAATCCGTGTACCTATTCGTCTTGGGCAAGACGCTTTTACCGTTGGTGAAATTTCCGAAGAGAATATAGAAAGAATGATTGATGCCATGAAAGCTTTCAAACTGTTGATGAAAGTATATAAAGTAGAGAAATACAAAGCATGCGCCACATCGGCCATGCGCGAAGCTTATAATGGAAAAGAAGTTGCCGAAATTGTAAAAGAGAAATGTGATATTGATATCGATATTATTGACGGAAAAATTGAGGCAACCATTATTGCTACTTCCGATTTGCATGATTTCTTAAAAACAGACCAAACGTATTTGTATGTAGATGTTGGTGGCGGTAGCACCGAGTTTTCGCTCTTTTCTGATGGTAAAATGGTAGCTTCCAAATCCTTTAAAATAGGAACTGTTCGCATGTTGAACAATATGGTGTGTGACATTGTGTGGGAAGAAATAGAAAAATGGATAAAAGCCATTACAGCCAAATATGAAAATGTAATCCTGATAGGTTCAGGCGGAAACATCAATAAACTTTTCAAAATGTCGGGTAAATTGCAGGACAAACCGTTGTCTTATTTATACTTGAACTCGCAATACCAATATTTAAATTCCCTCACTTACGAGCAACGCATAGCTGAACTGGCTATGAATACTGACCGTGCCGATGTAATTATACCTGCTACTCGCATTTATTTAAATGCTATGAAATGGAGTGGAGCACGACAATTGTTTGTGCCAAAAATTGGTTTAGCCGATGGCATTGTAAAGGCCTTGTATCAAGGGACGATTTAAAATAAAACTAAATGAAGTATTTTCAAATTCTAGTTATGATTATTGCAGTTGTAGTTTTTTTTCTAACTGTTCAAAGATTAAATTTATCTGATTTAAGTTTTAAAACTAATAACGAGATTATCTTAGAATAGTATTAAGTATCGGTATCTTTTTAATCTATTGGGGTAAAGTTTTCAAGAAAAAAAGTATTTAAACATCCAACTCAAACATCTTTCTCAACAACTCTAAATTGGGATTAATTTCCAACAATCGATTGTATTTGTCCTGATTTGTGTATGCTTTTTTCAAGACCAACTGCTCGTTTACATCTACTTGAATGGTAATATCGTGGTTGTGTAATTTTCCTCGAAGATAGCCCAAAAGTTCGGGTTTTTCTTTTTCAAAATCTATCTTCGAGCTTTCGTTGGGTAACTCATGAATGATAGTCGTTCCGTTAAGTTTTGGATCATTAATAGTTAATAATGAAGCCACAATGCGATACCCTTTATCTTCCAATCGTTGAGCATATTTGAGCCATTGTTCTAGCATTTCGGTTTCGGTAAACGGTTCACTTGGCAAATGGATTACCTCTTTCGCTTCCGATTTTTTTGCTTCAGCCATTTCTTTTCTAATACGAATACTAGCTATGGATGTAGCGGATACTTTTGCAGTAGTTACATTAGTCTCAGGTTGCGAGTTTCGGGTTTCGGGTTCTTGTACTTTTACAGTTTCCGGTTCATCAACACGCAACTCGCAACTTTCAACTCGGAACTCGGAACTCGAAACTTCCAACTCGGAACTTTCAACTCGCAACTCGGAACTCGAAACTTCCATCTTCCCGCTTCCCGCTTCCACTATAGAAAAACTATTGTTTCGGAAATAAGTCGGTGGAATTATAAAGTCAGACTTTTTTTTTTCTCCATCAAAGTTGATAGAGGATATTTGCATCAGTGTGAGTTCAACCAACAAGCGTTGGTTTTGCGAGGCTTTGTATTTTAAATCGCAATCATTGGCTAAGTCTATTCCTTTCAAAAGAAAATCTTGTTATACTTTTTGTGCTTGTTGTCCGTATAATTTTTGTGCAGCTT
>NZ_JBKCVI010000119.1:0-2807 GCF_046317795.1 Flavobacterium sp. | reverse complement strand
TTTAGACCAAATGATAGATTACTTTTAATAAACCAATCGGGAAAATTGAAAACGATTATCCCTGAACTAACCACTCATTTTGATGAAGATATTGTGGTGATGGAGAAATGGAACCCAAAGAAACCTATTTCTGCTATTTATTTTGATGGTGAAAAAGAGCGTTATTTTATCAAACGTTTCTTGGTCGAAAACGAAAACAAAGAAGAAACCTTCATTACTGAACACGAAAAGTCACAATTAGAAATTGTATCTACCGATTGGCGACCAATGGCCGAAATTGTCTTTGCTAAAGTAAAAGGAATTCAAAAAGACACTATCACAGTTGATTTGGAACAATTTATAGCGGTAAAAGGTATCAAAGCAATAGGAAATCAATTGACTACGGATAAACTAAAACAAGTAAATTTATTAGAGCCACTCCCGTTTGAAGAACCCGAAGAAGTCCAACCAGAGGAAATGGAAGTTTCAGAAGAAACCAATGTTTCTGATGATATTCAAACTGAAACCGATGATGATGGTCAGATAACATTGAGTTTGGAATAACAAAAATCCCGTTTTAAAAATGGGATTTTTGTTCTAACAACCACAAGAAATTGTCAACCTAATAGTTCTTTTAGTTACTTTTATAATATCTATGTAGCAACCGGCATCATTTTCGATAGGAGTGTAGGATGTTCTATTTTTGTTCCATTGGTTAAATTCAGTTTTGTAAAATAGATTAACTAATTTAACTATTTCATCTTTACTATAATCTAAAAAATCAATCCTAATTTCAAGTCCTGACTCTGAACAAGTATTTTGTTTGAATTTGATATTATTTTTAAAAGTTTCTTCCCAAAAACATAGACAATTGTCTTTGCAATTGAAATAATATTTTTTATTTCTCTTACCAGAAACTGTACCAATATATTTTTTGAAATAGTCATATAAGGCATTATCGTTAATTTTATTTTCCTTTAAAAATACTAAATCAGGATTTGGTAATTTTTTCTGTGAAAATCCATATAAACTAACAGTCAAAAAGAAAAAAATGAAAATTCTATTAATTCGTAACATCGCTATCCTTTAACTTTTTATCTACAATTTCGCTGTTATGAAGTTTAACAGCATTTCTAGTTTTCTTCATTCTCAAATTCAAGAATTCAACAAATAATGAGAAGAAAATTGCGAAGTACAAATATCCTTTCGGAATACTAGTCACTTCGACATCGTTTCCAAAACGGAAATGAGCCAAATGAGAACCTTCTGCCAAAAGCATCACGCCAATTAAGATTAAGAAAGACAAACCAAGAATTTGTATGGTTGGATGTTCGTTTACGAATTTAGAAACTGGTCCGGCAAAAATCATCATAATTACAATGGAAATAACAACCGATAAAATCATAATGAGTAAGGCACCTTCATAGCCAAAACCTCCAGCACTTGGTTCTTTCATGCTTACCATTCCTACTGCAGTTAAGATACTATCAAATGAGAAAACAATATTTAACAAGGCAATTTGAACAATCGCTTGTGATAAACTATTACTCGCTTTTCCAGTAGTTCCTTCTTCTTCGCCTTCTAGTTTATGATGAATTTCTGATACCGATTTGTATAAAAGGAACAATCCTCCACCAAAAATAATCAAACTTTGTCCTGTAACATGGGCTTCAAAGAATCCCCACTCAATTGAAAATAAGGTAGCTTGTAAACTCAAAACCCAAGTGATTCCGAACAATAATATTATTCTAAACAGCATTGCTAACAGTAAACCAATTCTTCTTGCTCTGGGTTGGTCTTCCGCTTTTAATTTTCCTGAAACTATCGAAAGAAAAACGATGTTGTCAATTCCGAGAATGATTTCTAAAAAGGTAAGTGTAAGTAGAGCAATTAAGGCATTTGGTGTAAACAAAATTTCCATCATTATTAGGTTATAGTTTAGCAATTAAAAGTAGTTATTATTTTTTTGTTACAACGCCGCGTTGTTTTTTGGCATCTCCCACAAACGAATATTCAAAAGTATAACTATTCTTGTCAGTTGCCAAAATTGTCATGCTGATTGCTTTTTTTTCATTCATGGTTTTGGGATGTAGTTTTTGCAATATAAATTCGCAATCGTTTACCCAACGAACTGAAGCCGTATCGGTTTTCCCGTTATAGGTTTCTATTTGCAATTTTTCAGTTCTAGTGAAAGTTGATGTTTGTTTTTTTCCTTCAATTTCTTGAGTAAATTCAAAAGTTCCTGTTTTGAAATCTTGGCATTTTCTTTCTTTTTCAGAACATGAAATAAGGAATATAGAAAGTAGGAGTAGAGTTGTTTTCATTATTTTATTTCTTTAAATAGGTACTATCTTTCATTATTAAATAATGAGTCAGTTACATTTTTTATTCCTTTAAATAAAAAATACACTGCTAAAAAACAAAGAAAAACGCCAACAGCTAAAACCAAATAATGCCACATATTTTTCTTATTAATGAACGCATTATAAATTACACTTGGACCAATAAACATTAATGGTAATGCATATAACATGAGTTTTATTCCTTTGTTGAGCAGTTCTTTTTTGGTGAACATAAGTTTATTTTGAATTAAAATGTTCTACCGCATTCCGAACACTGGCATATTTTTTCAATAATATCGAAGCTTCTTCATAACTTACATGAATCTCTTCCATAATCATTTTCACGCCACGGTCAACGAGTTTGTCATTGCTCAATTGCATATCGACCATTTTGTTACCTTTCACTTTGCCGAGTTGTATCATAGTGGCTGTCGAAATCATATTCAAAACCAACTTTTGAGCAGTTCCAGCTTTCATTCTCGAACT
>NZ_JBKCVI010000118.1:0-20227 GCF_046317795.1 Flavobacterium sp. | reverse complement strand
GCTTATGGAAGTATCGGAATTGTTTTTTCGGAGCAAAGTAGCTATGGTAAATCGTTGCAATACCAAATTAAAGCATTGAAAATTTATGAAGAAACAAATAACCTTGAAAAATGTGCCCGTTTGTATAATAACATCGGTATTATATATAAAGCGCAGGGCTTAGATTTTAAAGCGTTAAGCTATTTTGTAAAGTGCTTAAAGATTCAAGAGAAAATAAAAGATGAAACCGTTGGTATTACCACAACCAATATCGGGAATGTTTATCTGAACCAAAAAAACTACGCCAAAGCATTGGAGTATTACACTAAAGCGCAGCAACTATTTGTTCAATATCCAAATTCACGGGGTTTAGGTGAATTGTATAACAATTTTGGGCTGTATTATAAGTTGACCAATAATCCTTCGGAGGCATTGAAAACCCTCGAAAAAGCCATTGTAGCGTTTACTTCTATTGATGATAAATTTGGAATTTCAGACACTTATTTCTACATCGGAGAAATTTATCTACAACAAAGCAAATTGGATAAATCCTTGATTGCAATCAATAAATCCCTGTCTTTAGCCAAAGAATTAGGAATACTGGAGCAAGTTCAAAATGCCGAAAAACGGTTGAGTGAAATTTATGAAAAAAAGAACAATGTTTCAGAGTCACTAAAACACTATAAATTGTATAGCATAGCCAAGGATAGTGTTACGAGTGCAGAAAATATAAGAAGCAGTGTTCGTGCCGAAATGAATTTTGAGTTTGACAAGAAAGAAGCGCTTCAGAAAGAAGAACAAGAAAAACGAGAATTGGTTTATAGCGAAACTTCCAAAAGACACCAACAGCAAATCGTTTTTATCATTTTATTCATCTTATTGGCATTTGGAATACTATTTCTGATTTATAACCGTCTGCAATTAAAGAAGACATTGACCCTGCAAAAAGAATTGGCAGAATACGAACAAAAAGCGCTGCACTTGCAAATGAATCCGCATTTTGTATTCAATTGTTTGGGTTCGATATCGAGTTTTATTGTCCAAAACGGAACCGATTCCGCGATTAAATACTTGTCGAAATTTTCTAAATTGATGCGATTGACATTAGAGTATTCTAAAGAAACAATGATTCCTATAGACAAAGAGATTGAAAGTTTGCAAAATTATTTAGAGCTGGAACAATTACGTTTCAACAATAAATTTGATTTTAATATTTCAAAAGGGAAAGACATTGAAGACGATATGGCATTGCCCCCTTTATTATTGCAACCATTTGTTGAGAACGCCATCATTCATGGGTTAATTCCAAAGAACGAAAAGGGAACTATTGCAATTAATTTCTCTACTGAAAAAGAAAATTTGATTTGCACCATTGAAGACAACGGAATTGGATTTGATAAATCGAAAGAAATTAAAGAAAGTCTGGTTTCGGTTCATAAATCGATGGCGTTGGACATAACAAGAAAACGTTTGGAAATGATGGAAGCATCAACGTCGCGCAAAGCCAATGTTGAAATAGTTGAGTTAAAAAATGAAAATGATAAAATTCTAGGAACCAAAGTAATATTGAATTTGCCAATACAATATATAAAGTAATCAGTGGTCAGTGTTTAGTAATCAGTTGTTGATTGCTAAATTAGACCGACTGAAAACTAACAACTGAATACTGAACACTAATTATGATAACAGCCCTATTAATAGACGACGACGACAATTTAAGAGCCGGAATGAAATCGCTTTTGAATCGGTATGCACCAGAAATAGCAATTTTGGGCGAAGCCGATAGCGTAAAAACGGGAACCGAATTACTATTGAAGACGGAACCTCAAGTGGTTTTTTTAGACATTCATTTGGGAGACGGTTCGGGTTTTGATTTGTTAGAAGAAGTGAATAAAAGAGGAAAACTGAATTCTCAAATCGTATTCATCACCGCTCATGAACAATACGCCATTAAAGCATTTCGATTTAGTGCTTTGGATTTTTTATTAAAACCGGTTGATCCAGATGAATTAGAAAAAGTCATAAGCAAGATAAAAAATGTATTGGTAAAAAGTGAAAGTGTGGCTCATATCGATTTGCTACTAGAAAACATCCGCAAGAAAGTAGATAACTTCAAACGCATTGCGCTATCAACTGCCGATGGAATTCATCTTTTTGAAATTAGCGATATCATCCGTTGCGAAAGCGAAGACAATTACACCAAGTTTTACATCAAAAATAACAAGCCGGTTTTAATTTCAAAAACCTTGAAAGAATATGAAGATTTGTTGACAGAGCATGGTTTTGAACGCATACATCAGTCGCATTTGATTAACCTGGCGTATCTCAAATCGTATATCAAAAAAGACGGCGGTTATGTGGTTATGGCGGATAATAGTAACCTGCCCATTTCGCAACGAAAAAAAGAACGGTTGCAGGAACTTATTGGGAAGCAATTAAACAGTTAGAAAAATAAAGTAAGAGAATGAAATTATAACAAACAAAAACACCAGTTGACTTAACAAAAACACCAGTGAAGTAAGTAAAAACACCAGTGAAGTAATTAAAAACGTAAACAAGCGATACAAATTCTAATTGAAAACTAGAGTTTACTCAATTGCTCAATTACAAACACAAAAACTGAACTATTTTAGATAAAGAAAACACACAAGTAAAAACAACTATTATGAAAAAGCTATTCTATATTTTAATACTAATTACAGGAATGACCAATGCACAAATTGTGAATATTCCTGATGCGAATTTTAAGGCGAAGTTGCTGGCTGCAGATGTTAGTAATGATACGGCATACGGAAACGGGGGTTATATTAAAATTGATGCTAATAATGACGGAGAAATTCAGGTTTTAGAAGCCCAATCAATTGATTCTTTGGACGTTCACTTTTCAGGAATATATGATTTAACTGGTGTTTCAAGTTTTAATAATTTAAAAGGATTGAACTGTAATAGTAATCAATTAACAGATTTAGATTTATCCAGTCTTACAAGTTTGAAAAAATTGTATTGTAGTTCTAATAGTATATCTAATTTGAATTTAACCGGTCTAACTAATTTAATATTTTTAGGATGTAGTTATAATCAATTGTCAACTTTAAATCTAGCTACAGTAAGTAGTTTGGAGTATTTAAGTTGTAATATTAATTCGTTGACTAGTTTGAATATAGCTGGACTGACAAACTTGCAAACGTTGAATTGTAATTATAATCAATTACCAAGCTTAAATTTCAGTGGATTGATTAATTTGAAAGATCTTTATTGTACTGACAACCTTTTGACTGATATAAATGTAAGCGGATTAATAAATCTGCAAACGTTACAATGTATTAATAATCAATTAACAAGTCTAGATTTAGCTGGATTGAATAATTTAACTACAATAGGAACTGGTAACAATCAATTAGTAAGTTTAAATGTAACGGGATTAACTAGTTTGATTGAATTAAATTGTTTCAACAATCTATTAACTACATTAAATGCAACAGGATTAACAAATTTGAAATATTTGTATTGTGATTCTAACCAATTATCTGATTTAGATGTAAGTGGTTCATTTGGCTTAATTACATTGAGTTGTAACAGTAATCAACTGAGTTCTCTTAATGTTAATGCTTTAACCCAGATGAACTATTTATCTTGCGGAGACAACCAGTTGACAAGTTTAGACTTAAGTACCTTAGATAATCTAGCTTATTTTTATTGTTCATCTAATTTACTAACAACTCTCGATTGTAATAATAATCATCAATTAAGTCAATTGCAATTTTCTGATAATCCCAACTTAACGACTGTTTTAGTCAAGAATGGTATTGAAGAGTTTAATATAGATAGTTTTTTAGATCTGAATTGTCCAAATTTAAATTTTGTATGTGCTGATGATTTTCAAACAACTTTTCTTACAGCAAATTTACCATCTTCAGTTTATGTAAACACTTACTGCACTTTTACACCAGGAGGAAACTACAACACCATAACAGGAACAGTAACTTTTGATGGCAATAATAATGGTTGTGATGCTGCGGATGATATTCAACCGAATGTTAGAGTCAATATTAATGAAGGAACCAATCAAGGTGCAACATTTACAAACAATTCAGGAAACTATACTTTTTATACACAATCTGGTAGTTTTGTTTTAACGCCAGCTATGGAAAACCCAACGTATTTCAATTTTTCGCCAACTACAGCCACTATTCCTTTTGCCAATAACAACAATAATACAACTACTCAAAACTTTTGTATTTCAGCCAACGGCGTTCATCCAGATTTAGAAATAGTTATTGCGCCAATATTTAGAGCAAGACCAGGTTTTGATGCCACTTATAAAATTGTCTATAAAAACAAAGGCAATCAAACCCTTTCCGGAAATGTTACTTTCAGTTATGATGATGCTATTTTAGATTTTGTTTCTGCAACGGTAGTACCCAATTCACAAAGTGTAGGAACTATGTCATGGAATTATACCAATTTGTTACCTTTTGAAAGTAGAAGTATTGAAATTGTTTTTAATGTAAATGCTCCTACAGAAACACCTGCTGTAAATATTGGAGACCAATTGGATTTTAATGCAACTATTACTCCAATTGCCAGTGACGAAATTCCTGCTGATAATGTTTTTTCGCTGAAACAAATTGTGGTGGGTTCTTACGATCCAAATGATATTACCTGTTTGGAAGGAGATATTGTTTCGCCAACGGAAATAGGGAATTATTTGCATTACAACATTCGTTTCGAAAATACTGGTACAGCAGCAGCAGAGTTTGTGGTGGTTAAAGTAGAAGTAAATCAAACCGATTTTGATATGAATTCACTTCAAATAATGAATTCTTCAGACCCAGTTGATGCAAGAATAAATCAAAATATTGTAGAGTTTATTTTTCAAAATATCCAATTAGAATCGGGTGGACATGGTAATATTTTATTGAAAATTAAATCAAAAAATAACTTGCTAGTAGGCGATGAGGTCAATAAGAAAGCCAATATCTATTTTGATTACAATTTTCCAATCCTAACAAATGATGCTGAAACTGTTTTCCAATCATTAAACAATCCTGATTTTCAAAATGATGCGTCAATTTCGGTCTATCCCAATCCGACTAATGGAATTGTAACGGTTAATTGTAACAATTCAATCAAGTCTATTCAGTTGTACGATGTGCAAGGACGATTGTTGCAGACTAATTTGGTCAACGAAAACGAAACATCGATTGATGTTTCCAATAAATACAAAGGAGTATATTTCCTTAAAATACTATCGGATAAAGGAATGAAAGTAGAAAAAATAGTTAGAGAATAGCGTTAATTAAATTTATTTGGAAAAACTCACGAAATGTTTCGTGAGTTTTTTATTTAAAACAGCTACTAGGAAAGTAATTTTATCAAATAATTAACGAAAACGTTGTTATAATTCTTTTTTATTTCATTCCCAATTCGTTAATTTTGTCGAATTAATAATTTTATTAAGATTTATTCCCTTACAAAACCATGTCAAAAACAGCTATATTAGAATTTGATGGCAAAAAATACGAGTTTCCAGTAATCGTAGGAAGCGAAAACGAAGCAGCTATTGATATTGAAAAACTTCGTGCTTTAACAGGTGCCATAACTTTAGATCCAGGATATAAGAACTCAGGCTCTTGTAAAAGTGATATTACTTTCCTAGATGGTGAGGAAGGTATTCTTCGTTACAGAGGGTATGCTATCGAAGATTTAGCCGAAAAAGCCGATTTTCTTGAAGTGGCTTTTTTAGTTATTTTTGGAGAATTACCCACTAAAGCAGCGTTAGCTCAGTTTGAAACTGATATTAGAAAATATACGTTAGTAAACGAAGAAATGAAAAACATCATTGATGGTTTTCCAAAAACAGCTCACCCCATGGGTGTTTTGTCTGCGCTTACCAGTGCATTAACTGCCTTTAATCCAAAAGTGGTTAATGTTGAAAATGAAAAAGAAATGTATGAAGCGGTTTGCAAAACCATGGGTAAATTCTTGGTCATTGCCACTTGGACCTACAGAAAAATGATGGGTTATCCGTTAAATTATTATGATAATACCCAAGGATATGTTGAAAATTTCATGCAGTTAATGTTTAAATTACCAACAGGACCTTATACCGCCAACAAAACAGTAGTTGATGCTTTAGATAAGCTATTCATACTTCATGCCGATCACGAACAAAACTGTTCCACTTCTACAGTTAGAATTGTTGGTTCGTCACATGCAGGCTTATTTGCTTCAATTTCGGCTGGAGTTTCCGCACTTTGGGGTCCATTACACGGTGGCGCTAATCAGGCGGTTTTAGAAATGCTGGAGGAAATTCAAAAAGATGGTGGTGACGCTGCTAAATATATGGCTAAAGCCAAAGACAAAGATGATCCATTCCGATTAATGGGATTTGGACATAGAGTATATAAAAACTTTGATCCTAGAGCCCGAATTATTAAAAAAGCAGCCGATGAGGTTTTAAGAACACTTGGTGTTGATGATCCGATTTTAAACATTGCCAAACAATTGGAGGAAGCGGCATTAGTTGATGAATATTTCGTTTCTAGAAAATTATATCCAAACGTAGATTTCTACTCTGGAATTATCTATCGCGCATTAGGAATTCCAACCGATATGTTTACCGTAATGTTCGCCATCGGTCGTTTGCCAGGATGGATTGCCCAGTGGAAAGAAATGCGCATCAACAAAGAACCAATTGGCAGACCAAGACAAGTTTATACGGGTCATCCACTTAGAGATTTTAAACCTATGGATAAAAGGTAATCCTAACAAATACTTATAAACAAAGCTTCTTATAATCGGGAAGCTTTTTTATATTTGACCCAAGCCAAAAGCCATTTTATGTTACACCTGAATGTAAAAAACGAAACCTCACGATTAAGAGCCGTAGTGCTGGGTTCAGCCCTAAATAATGGACCCACACCAACCGCCGAAGAAGCGTATGACCCCAAATCATTAGAACACATCCTAGCTGGGACATATCCCATTGAAACCGATATGGTTAAAGAAATGGAAGCTTTTAATCAAGTATTTCAAAAGTATGAGGTTCAAGTTTTTCGTCCAGAGATGATTGAAAACTACAACCAAATCTTCACACGCGACATCGGTTTTGTTATTGACGATATTTTTATCAAAGCCAATATACTGCCTGATAGAGAACGAGAATTAGATGCCATTCAATATGTAATTGACCAAATCAATCCAGCAAAAGTAGTGCGTCCACCTGAAGAAGTGCATATCGAAGGTGGCGATGTCATGTTGTGGAACGATTATATTTTCATTGGAACCTACAAAGGGTCTGATTATAAAGAGTATATCACAGCGCGAACCAATTGGCAAGGGGTGAATTATATCAAAGAAATGTTTCCTAATAAAAAAGTAAAAGAATTTGATTTGGTGAAATCCAAATTGGAAGCTCGAGATAATGCATTACATTTGGATTGTTGCTTTCAACCTGTGGGTGCAAACAAAGGAATAATTTATAAAAGTGGTTTCAGAGAAGAAGCGGATTATGTTTTTTTAGTCAATCTTTTTGGTTTAGAAAATTTATTTCATATTACTCGTGACGAAATGTATGATATGAATTCTAACGTGTTTTCTATAGATGAAAATGTAGTGGTTTCTGAAAAGAATTTCACCCGATTAAACAATTGGCTTCGCAATAATGGATTTATCGTAGAAGAAATACCCTATGCCGAAATTGCCAAACAAGAAGGACTGTTGCGCTGTTCCACTTTACCATTAATAAGAGACTAAAATAAAATGAAACAAACTACCAATTCCATATTGATGATTCGCCCAGTGGCTTTTCGCATGAACGAGCAAACGGCTGTAAATAATTATTACCAAAAAGTACTTGATGGACTTTCGCCAGAAACAGTAAATACCAAAGCACAACAAGAGTTTGATACTTTTGTAAATAAGTTGCGAAAAGTAGGGGTAAATGTTATTGTGATTGAAGACACTATAGAGCCCAATACTCCAGACAGCATTTTTCCAAACAATTGGATTTCTTTTCACGAAAATGGCGATGTAGTTTTGTATCCCATGTTTGCCGAAAACCGTCGTGCCGAAAGAAGAGAAGATATACTAGATATACTAGAAGATGAAGGTTTTGAAATCAACCAAATCATGGATTATACTTCAGCAGAAGAGGATGGTATCTTTCTTGAAGGTACAGGTAGTTTACTTTTAGACAGAGAAAACGGAAAAGCTTATTGTGCGCTTTCTCCCAGAGCCGATGAAGAATTGATGATAGAGTTTTGTGAAGACTTTGAATTTACTCCTGTACTATTTGAAGCATTTCAAACCGTAAACCTGCCTGACGGCAAGGCAGGTGGAGAACGAAAACTAATGTATCATACCAATGTGATGATGTGTCTTGGCGATACGTTTGCTGTGATTTGTGCCGATTGTATCGATGATAAAAAAGAACGCAAAATGGTACTGGATAGTTTGCGTGGCGATGATAAAGAAGTGATTTTAATTACAGAAGAGCAAGTCAACAACTTTGCTGGAAATATGCTTGAAGTGAAAGGGAAGAATGACAAAAGGTTTCTAGTGATGAGTGAATCGGCCTTTAAAAGTTTAACCAAAAAACAAATTACTCAACTCGAAGCACATGTCGAAATTATTCATTCAACTCTCAATACAATTGAAGCTTGTGGTGGTGGAAGTGCCCGTTGCATGATGGCTGAGATTTTTCTTCCGAAAAATTAAATTCCAAAAACTTAAAATTCCAAATTCCAAAACCAATTCCTTGGAATTTGGAATTTTTAAATTGAAATTTAAAACAAATTAGTTTTTCATTTTTATAAAATGATAACCTGCTTTTGTAGCACCCCAAACTTGTTTGCCATCTTTATCAAAACCTTGATCCCAAGATAAAATTTCATTTTTGGTAACCGTAACTTTTGAATTGGCAAAACTAGCACCACGCAATTCACTTGGACAAGTTTTATCACCAGTTGAACCTGTAAATTTATTTTTTGCAACTCTCTTTAAAACTACTTCACAACCTTGTTTTAGTTCCATATCGGCATCAGTAAGTTTATCATAAGCTTCGGGTATTGCCCATTTTCCAATCCAATCTTTTTCGTTTTTTAAGGTGTAAATTTCACTTATAAATTCAGTGTCATTTCTTTGAGAAACTTTATAAACTCTTACTCTATAGGGCTTGTCTTGTTTGTCAAAAATCGCTTGTTCTACAAAAAGATAATTTCCTTTTTCTTTCCAAATGGGTGTCATACGCAAAGAAATATTATAATAATCCTTATCTTCTAATGATTGTTTTTCTGAGGAATAATGACCTTGCATGATAGAAACCAGTTCGTTCAAGGCAGCACTATTTTTCGATGTTGCATTTTGAGCTGATTTGCATCCCATAAATAAAGATATTCCAGCTAAAAGTAAAAGTATTTTTTTCATGACGGTATATAATAAATTTAAATTCCAAAAACTTTAAATTCCAAATTCCAAAACCAATTCCTTAGAATTTGGAATTTTTAAATTGGAATTTGATACAACTTATATTCCTCTAACAATGGCCAATACAGAACTAATAATATATTGTATGCCAATAGCAATAGTTAAAAATCCAATAATTCTCGAAATGGCAACAATACCAGAAGCGCCAAGAATTTTTGCTAAATAGTGAGCGCTTCTCAAAATTAGAAAAATTAGTATGCTGACAAAAAATATAGCTAACGAAGAAATTAAAATTTCATTAGCGGTGTTGTGTTCTTGATAAAAAGCAATTAATAGCGATATCGAACCAGGACCAGCAAGCATAGGCATAGCAAGTGGTGTAAGCGCAATAGAATTTCTCAAATGAATATCTTCTTCTACTTTTTTATCAATACCACGATTTTTATTAAATTTTCCATTAAGCAAAGAAAATCCCGAACTGGCAATGATAATTCCGCCGGCAATTCGAAGAGCAGTTATAGTAATTCCAAAAAAAGTTAAAACATATTGTCCAATAAAAAAGGAAATAATTAAAATGATAAAGACGTTTAGAGCGGTTATCATTGAGACTTTTGAGCGTTCGCTTTTGGTGTAATCTTGAGTTAAACCCACAAAAATAGGCACTGTTCCTATTGGATTTAAAACAGAAAAAAGTGCGGCAAGTAGAAAAATAAAAAGTTCCATAGTTTTTTTGGCAAAGGTAAATTTTGAAACTAACTTAAAATATTAAATTGTAGTTAAATAATCCGATTGAAATATAAAGATACCATTATCTTTGAAAAATAGAAATACAACACATGAAAAATAAAAAAACAGTAGTACTTGGGGCTACCACAAAACCGGATCGATATGCTTTCAAAGCCATTACAATGTTAGTAGATAAAGGACATTCTACACTTGCTATTGGCCAGAATACTGGCGAAGTGGCAGGAGTTACCATTAGAACTAAAAACATTCCGTTGAAAAATATTGACACAGTGACTTTGTATTTAAATCCGGCACGTCAACGAGATTATTATAATTACATCATTGAAACAAAACCAAAGCGTGTTATTTTCAATCCTGGAACCGAAAATCCCGAATTTTATCAGTTGCTTCAAGGCAACGGAATTAAAGTGGAAGTAGCTTGTACGTTAGTTTTGTTAGCTACCAATCAATACTAATCAGTGTTAATAACGAGTGTTTTCTGTTGCTGGTTTACTGATGCATAACAAGCCAACAAAAGTTATTAAACCATTGACAATGATTAATTCATTATCTAAAATATAATCACCAAAAAGTGTCGCAGCATATTTGCTAATAAAGAAACATATTGCGGGTGATATCAAGCAAATAAGCGGCACCAGCTTGTCATGAACCGTTTTTGATTTCATGAATAAACCAAAAGCATACAATCCTAAAAGCGGGCCATAAGTATAGGATGCAATCTTAAAAATCATTTTTACCACAGAAGCATCATTAACTGCATTGAAAATTATTATTACTAAAAACATGAGAAACGAAAACCCAAGGTGAACAAAGTGACGAGTTCTTACCAATTTATTTTTAAGTAATGTTTTGTTTTCATTGGAATTTGGAATTTCTCCCGAAGCTTCGGGATTGGAATTTTCTTGTTGTTTATCCATGCCCAGAAAATCAACGCAAAAAGATGTGGTCAATGCGGTCAAAGCGGAGTCGGTTGTAGCAAAAGTTGCAGCAGTCAATCCTAACAAAAAAACCACTGCAGGAACAATTCCTAGAGATTTTAAAGCTATTTCGGGAAACAAAAAATCGGTTCGAGCGACACCATCAACCATTGGTACTTGAATACCATTTTTTTCGGCAAACATATACAGTAGCGCACCCACACTCAAAAAGAAAATATTAATTACAACAAATATTCCAGTAAAGGTGAACATGTTTTTTTGGGCTTCGCCAATATTCTTACAGCTTAAGTTTTTTTGCATTAAATCTTGGTCAAGTCCAACCATGGCAATGGTAACAAAAATTCCACCTAGAATTTGTTTCCAAAAATAATTCCCTTTTAAATAATCCTCGAAGAAGAAAATTTTAGAATAATTGCTTTCTTTCACGGCTTCAAAAGCTTGGAAAAAAGAAAAATCTAGACTTTGGCAAATGAAAATTATGGTCAAAAAAACAGAGGAAACTAAGAAGAATGTTTGCAAACTATCGGTAATAATAATCGTTTTTAACCCACCTCGATAGGTGTAGGCAAAAATCAAACCCAAGGAAATTAAAACCGTAAGCGCAAATGGAACATGAAAAGAATCAAACACATAACGTTGCAGAACAATTACAACCAAGTACAATCTGAAAGCCGAGCCAATGGTTCTACTGATTAAGAAAATTGTGGCTGCCGTTTTATAACTCACGACTCCCAATCGCTGTTCAATATAACTATAAATCGAAGTCAAATTCATTCGATAATAGAGCGGAAGTAACACCTTAGCAATAATTAAAAAACCAATGGCATTTCCCAATACAAATTGGAAATATTTAAACTGCAAATCGGGATTGCCAACCTCGCCCGGTACTGATATAAAAGTTACACCCGATAGCGCAGTTCCAATCATTCCAAAGGCAACCAAATACCATTTTGAGTTTTTATTGGCTTTAAAAAACGTATCATTATCCGAGCTTTTTTTACTTACAATATTTGAAATCAAAATCAGTAAACCAAAATAAATAATGATAATGATAAGAATGGTAGTTGGTGTCATAAAGGTTTGTTTAAAGAAAGCCAAAATACAAAAAAAGTTAGAAGTTAGAAGATGGAAGTCAGAAGATAATTTACTTCCAACTTCCTAGTTATAACTTACCGCTTTTTATTACTTTTGCCGCATGGAATTTTCATCAAAGCTACTTGAAAAAGCGGTAAACGAGATGGCACAATTGCCAGGAATTGGAAAGCGAACGGCTTTGCGATTGGTGTTGCATTTGTTAAAACAGCCATCAGAACAAACACAATTTTTATCAAATGCTTTGACAACTATGAGAGAAGAGATAAAATTTTGTGTCAGTTGTCATAATATTTCCGACGTTGAAGTTTGTGAAATTTGTAATAATACTAAGAGAAATCATAAAATTATTTGTATTGTTGAAGATATTCGTGATGTAATGGCTATCGAAAACTCCAATCAGTTCAAAGGAATTTATCATGTTTTAGGTGGTAAAATTTCACCCATTGATGGAGTGGGACCAAGTCAATTGAACATTAATTCATTAGTAGAAAAAGTAAAATTAGGAGAAACTGAAGAATTAATTTTTGCTTTAAGTTCAACCATGGAAGGCGATACAACCAATTTTTATATTTTCAAACAGATTAAAGATTTTGATGTCAAGACATCTACAATTGCCCGAGGCATAGCTGTGGGCGATGAATTAGAATATGCTGATGAAGTGACTTTGGGTAGAAGTATTTTAAATAGAGTTCCATTTGAGAATTCAATAAAAAACTTATAATCAAATTATAGTAAACTACATTTTTGTATTTAGATTTGAAAAATCTATCTTTGTTTGCTAATTTTTTTAAAACAATAATGAAGAATTCCAAAATACATTTTATTTTCTTATTTAGTATTCTATTTGCTTCCTGTGTTCCTACCAAAGATTTAATTTATCTTCAAGATAAGGGTAATCCAAAAAATGAAGTGGTAACTTCATTAAATCAAAAGCCTTATCGTCTTCAAACAAACGATATATTAAGTATTTCCATTAAAGCAATTGACCCAAAATTAGTTGAAATTTTTAACGCTTCTACAATTCAAAATTCTGTAAATATTTCAGCTGAAAGTAATTACTTTAATGGATATTCTGTTGACGATCATGGTAATATTAGATTACCTATACTTGGTGAAGTTAATGTTTTGGGATATACAACCGAAGAAGTTAGGATTACAATTGAAAAAATGCTTAATGAGAAATATTTTAAAACAGAAGCAGGAATATTTGTTGTTGTTAAGTTAGCGGGATTCAGATATACCATAAATGGCGAAGTAAGATCTACAGGCACAAAAATTATCTACCAAGATAAGCTTAATATCATGGAAGCCATAGCAAATTCAGGTGATATTTCAGTAGAAGGTGACAGAAAAGACGTAAAAGTAATTAGAACCTATCCTCAAGGAAGTGAAACATTTAGTATAGATTTGACCGACAAGAATGCCGTTAACTCCGAAGCATTTTATTTACAGCCAAATGATTATATTTATGTAAAACCATTAAAACAAAAATCTTGGGGAACTGGTACAACAGGTATACAATCCTTGACTACTATAGTTACCGTTTTATCATTATTTACAACTACTTTATTGTTAATTCGACTATAACTTCATTTCATGATAGATACAAAAGATTTTACTTTTTTTGATAAACAAAACAATTTTGATTTTAAAGGATTTTTAATCAAAACATTAAGCTATTGGAAATGGTTTGTTATTGGGCTTATTATTGCTTTTTCAATAGCCCAACAAGTAAATGTTAGAAAGCAGAAGATTTATGGCATTGAGACCACCATCGCTGTGCAAGAAGAAAATAATCCATTGTTTACAGCCAACACAAGTTTAGTTTTTAATTGGGGAGGAACTTCAGACAAAGTTCAAATGATTTCAACAACTCTAAAATCAAGATCACATAACGAATTAGTAGTTGATAAATTACAATTTTATACAGACTACCTAAAGCAAACTAAATATTTTCTCCAAGATGTTTATGGACAAGTTCCGTTTAAAATCAAAATAGATAAAACTCAAAACCAACTTTATGAACAGTTTATAAAAGTTAAAATGCTTTCTAAAGATACTTATAAAATCACCATACCTTTTCAGAATAATAGCGCAAAAGTTATACGATATGCTGATAATAAGGAATCAACAATTTCAACTCCTGATAAAGAGTTTTCTAGAGTATGTAAAGTAGGACAAAATATAAATCTACCTTTTCTACACTGGAAATTAGATGTAGTTAATTTTGAGAATGATACTTTTGGAGATGAAATTCTAATACGTTTTAATCCTTTTGATAAAACAGTTTTGACATACAAATCCTTGAAAGTAGGTATTGATGAAAAAGCAGGATCGATACTTAAGTTGGCCATGGAAGGAACAAATAAAGAGAGAATGGTTGATTATCTAAACCAAACTGTTCTGGTCTTAATCCAGAGAAATAAAGAAGAAAAAAATAAATTCGCCGAAAACACAATCAATTTCATTGACGTAACGTTGCATGACATGGAAGAAAAGTTAAAAAATTCTGGCAACGATTTAAAAGAGTTTGGTAAGAATAATAATGTTATTGATATAGAAGAAGGAGGAATTACATTCAAAAATCAGTTGTTAGATTACGATAAGGAGAAAGATGTTGTGGAACGAAAAATTGCCTATCTCAATACATTAAAAACATATTTAAAAAATAGTGTTGATTTTTCTAAACTACCAGCACCAACAATTGTAGGTATTGAAGAAGAGAATATTAATACTAATGTAGCCAAATTAATAACACTATCAATTCAAAGGTCACAGTTAGTTTATTCTGTAAAAGGAGAGCTAATGTATGAAAGAATAGATAATGAAATTCAATCCGTTAAAAAAGTATTACTCGAGAATGCCAATTCTTATAAAAATGCATTAGATTATGATTTAAATTTAGCCAATCAAAAAATTCAAAAGCTTGAAAATGAAATTAGTAAGCTTCCTGAAAATAAACAAGAATGGTTAAATTTATCAAGAAAATATAATTTAAGTGATAATATATACAATACATTTCTTCAAAAAAGAAGCGAGGCATCTATAGTACAAGCAGCCAATTTGTCTGATATAAAGTTTATTGATCCTGCAAAAGATGTAGGAGGAGGATTGTTAGGACCAAAGACTGGAGTAAATTATGTTTTAGCATTCTTTATGGGATTAATAGTGCCATTGGTGATTGTTTTCTTTATTTTTTTTATTAGTAATTCAATTCAAAATATTGAAGATATTATCAGTCTAACCCAGTTACCACTTATAGGTATTGTGGGAGTTAAACATTCTGAAACAAATCTTTCAGTATTTGAAAGACCAAAATCAGCACTTTCTGAGTCCTTTAGAGCCATACGCTCTTCTTTACAATTTTTATACAAAAAGCAAAATATTGAGGGAACAAAAACATTAATGCTGACTTCATCTGTCAGTGGAGAAGGAAAAACATTTTGCTCACTTAATATTGCTACAGTGTTTGCATTAAGTGAAAAGAAAACTATCATAGTAGGTTTGGACTTAAGAAAGCCAAGGATATTTGACGATTTTAATATTCAGAACGATTTAGGTGCGGTGAATTATTTGATTGGTCAAAATAAATTAAATGAAGTCATTCAACATACCCACATACCTTATCTTGATGTAATTACTTCCGGTCCAATCCCACCTAACCCATCAGAATTGATTCTAGGTGACTCTATGAGAGAAATGATAGAGGAATTAAAACAAAAATATGATTATATTATTCTTGATACTCCTCCAGTTGGATTGGTTTCGGATGCATTGGAATTGGTTCAATTTTGTGATGTTACTCTATACATTGTTCGTCAAAATTTCACCAAGAAAGAAATGTTGACACTATTGAATAACAGACATAAGAGAGGCGAACTTAACAATATTAGCATCATTTTTAATGGTTATGAAAATAAAGCAAAATATGGAGTGGGTTATGGCTATGGCTATGGCTATGGATACAGCTATGGCTATGGTTATGGTAGTGGTTATCATGAAGATGAAGAACCTACTGGCTTTTTTGCAAAATGGCACTATAGATTATTAAAATTATTCAAAACATGATCCAAAATAAAACTGCGGTCTTAATTACTGGTGGTGCTGGATTTATTGGATCCAATCTGTGTGAATATTTCTTGTCAAAGGATTATTTTGTAGTTTGTTTAGACAATTTTGCTACAGGACATAGACATAATATTGAACCTTTTTTTGAGAATGCAAACTTCAAATTAATAGAAGGTGATATTAGAAATCTTGAAACTTGTCAAGAAGCTACTCTTAACATAGATTATGTTTTGCACCAAGCAGCTCTGGGTTCCGTGCCGCGTTCCATTAATGACCCGTTAACAACTAACGATGTTAATATTTCTGGTTTTTTGAACATGCTTGTTGCCTCTAGAGACGCTGGTATTAAAAGGTTTGTTTATGCTGCAAGTTCATCTACTTATGGGGATTCAGAACGCTTGCCTAAAGTAGAGGAAACTATCGGTAAACCTCTTTCGCCCTATGCTATCACAAAATATGTCAATGAGTTATATGCTGATATTTTTAGTAAAACTTATGGTTTGGAAACCATTGGGTTACGCTATTTTAATGTTTTTGGGAGACGTCAAGATCCTAATGGGGCTTATGCGGCAGTCATACCAAAATTTGTTATGCACTTGATGCGCCATGAAAGTCCAGTTATTAATGGTGATGGTAATTATTCTAGAGATTTTACTTATATTGATAATGTGATTCAAATGAATGAATTGGCCATGTTGACGGACAATTTGGATGCGATAAACACAGTTTACAATACCGCTTATGGCGATAGGACTACGTTGAATGATATGTTTCATTATTTGAAATTATTTTTATCAAACTATGATAAAAAAATTGCCGATGTACAAGTAATTCATGGGCCAAATAGAGCGGGTGACATCCCTCATTCCTTGGCGAGTATTGAAAAAGCAAAAAAATTATTACACTATAATCCCAACTATTCTTTTCAAGAAGGTTTGAAAGAAGCAATAAAATGGTATTGGGAAAACCTAAAATAAGAATATATAATATCCATTAGAATGAAAATAAATACTATATGTTGCATCGGTGCAGGATATGTTGGAGGGCCAACAATGGCAGTTATAGCTCAAAAATGTGCCCATATAAAAGTGACTGTTGTTGATTTAAATGAAGCCAGAATTGCTGCTTGGAATGATAAAGATGTTAATAATATTCCGATTTATGAGCCAGGATTAAACGAAATTGTTGCCAACACCAGAGGAAAAAATTTATTTTTCTCAACCGATGTTGATAAGGCAATCGATGAAGCCGATTTGATCTTCATCTCAGTCAATACCCCAACCAAAACCTATGGGACAGGTAAGGGAATGGCTGCCGATTTAAAACACATTGAATTGTGTGCTCGTCAAATTGCCAAAGTAGCGAAGACCGATAAAATAATCGTAGAGAAGTCCACATTGCCTGTTAGAACAGCTGAAGCTTTGAAGAGTATTTTGGATAACACTGGTAATGGAGTTCAATTTCAAATACTGTCTAATCCAGAGTTTCTTGCCGAAGGTACAGCTGTAACAGATTTGTTAAGTCCAGACCGCGTTTTAATTGGAGGCGACTCTACTCCAGCTGGGCAAAATGCTATTGAAGCTTTGATAGCTGTTTATGCGAATTGGGTTCCAAGAGAACGTATTTTGAAAACCAATGTTTGGTCGTCAGAATTGTCAAAATTGGTGGCAAATGCCTTTTTGGCGCAACGTGTTTCTTCTATCAATTCTATTTCAGAATTGTGTGAAAAAACAGAAGCTAATGTGAATGAAGTGGCGAAAGCAATAGGAATGGATAGTCGAATTGGGTCTAAGTTTTTAAAGGCCTCTGTTGGGTTTGGTGGTTCCTGTTTCCAGAAGGATATTTTGAATTTGGTTTATATTTCAAAAGCATTTGGATTGAATAAAGTCGCGGATTATTGGGAACAAGTGATTATTATGAATGACCATCAAAAAAGACGTTTTTCTAAAAATATTGTGCAAACACTTTACAACACCGTTTCGGGTAAAAAAATCACTTTTTTAGGTTGGGCTTTTAAGAAGGATACTAATGATACCAGAGAATCAGCGGCGATTTATGTGGCAGATGATTTGATTAATGAGCAGGCCAATATTGCCTTATTTGATCCCAAAGTAGCACAAAAACAAGTATTATCAGATTTGAATTATTTAGCAACAAGGGAAGCAACCGATAACGAAAAACATATTAAAAGTTATAGCAATCCTTACGAAGCTTGTGAAAATGCTCATGCTATTGCGGTACTTACAGAATGGGATGAGTTTAAAACATATGATTGGGAGAAGATTTATGAGAGTATGTTAAAGCCCGCTTTTGTTTTTGATGGTAGGAATTTATTGGATGGAGAAAAGTTGAAATCAATAGGGTTTGTTTATCAGTCGATTGGGAGTTAGTTAGAGAGTGTTCAGTATTAAGCTTTTAGTGCTCAGATTTCATGGGTTGGAAGTTTGAAATTGTTTAATTGTTAAAAATAGTTTAAGGGTTTAAAAATACCACAAATACAGTATGATGAATATAAAAATAGCCATTATTGGATTAGGATATGTTGGATTACCACTAGCGAGATTATTTGCTACCAAATACCCAGTTGTCGGTTTTGATATCAATCAAAATAGGATTAATGAACTGAATTCAGGTTTGGACTCTACTTTGGAGATTGATGAAGCTACATTGAAAAACGTGCTTTTGACTTCTACGGGTTCTTCCAATGGGCTTTATTGCAGTTGCAATATTGCGGATATTTCGGATTGTAATTACTATATTGTTACGGTTCCAACGCCTGTTGATAAAAATAACCGTCCAGATTTGACACCGCTTTACAAATCGAGCGAAACAGTAGGAAAGGTGCTGAAAAAAGGAGATATTGTTATTTATGAATCGACAGTGTATCCTGGTGTGACGGAAGAAGAATGTATTCCGGTTTTGGAACGCGTGAGTGGATTAAAATTCAATGTTGATTTTTTTGCAGGGTATTCACCAGAGCGAATTAATCCAGGAGACAAAGAACATACGGTTGAAAAAATACTGAAAGTCACATCGGGTTCTACCCCTGAAATTGGTCAGAAAGTTAATAACTTATATCAATCGGTGATTACAGCTGGAACTCATTTGGCTCCATCTATAAAAGTGGCGGAAGCTGCTAAGGTTATCGAAAATTCACAACGTGATATTAATATCGCTTTCGTCAATGAGTTAGCTAAAATATTTAATTTATTAGAAATAGATACGCATGCTGTATTGGAAGCCGCGGGTACTAAATGGAATTTTTTACCATTTAAACCCGGATTGGTTGGTGGACACTGTATTGGTGTTGATCCTTATTATTTGGCCCAGAAAGCACAAGAAAAAGGGTACCATCCTGAGATTATTTTGGCCGGAAGACGATTGAATGATAGTATGGGTGAGTATGTCGCATCACAAGTAGTGAAACTAATGATAAAAAAAGGTGTCGTTATTAATGGGGCAAATTTATTGATGTTGGGGATCACTTTTAAAGAGAATTGTCCTGATGTTCGAAATACCAAAATTGTGGATGTGGTTCATGCACTAGAAGATTATGGGATAAAAGTTTCCATATTTGATCCATGGGCCAAACCATCTGAAGTGGAGCATGAATACCAATTGGAAACGACCAATGAACTGCCTAGAGAGACTTTTGATGCTATTGTATTGGGTGTGGCTCATACTGCATTTACTACTATTGATTTATCAAAATTAAAAAAGGAAAAAGGCGTTTTGTTTGATGTTAAAGGCGTTTTGAATGAAAAGGCGGATGGGAGGTTGTAGCGTTATGGCTATCCAATTCAGTTACAAAATGTCAGTCTGAGCTTGTCGAAGACCTTTTTAAATGCACTTCGACAAGCTCAGTGTGAAACACTATATTTAATTGCGTTTAAAAAAATAATTTCACCAAATAGATTAGATTTATATAAAATGAAAAAGATTTTAATAACGGGTGGTGCGGGATTTATAGG
>NZ_JBKCVI010000117.1:0-10202 GCF_046317795.1 Flavobacterium sp. | reverse complement strand
GGCAGCAACTGTAAAATCAACTGCTTCACCAGATAAACCTACTGTTCTGTTGTAATTTGACGACGCCATAGATACAATCGAATTGCGACTGTCCTTTCCTTCAATAAATAATTTGTAAGCGCCAAGTGTGGTTGCTCCACTTAATAAAGAAATCATAAATAAACTTGAAAATCGTTTCATAACTAGTACTATTAAAATTATTTGAATGTAAAATTAAAAACAATCTTTTTTTTTACAAATATCCTTTAACGCTCGTTTAACAATTTTTAAGATAATCTTAATATTTGCTATATTTGTTGAAGTTATATGCGCTATGAAAATTTCTTTTTTTAAATACCAAGGAACTGGAAATGATTTTGTGATGATTGATAATCGCCAAAATAATTTTCCAAAAGAGAACATAAGTCTTATTGAAAAATTGTGTGACCGACGTTTTGGAATTGGTGCAGACGGACTAATTTTGCTCGAGAATGAAGAGATTGCTTCGAATCTCGCAAAACCGACCGATTTCAAAATGGTTTATTATAACTCCGATGGAAATCAAAGTTCGATGTGTGGCAATGGTGGAAGATGTATCGTAGCTTTTGCTAAAATGTTGTCAATAATCGACAACGAAGCCACTTTTTTAGCAACTGACGGTTTGCATCATGCTTCAATTTTAGAGAATGGTATCGTTTCCTTGCAAATGAAAAATGTATCAAAAGTTAGAGTGGAAGAAGAGTATGTTTTCCTCAATACAGGTTCACCGCACCATGTGATGATGATGGATGATTTAGAAAATTATGATGTAAAAAAAAATGGCGCTACAATTCGTTATTCTGAATTGTATGGAAAGGAAGGTAGTAACGTGAATTTTGTTAAACAGTTATCAGAAAATCATTTTGCTTTACGAACCTACGAACGTGGTGTTGAAGACGAAACGCTATCTTGTGGCACTGGCGCAACTGCTGTCGCTATTGCAATGCATGCTATCGGAAAAACAAACGCACATCATATCTTTTTAGATGTTGAAGGCGGAAAATTGGAGGTTTCTTTTGTGAAAGACGGGAATAGTTATACTAACGTTTTTTTAAAAGGACCAGCAACATTTGTCTTTGAAGGGGAAATAACATGGTAACACTTCAAGGAAATACTATTTTTCTACGTGCTCTCGAACCTGAAGACTTAGTGTTTATCTATCGTATAGAAAATGATGAAAACATTTGGGAAGTGAGCAATACGCAAACACCGTATAGCAAATTTTTAATTACTCAATATCTTGAAAATGCACATCAAGATATATACGAAGCCAAACAGTTGCGCTTGGCTATTTGTAAAATTGAAAATCTTGAAGCTATTGGATTGATTGATTTATTTGATTTTGACCCAAAAAACAAACGCGCTGGTGTTGGTATTATTATTCAAAATAATGTTGATCGAAACAATGGTTTTGGTAAAGAAGCTTTGGGTTTGATGATTAATTATGCATTCCACCAATTGCAATTACATCAATTGTATGCAAATATTAGTACCGAAAACCTACCGAGTTTGTCCCTTTTTACGACATTTGAATTTGAAAAGATAGGAGTTAAGAAAGATTGGAATTTCACCAACAATTCTTTTCATGATGAAGTATTATTGCAATTAATTAAAAAATAAACTAAAATATTTTCGATTTTGAATACAAAGAGAAATACTATTTTTAAAGTCCTAGCAATTGCTTTTTTGCTTATTGTCATAGTTGTTTTTGTCAAATTTTTTACTTCAAATACTAATTTTGATAAAGATGAAATTTATGTTCAAGTCCCAACCGGTTCTAATTATACAGATGTTGTGAAAATCATTTCTCCCTACATCAAGAACATGTATAATTTTGAGTTTATAGCCAAGCTTCGTTCGTATCCTAATAATGTTAAGTCAGGACGGTTTTTGTTTAAAAAAGGGATGAGTGCTTTTCAATTGGTAGGTGCCATAAGGAGGAATACTCCAGTAAAATTAGCTTTCAATAATCAAGAACGGTTAGAAAATCTGTGCGAACGAGTTAGTTCACAAATTGAACCTGATACTACTAAATTATTAGCAACATTCCGAGATACTGTTTTCTTGAGGCAAAATGATTTTACTAAAGATAATGTTTTTGCCATGTTTCTGCCCAATACGTATGAAGTCTATTGGAATATTTCGGCAGAAAAATTCAGAAGTAAAATGTTGGACGAATACAAACGTTTTTGGACCAAAGAACGAATTGCTAAAGCGGATGCTTTGAATTTAACTCCTGTTCAAGTGATTACTTTGGCATCAATTGTTCACAAAGAAACCGTTAAAAAAAGCGAAAGGCCTACTGTGGCTGGGGTTTATCTAAACAGATTGAATATTGGAATGCCTTTACAAGCGGATCCAACTGTGATTTATGCGTTGAAATTAAGAGATAAAAATTTCGTCCAAATAATAAAGCGAGTTTTATATAACGATTTGTTTATCAATTCGCCTTTCAATACGTATCAAAACATTGGATTGCCACCGGGACCAATCGCCATGCCCGATGTAGATGCTATTGATGCTGTTTTAAATCCAACAAAACATGATTATCTTTATTTTTGTGCCAGTGTTGAAAAATTTGGATACCATGAGTTTGCTTCTACCATTACACAGCACAATGTCAATGCCAAAAAATATGCCGATTGGTTGAATGCTCAAGGCACAAAAAGATAACTTTTGAAAACGAAGTATTACATTATCCTATTTTTATTTTTCTCCAGTTTTCTATTTTCTCAAAGTTCCATTGAAAACTTTTTAAAACCATCGGATACCTTAAATAAAAAGCGACTTAAATCCCTTGTTGTTTCTGAGTTAGCCATTGGTTCAGCTGCCTTGATTGGTTTAAACCAATTGTGGTATGCTGATTATCCCCGATCCGATTTTCATTTTATTAATGACAATGCCGAATGGCTTCAAATGGATAAACTAGGTCACGTTTTTTCATCGTATCATCTAGGGAGTTATGGTGCTGATGCTTTGAAATGGTCTGGCGCTAGCAGAAAACGCCAACTGATTTATGGTTCAACACTGGGTTTAGCATTTCTAACTGCCGTTGAGGTTTTTGATGGCTATTCTGCCAATTGGGGGGCATCAATGGGAGACGTTGCTGCCAATGTTGCTGGAACGGCTTTGTATGTTTCGCAAGAATTACTTTGGAAAGAACAGCGAATTGTGCCCAAATTTTCTTTTCATACTACTCCATACGCATCTGCTCGTCCAGAAGTTTTGGGAAGTTCTATACCAGAGCAGATATTAAAAGATTATAATGGTCAAACCTATTGGTTATCAGCCAATATTCATTCATTTGCTAAGTCTTCAGTTATCCCAAAATGGCTTAATGTTGCCATTGGATATGGCGCAGAAGGAATGATTACAGCTAATGATGAATTTATTAATACCATTTTCCTACCTGAAAGCAAAAGATACCGTCAATTTTATCTCAGTCTTGACCTTGATTTGACCAAAATCGAAACTAAATCTCACTTTGTTAAGACACTTTTAACAGTTTTTAATTTTATTAAAATTCCCGCTCCAACGTTTGAAATAAGGGGTAACGGAGGTTCAAAGTTTCATTTTATCTATTTTTAAGCCAGTTCAACTACTTGATATTCAATTTTATAAATTTATTTGTATATTTGCACTTGGAAATATCATGTCGGTGACAGCGCTTGAAAAATAAAATTTCATGATAAAAAAAGGTATTTTTTACACATCAATCCTTCTAATTGTAGCTTTCATAAGCTCGGGTTTTAAACCCTATAATTCTCAAATTATAAGCGGTTTTGGTGTTGATGAAAATGAAGAACTATTATATGTTTTTCCATCTCAAAATATCATCGACTATGTAACCCTTAGAGTTCCCTACACTGGAAAGTATTTTATTGGCTATAAAGAAGCCATTGCGCACAAAGAATCACAAGGAAAATACAGAAAAATTAATACTTTGGGTTATTTAGGTAAGTATCAATTTGGTGTTGAGACTTTAAAATCAATTGGTATTCATGACAGTATAGGGTTTTTAAATAGTCCAAGACTTCAAGAAAAAGCATTTGTTGTTTTACTTTCAAAAAACAAATATGAGTTAAGAAATTACATTGACTACTTTGAGGGTAAAATAGTAGATGGTGTTAAAATAACTGAGTCGGGAATTTTGGCTGCAGCTCATCTTGGAGGAACAGGTTCAGTAAAACGTTTTCTGAATTCGAATGGAGAAAAAAAATGTAAAGATGATTATGGTACTTCGGTGAAAACGTATCTTAGAGATTTTGGAGGATTTGAAACGAGTAGAATTCAAGCCATAAAAAACGCCAGAGTTAACTAATCACATTTTGTGAATAATAAAAATGGTCGGTCTATTGTGTAGGTCGACCGTTGTTTTTTTCCAATCAGCCACTCGTAACGTTTTTATAAATTCTGTTGGTAAAGTTATATCGGTTGCAATACAAAGATGGGTATTGGGTTGCAATGCTTGTAAAATATCTTCCAATAAGGTATTGTTTCTGTATGGTGTTTCAATGATAATTTGTGATTGATTTTTATCATGTGATAATTTCTCCAATTTTTTTAAAGCGATTTTTTTTTCATTTTTATCAATAGGAATATAGCCGTTAAAAGCAAAACTTTGTCCATTCATTCCTGAACCCATCATGGCTAATAAAATAGAAGATGGACCAACTAAAGGAATAACTTGAATGCCTTTTTCATGTGCTATTTTCACAATTACCGCTCCAGGGTCAGCAACTCCGGGACAACCTGCCTCACTCATTAATCCAACATTAATTCCATTTAAACAAGGAGCAATCATCGAATTGTGTGCTGCAATAGCTGTATGTTTATTGAGCGTTTCTATTTTTAAACTCGCTTGAACTTTCTCAGGATTGATGGCTTTGATAAATTTTCGAGCCGTTTTTTCATTTTCTACAATAAAGCAGTCTATGAAATCGATGGCTCTTTTTACGGTTTGTGGTAACACATCATGTGGATTCATATCTCCCAAAGTGGTAGGGATTAAGTACAATTTTCCTCTGAGTGTTATGGGTTTCATTTTTGTAGTCTTTTTTTAGTGCTTACACTCAATGCGATGCATTTTAAGAATGTTTTTCAATCAATTTTTTGGCTAGAATATCACAAGCTTCATCTAGCATTTCATAGACCATGTCAAAACCATTTTGTAATCCGTAATATGGATCCGGAACATCGACATTTTCTCCAGGAAATAAGTGATTGAGTATCATTTCGACTTTGTTTTTGTGAGCTTCACTTTTGGCTAATAGTATCACATCGTCATAATTGGAACTGTCCATGACGAATATATAATCAAAGTAATCAAAGTCGTTTGAGGAAAATTGTCTACCCTTTTGATTGGTAATATCTAGACCATTTTTTTGAGCTGTAAGTATAGAACGTTGATCAGGTTGTTTGCCAATGTGATAATTTCCGGTTCCGGCGGAGTCTACATTAAATCTATCTTTTGGGAGTTTTGAAGCTAAAAGTCCTTCTGCCAGTGGAGACCGACAAATATTTCCAAGACAAACCATTAAAATTTTAATAGGCATACTACAGTTTTTCTCTAAAGAGCAAACTTAATCAAAAAAAAGCTAATTACAGTGATAGTTTTTTGTGAATGTCTTCAACGAATTTTTTGAATTGTTTGTCTGTTGACACTAAATTATCGACAGTTTTACAGGCGTGAAGTACTGTTGCGTGGTCTCTATCGCCTATTTGTGAACCAATATTTGCTAAGGAAGATTTAGTAAACTTTTTTGCAAAAAACATGGCCAGCTGTCTTGCTTGAACCACGTGACGTTTTCTTGTTTTTGATTGTAAAGTATCAATATCTAACTGGAAATAATCGGAAACTACTTTTTGAATATAGTCTATTGAGATTTCGCGTTTTACATTTTTAACAAATTTTTCTACAACACTTTTGGCTAAATCTAAAGTGACTTCTTTTTTATTAAATGAAGATTGAGCTATTAATGAAATAATGGCACCCTCTAATTCTCTAACATTTGATTTAATGTTACGAGCTACATATTCTATAATTTCATCAGGCATTTCAACACCATCTCGATATAAAATATTTTTTAGGATAGAAATTCTGGTTTCATAATCGGGTTGGTGTAATTCTGCGGATAATCCCCATTTGAAACGAGACAGCAATCGTTGTTCGATATCTTGCATATCAACTGGTGCTTTATCCGAAGTAAGAATTACTTGCTTTCCATTTTGGTGTAAATAATTAAAGATGTGGAAGAAAACATCTTGCGTTCCAGTTTTTCCTGAAAGGAACTGAACATCATCTATAATTAATACATCTATTAATTGATAAAAATGGATAAAATCATTTCTGTTATTTTTCTTAACTGAATCTATGTATTGTTGTGTAAATACTTCGGCAGAAATATACAAAACGGTTTTCTCTGGATATTTATCTTTAATTTCAACACCTATAGCATGGGCTAAATGGGTTTTTCCTAATCCAACGCCACCAAAAATCAATAATGGATTGAACGAAGTTCCTCCTGGTTTATTAGCGACAGCCATACCGGCTGAACGTGCTAACCTGTTAGAATCACCTTCCAAGAAATTATCAAAACTATAATTTGGATTAAGTTGCGACTCGATTTTTAGGTTTCTAATTCCAGGAATTACAAAAGGATTTTTGAGTTCTGGATTTAGATTTTTATAGGGTGCATCAACATCTTGAGATTTCAATGGACTTCTGTGAGAACTTGGTAATTGTTCAGTGTAAGGTTGTTTATTGCCATAAGTGTTCTCCATTTTGATTTTATAGAGTAACTTTGCATTTTTTCCGAGTTCTTTGGTTAACGCTACTTTTAGTAATTTTACGTAATGTTCTTCAAGCCACTCATAAAAAAATTTACTAGGCACTTGGATGTACAATGCGTTATCAGTAAGTTCAACTGACTTAATCGGTTCAAACCAAGTTTTAAAAGCTTGTTCTTGAATATTGTCTTTAATAAATTCAAGACAGTTCTCCCATACCGATTGCGCAGTTTTGATCATATTGATATAAAATTAATAATTAGTTTAGGTTTTTTTTTGTATAAATGACAATAAAAATCGTCTAATTTTTCGGGGTAACAAATATGTGAATAAAATTTGTTAAAAAAAATTTTAATGGCATTGATTTTTAAAAAATATTGTTGTAAGGAAATTTAAAAAATAGATCATAAGTAAAAAAATCAGATGAATGAACATCAAATAAATGTTAGAGTTCGGTATTCGGAAACCGACCAAATGAGTGTAGTGTATCATGGTAATTATGTGCCTTATTTTGAGATGGGTCGCGTGGAATGGCTTAGAAATAAAGGGATTTCGTATAAATCGCTTGAAGAAAACGGCATTGCGCTTCCTATAGTTTCGATGACTATAAATTATAAAAAGCCCGCTCGTTACGACGACTTACTTAAAGTCATAACGAAGTTTAAAAGTCAAAGTTCTGTGAAGATAGAATTTGATTGTGAAATTCGCAATGAAAACGATGAGTTGTTAACAACTGCACAATTTTTATTGGTTTTTGTGGACATAAATTCTGGAAAACCTATTGCGCCACCAAAGTATATTTTAGAAGTCTTAGAGAACTAAAAAAAATTAAAGTTTTTTTATCTCAATTTCAAACAATGTAGAAAAGATGTTGAAAATATTTTCGGCATTTTTTTTTCGTGTCGCTATTCTTATTTGACAATTTTCAGTCAGATTTTGGGAAATAATGTCAAGATTTTTTTCTTTGATGACTCTCATGACTTTATTCATGTTTTTATATTCAAAGTTTATTTGGAATTGGATGTTAATCGTTTTCTCGATAATTTCAGCATGTTCTAATGTCATTTGGGCCGCGGTTTTATATGCAACAATCAGTCCGCCAACGCCTAATTTTACACCGCCAAAATAACGAACTATAACCACTAAAATATTGGTTAGCCCAAAAGATTGAATTTGTCCATAAATGGGCATTCCTGCAGTATTGCTTGGCTCGCCATCATCATTTGCTCTGAAAGTGACTTTTTCGGTGCCTAATTGAAAGGCATAACAAAAATGAACGGCACCATGATGCTGTTTTCTTAAAATTTCTAGATTGATTTTAATTTCTTCTTCAGTTGTAACGGGGAAGGCAAAACCAAAAAACTTACTGTTTTTTTCTTTAAATAAAATTGCTGCAGCAGCATTGGCTATTGTTTTATAAGTATCTTTTTCAATCAAAACTTAGAAGGGAAGGTGTTTTTGTTCAAATAATTGTACAACATCTTCTTCTCCAACTTTTAAATTCCACACCTGCAAGCCCAAATATTCAGCAATGTCAGTATTCGATTTTTTATCATCTACAAACAATGTTCTTTTGGGAGATAAATCGTGTTTTCTGATTAACGTATTGAAAATTTCTGGGTCGGGTTTTCTCATTCCCATTTCATATGAGTAATATACTTTTTCAAAGCAACGATAAAAATCGCTATAAAAACTCATACCTACTTTATGCTCGAAACGATTGATATGAATAGCATCTGTATTGGTTAATAGAAATAATCGATAGTTGCTAGATAACATTTGTAAAAACTCTAATCGGTGCAAAGGAAAGTCACCAATAGAGGCATTCCAGGCCTTACGTATTTCTTCAATACTAGCATTTGGAATATATTTTTGGAAAGTTTCTATGAATTGCAGTTCTGTAATTTTTCCTTTTTCAAATAAATCATTGTGTGCCAACAAATCTTCATTGGGACCATCTAATCCTAAATTTTTAAACGCTTCAATCGATGCTTCTTTTTCAAGATTAATAAAAACATCTCCAAAATCAAAAATAATAGTGTTAATCATGATTTATAAAAAGTTTAAGTTGGTCTTCTTTTATTTTGCTACTAGTGTAATTTCTTTTTAATAGAGGAGCTTTTACTCCATTATTAAGATTAAAATTACCAACAAAAACTCTTGCTTCGTCCCAAAAATCGGAGTCAATAAAAGTTTGAATTGTTTGCCTTCCACCTTCAATAATTACAGATTGTATGTTATTTTTAAATAAAATACCACAAATAGTTGGCAACATACTAGCATCAAAGATAACATTTTCATAAATACCATTTTCACTAATTGTTAAATTATCTTGTTCTGTTATTATAATTGTTTTAGTCTTTAAATCTTTAACAAAATAATCTTCAGCTATTTTTCCTGTTCTATCTAGTACAATTCTAACAGGATTTTTTCCGGTCCAATCCCGGACATCTAATTTTGGGTTGTCTTCAATAACCGTGTTGGTTCCTATTAAAATAGCTTGTTCTTCACTTCGCCATTTATGAACCAATTGTCTGGAAAAGGCATTTGATATCCAAACTGGCTCTTTCTTTTCTTTAGCTAATGGTGCTATAAACCCATCAAGACTCTCTGCCCATTTCAGAATTATGTAAGGTCTTTTTTTGTTGTGAAAAGTGAAAAAACGTTTATTCAATTCGTTGCATTCTTTTTCCAAAATCCCGACGGTAACATTTACTCCATTTTCGATTAATCTTTTAATACCTTTTCCTGCCACTTTGCTATTGGGATCGATAGTCCCAACTACAATATTAGGAATTTTATGTGCTACAATCAAATCACAACAAGGTGGCGTTTTACCATAATGACTACAGGGTTCAAGAGAAACATAAATTGTTGATTTTGATAGTAAAGATTTATCTTTTACGGCATTTATTGCATTAACTTCGGCATGTGGTTCTCCCGATTTTTTGTGCCAACCTTCACCAATAATTTTATTATCATATACAATCACACTGCCTACTAACGGGTTAGGATAGGTTGTTCCCAAGCCATTTTTGGCCAATTGAATACAACGATTTATATATTTTTCATGTATCTTCACCTCGCAAAAATAGTGATTAACGATTTAAGATTTTTGATTTAAGATTAAAGAATTACGATTTTTCAAGTTGAATAATACACTTTTTAAGTCTTCATTCGCTACCCATCAATTTAATAACAATGAAATGATTAGAACAATCCAAAAGGAAGATAACAAACAAATTGCAGCAGTAATCAGAGAAGTTTTTATCTCGGACGGGTTTCCAAAAACGGGAACTGCCTTTGCGGATACCCAATTGGATTTTATGTTTGAAACTTATGATAATCCGAGAGCAGCATATTTTGTTGTTGAAGAAAACGGCAAAATTATAGGT
>NZ_JBKCVI010000116.1:0-14081 GCF_046317795.1 Flavobacterium sp. | reverse complement strand
TGGTATTACATCTTTCATTGAACAACCCAACACCGTTCCAAATGCTGTAACGCAAGAAATACTGGAAGAAAAATATAAAATTGCTGCCAAAAATTCCTATGCCAATTATTCTTTTATGATGGGAGGAACGAATGATAACTTGGAAGAAATTTTAAAAACTAATCCAAAAAATGTAGCTGGTTTAAAACTATTTCTTGGCTCATCAACAGGAGATATGCTGGTAGATAGCTCAGCAGCATTAGAAAAAATATTTTCTAACACCAAATTGCTAATTGCTGTTCATAGTGAAGATGAAACTACGGTAAAGGAGAATTTAGAAAAATACAAATTACAATATGGAGATGACATACCAGTTAAGTTTCATCCCGAAATTAGAAGTGTTGAAGCTTGTTACAAATCAACAGTAAAAATTATTGCATTAGCAAAGAGAACAGGTGCAAGATTGCATGTTTTCCATATTTCCACGTCAAAAGAATTGGATTTGTTTACCAATAAAATCCCATTGGAAGAAAAACAAATCACTGCCGAAGTTTGTATTCATCATCTTTGGTTTTCGGATGAAGATTATGCAACCAAAGGGAATTTGATTAAATGGAATCCTGCAGTTAAATCGGCTGATGACAGAAAAGCACTTTGGAAAGCTTTGTTGGACGATAGAATAGATGTGATTGCTACTGACCATGCACCACATACATTGGAAGAAAAAAATCAAGTGTATACCAAAGCGCCTTCTGGCGGACCATTAGTCCAACATGCTGTAGTTGCTATGTTTGAAGCTTACCATCAAGGTCAAATTTCTGTGGAGAAAATAGTAGAAAAAATGTGTCACAATCCTGCTATAATCTTTAAAATTGAAAAACGTGGTTTTATCAAAGAAGGGTTTTATGCCGATTTAGTGATTGTAAATCCAGGATTGCCTTGGAATGTGAAGAAAGAAAACATTTTAGCCAAATGTGGTTGGTCACCGTTTGAAGGATATACCTTTAAATCAAGAATCACACATACTTTTGTGAACGGAGAATTAGTATATCAAAATTTTAAAGTAAAAGATGTTCCTGTTGGGAAGCGTTTACTTTTCGATAGATAAAATGAAAATAATGAGAAAAATATTGATTTTGTTTTGTTTGCTGTTTTCGTTGCTTAGTTGCGACAATAATGCTATAAAAAAACCAAACAAACTAATTGAAAAGGATAAAATGATTTCTATTTTATATGATTTATTAGTAATAGAAGCCATAAAGAGTCAAAATATAAATGAAGGTTTCAGCTCAAAATCGGCTAATGAATATATTTATAAAAAATACAAAATAGATAGCATACAATTAGTTGAAAGCAACAAATATTATGCTTCGGATATAGATGAATATAAAAAAATGTATGACGAAGTAAAGTCGAAACTTAATAACGAAACTTTGAAGATTGAAGGAAAATTGAATAAAAAAGGTGCGCCAGTTTCAACAGAATCACCTCAATTACCACTTTCAGACATACCACAAGTGCAATAATTATTTTTTATCGAAAGAAACAATAGTTTCAATAGCAGAATCGATGCTTTGAAATTCAAAATTCAATCCCGAAATCTCGGGATTTTTTATTTTTTCATTACTATAACTATCATTGCTGTGTAGCGTAGAAGCAGCATATTTTGAAAGAATTCTTTTTTTACCCAAAAAAGTAGTTAAAAGCCAATCAATTCTCCAAACAATATCAGTTAACCATGGTTTTGCATAAAATTTTGGAGGTTTACTCCCAGTTTTCTCGGCTATTATTTTTATAATTTTTTCATAGGTAAAATGTTCTGCAACAAGCGCAAACCGTTCTCCCGAAATAGCACTTTGCATCAATAGAGTCATTGCTTTCACAACGTCATTTACGCACACATATCCGGTTTGTCCTTTGGTGTAAAATGGAAGTCCTTTTTTGACTTTTGCAAAAATGGCACCACTCCCCGTGTCAAAAATAGTAGAACCTAAAATCACACCTGGATTTACAATTACAACTTCCAGGCCTTCTTGAAATCCACGCCAAACTTCGAGTTCGGCACCATATTTTGAAATAGCATAATCGCTATGATACGCTTCGGGATTCCATTCGGATGTTTCTGAAACAACTGTTTCATTTTGAGCTATATCGCCAAGTGCGGCAATAGAACTCACATGACAAAGTTTTTTAACTTTATAGTCAATACAAAAATTGACAATATTAGCAGTGCCTTCAATGTTAGTTTTTCGAAGACTATTTTCATCTTTTGGATCAAACGAAATGAATCCTGCACAATGATAGACATAATCAATATTTTTAAAAACTTTTTCCAATGATGGAATGTCAACTATATCCGCTTCAATCCACTCAATTTTGGAAAATAGGTGGTCTTTGTTATGCAGCAAAAAAAGTGATTTTGTTTTTTCAATTGAAATACAATTTCTGTAAATGGCACGAATAGCAACTTCATTTTCAACCAAATACAGCAGCAAATGAGCTCCAACTAAACCAGTTCCACCAGTGACTAATATCATTTTGTAAAGATAATTAGATTGTTGGATTTTTAGAATATTAGATTTTCAAATCGTGCAATTAAAACTATCTTTGCCCAAATTGATAATAAAACGATACGAGCCATTATGGCGACTGCATCGAACACAACCAACAATTAGTATTTTAGTGAGATGAAAAATTTAGTAGCAGAATTACAATGGCGTGGCTTGGTTCACGATATGATGCCAGGAACCGAAGAACAACTCTTAAAAGAAATGACCACGACGTATATTGGTTTTGACCCAACTTCAGATTCGTTGCATATTGGAAGTTTGGTGCCTATAATTTTATTGGTTCATTTAGGAAACTTTGGGCATAAACCTATTGCGTTGATTGGTGGAGCAACAGGAATGATTGGTGATCCATCTGGAAAATCAGATGAGAGAAATTTATTGGACGAAGCTACTTTGGAGAAAAATGTAGCTGGTATAAAAGCGGTTTTATCTCGATTTTTGGATTTTAATTCGACTGCAGCTAATGCTCCAATTTTAGTAAATAACTACGATTGGATGAAAGATTTCTCGTTTATCAATTTTGCTCGCGATGTGGGAAAACGAATTACTGTGAATTACATGATGGCAAAAGATTCAGTAAAAAAACGGTTGAGTGCCGAAGGTGAAGGAATGAGTTTTACTGAGTTTACGTATCAATTAATTCAGGGTTACGATTTTCATCATTTATATAAAACTCACCATTGTCTATTACAAATGGGCGGTTCAGACCAATGGGGAAATATTACCACTGGAACAGAATTAGTTCGCAGGATGAACGGTGAAGGAGCAAAAGCTTTTGCCATGACTTGCCCATTAATTACCAAAGCTGATGGTTCTAAATTTGGAAAATCAGAAGGTGGTAATGTTTGGCTCACCGCAGATAAAACTTCGGTTTATAAATTCTACCAGTTTTGGTTGAATACTACTGATGTTGATGCAGAGAAATACATCAAGATTTTTACATTTTTAGATAAAAATACAATTGATTCTTTGATTGCTGAACATGAAACAGCACCACATTTGCGTGTTTTGCAAAAAAGGTTAGCACAAGAAGTAACATCTTTAGTTCATGGAAATGAAGAGTTCGAAAAAGCTATTTTTGCGTCGAATGCTTTTTTTAGTCCAACGATGGACGACTTGAAAAAACTCGATACTACCACTTTCCTTGAAGTTTTTGAAGGTGTGCCTCAAGCAGAAGTTTCCATGACTGAAATTGAAAACGGATTGGACATGATAGCGGCACTTGCTGCCAAGACAGGTTTTTTGGCTTCCAATAGTGAGGCAAGACGCGAGTTGCAACAAAACGCTATTTCCTTAAATAAAGAAAAAGTGACAATGGATTATAGTATAACTGCAAAAGATTTGATTCACAATCAGTTTTTGATGTTGCAAAAAGGGAAGAAGAATTATTATTTAATTTCAGTGAAATAATTTTATAACTTTACTTCATAAAATTTTATATCATGGGAACACAATTTTTAACAGACGAAAACGGAAATAAAACAGCTGTTTTATTACCTATCAAAAAGTATAATAAATTGATTGAACATCTAGAGGATTTAGAAGATGTAAAATTGTACGATGAAGCTAAAAAAAATGATGATGGTTATAGAATTTCATTAGAAGATGCCTTTAAAATTATAGAAGAAAAACGTAAAATTTCCAAATAATGTCTTATTCTATTGAAATAAGATCAAAAGTATTGAAATCATTAGTCAAAATAAATGAGCCCCACTATTCAGCTTTAAAAAAACAATTATATGATTTAGCTGATAATCCAAGACCTATTGGTTATCGAAAATTAAAAGGAAGAAAAGGATATCGAATTAGAGTTGGAAATTATCGAATTATTTATGATATTTTTGATTCAAAACTTATAATTGTAGTCATTGAGTTAGGTCATCGTAAAGATATTTACGAATAATTATTCTTTAAAATTGATTTCTTTCTTATTGGAATTATACCATCCTTTTATAAAATTTGGAGTGTTTATTATTTTAGTATAGTCCGAATCAATTAGTCTTTCTTTAAACTCCTCTTTTAATAAAACAATATATAACTCAATAGAGCAGTTGGATTTTTCATTTATATAATATTCCATTTCATTGATTTTATAATATCTTTTTTTATCCCAATAAAAAATTGTTGAATACTGTTTTGACTCGTATGGTTGTAAATTCATAATAGAATTTAATAATCTTTCACTAGATTTTTTAATGAAATAATTTTCATCCTCTTTGCTTTTTTTCATTTCTTCTTCGATGTCGAAATTCATAACTTCTTTCAGGTATTTTTTAATAATAGAGTCTTTTTCTTTACCATCTTTTAAATTCTTAAAATCAGTGAGGAATTCGTCTTTTTTTGTTGTAGATGATAAAATAGTATTCATTGGTAATTCTTCATTTTCTTGATATAAAGTTGCTGAAACATCTGTTCTCATTGATCCTCCCGAACCTGCAAGAACATTATCTGGACTTAGAAAAAAAGAAATTTTATTATTTGTAAGATTACTAATGCTGTAGATAATGGTATACTTTCTGAAGGATAAACTATCAATATCAGTAATAGAGTTTATTTCAATTTTTATGGGTTGATTTTGTGCTAGAGAAGAAATGGTAAAAAGTAATATATAAATATGTTTCATGGAGTTGATTTGTAACAAGTTGTCAAAATTAAAATCATTCTTTAAAATCAACAACTGCTTTGTTAGAAATAAATACACCACTAATAAAGTTTGGGTTATCGGTTATTTTTTTTAAATCCTCTACCGAAAGTTGGTCTTTGAATAATACCGTTTTTAAGTCAAGAATAAGTTCTATTTCGATTTTGTTTTTTTCATCAAGATAATATTCTAAATCACCATTTTTTATATACCTGTTTTTGTTCCAAAGTGTTTTTATGGTACAATTTTTAATTTCTTTCGGCTTTAGAGTAACAATATTATTGAACAGTTTTTGCCTGTAATACACCCATTGAAAATCCTCACTCTCTCCGCCATTTTCTTTGTATTTCTTATAATATTCCATAGCAATAGTGGTTTGTGAATCTTGAAATTCTTTTGCTAGTTTGAGTGCTTCTGGACTTTTTTTGTCTTCTATTTTGTCATATTCCAATTCTGCTTCAGTTTCATATTCAAAAAAGGGACCATCCATATCTTCAAAAACACCGTTTTGGTACATCTTATAAACTGGGTAAAGCGATAACGAACTTGCTGTATTGGCAATTAGAGCATTGGGCATAAGAAAAAAAGAAAGTTCAGTATTAGTCTTGTTTTCAATATGATAGTTAATATGATATTCCGTTTTATAGTTCTGACTATTTAAGGTAACTATAGTATCTATCTTGACCGCAAGTTTTGGATTTTGTCCCAATGTAGCAAATGAAATTAGTAGGAAAAAGAAAATCGGTTTCATTATGTTGTAAATAGAAAATATAAAAATAAGATTTATTACATCACCATCAAATTACATCCCCGAATATCAGAGTTATCAAAACGTCCTAATATTTCGAATGAACCTGCCTGCCTGCCTGCACGTTGATTGGGCTGTTTTTTACCCAAATCTTGTGTGGCAATAAACGAACACGAATTAATGTTGGCTAAGTCAATCACATTTACACCACCCGTTTTGCCATTATCTACATAAGTCAAAGCATCTTCGGTATCGCGAATTAAAACTTGCATCCACGCTGGACATTCGAAAATGCCATTACCAAGTGAATACGCTTGCGACAACAACTCGGTCATTCCATATTCGGAATGAATGCTAGAAACACCAAAACCGTTACACAATACTTCATGTAATTCTTCGCGGATGATTTCCTTGCGTTTGCCTTTCATACCACCAGTTTCCATAATGATGGTGTTTTTGAGCTGGAAATTTTGTTTCTCAATTAAATCCAATAAAGCATAAGTAACGCCAATCAATAGCACATTTTCACCTGAATTGTCTAGTTCGATAAGTTTTAAAATAAGTTCGTCATAATTATGGAGGTAAAAACCGCTGTGTTCATTTTTTGACAATTCGACTAAATCCTTAACCATATAAATCAACGACGAACCACTTCGCTCTATATAGGATGGAAGCAATGCTAAAACTACATAATCTTCAATATTTCCATAAAATTGAGAAAATGCAGTGCGGTAACTTTGTTCGTAAAGCGAAATATCGGCAACCAAATGTTTACTGGTAATTACACTATCATCCTTAATTCCCCCACTGGAGGTTATGGGGCTTGTTGTGCCACTACTAGTGAAAGTTTCTTGAATAGGATGAGTTGTTGAAACTACATGGTGACTTTTAAAAAACTGTATGGGTAAAAAAGGAATTTGCTGTAATGATTTTACTTTTGTGACATCTGTATTTAAAAAATTACAAAACTCTTGATATACTATGTTGTTTTCGTATTGAAAACGAAACACCTTCAGCGCTATTTTTTCAAATTGCTTTTGAGAGGAAATGGCAAATAGGTCTTGTGGATTTATCAAGGGATAAGTTTTTACTTTGTGGCAAAAGTAATGAAAATAAAAAAGCCCTAATCTCGTTTTATAACGAGACTAGAGCTTTTTGATATAGGTAAAATCAATTATTTAATAACCAACTTTCTTGTAGCCGTTTTTCCTTCTTCGGTAATTTTAACTAAATAAACACCCACTCTCAAAGCATTTACGTTTACTGCGTTATCATTAGTAGTAGTATTTAAAACTTGTTTCCCTAAAACATCAAAAATAGTTATTGATTTTTCAGCATTTGCAGTGGTTTCGATGAATAAAGTTCCGTTTGAAACAGGGTTTGGATAAACTCTTAAACCAGTAATTTCATTTGATGCAGTTCCTAAAGTAAAGTTAGGTGTTGTATCTATTCTTAGTTCGTCCGCAATAATTGTTGGAGTTGTAGTTGCAGAGTCTTGTCTAAACATGAATCCACCTAAATTTGCAAAAGGTGCTGTTGGAGTAACGCTAACTGTAGGAGCTGCACTTCCGCCTATTGTAGGGTTGATAAATAAAGATAAAGTATTTCCTGTGAAATCATAGCTTAAAACTATGTATTGAATATCGTTTGGATTAAATAAAGCAGTACTCCAATCAGTTGGAGCAGTACCTGTTCCTAAACCATATTGATATTGATTTCCGTTTTTTCTAATCCAAATTCTTGCGTTAGTTGATGCTCCAGCAGCATCAGTGAACAATGCAAAGTATGTGTTTGCTAGGTCAGTGGTAACGTTTGCTAAATCACTAGCAGTTACAATAAATGAAGCGTAGACATATCCTGTATTAGTGCTTGTAAATAATGATCTAGATTCACCTCCTGTGCCAACAAATGTAATCGAGTTTCCTGAAGAAGTGATACCAGAATATGATAAATTACCTGCTGCAATAGTTATGTTGTCACCTGAATTTACTAGTGACCATTTTTGTTCAGCATTCAAAGAACCACCAACCGTGTAAGGAAACGATTCTTGGTATGGTAAAGTATTCACAGGTTTACACTCTGGAGAAGTAACATTAGATTGGTATGAACATGGACCATTAACAATATTTACAGTTAAGTTTGTTCCTTCTGCAACTCCAGTTATAATGATGTTACCAGCAGCAACTGTATTTGGGTTGTCTCCAGTGCCACTAACCGTTCCAGAAGAAGGTGTAATTGTATAACTACCAGAACCTCCACCAGTGTATGGTATAGTTGCAGTATAAGTGTCTAAGCTTAAAGTAGAAGCATCACATAAAGCTGTTCCAATTCCAAGTACTAATGTACAGGCAGGATTAAAATTAGTTAAACTAACATCATCAATTCTGATTTGAGCAGCTAAATTTGGTTGAGTAAAACGTAAACTTAAAGTTGCAGATGATGGAATTAAACCTCCGCCAATTGTTACTAAGTTCCAACTTGAGTTAGTGTTTGTTGTATAGGTTAGTGCAGTCCAGCTTGTTCCATTTGTACTATATTCAACTATTAATGCTGCATTTCCCGGGTTTGCCACCGACCAGTTTGCCAAATAACCAAATTTCAATTGCAAGTTAGCTGAACTGTAAGCAGCTGTGTTTAAACCGTCAATTTGAAAAGTTTCTGCTGTAGTAGTGTTAGATAAAAAAACATTAACACTTCCAGAAGCTCCAACATAACCCGTTGAAACAGTAGTTGTTCTCATGTCACCTGTTCCTGTATATATAATAGGTGTGGCATTTTGAAATCCAGTGTAAGCTGTAATAAGAGGGTTTCCGCTTGCTGTGGTTCCCATGTTTTCAGAATAAAACGTTTGTCCAAAAGACACTGTAGAAAACACTAAAAGTAATAAAGAGTAAATTTTTTTCATTTTTTTAAATTTAATTAGCGTACAAAGATAAGCACAAATTTGCTTTGAGAAAAAAAAGAATGTAAAAAAATGATTAAGTATGGATTAATTTTCAGAAAGTTTAACTATCTGACAATTAGTTTTCTAGTGGCGGTAGTGTCGCCTTCGGTAATTTTGATGATGTACACTCCAGGAGGTATAGAAGTAATGTTTAATTCTCTTGACGAGATAGTAGTTTGCAACACTTTTTTTCCTAAAACATCAAATATCATAATCTCTTTATCTAATGACGTTTTAGAGGTAATGTATATTTTACCATTACTAACAGGGTTTGGATAGAAACCAAGAGATTCTGCTTGTTGTTTTGCTTCTTGTGAAAAACTCACAAAAGAAAACAAACAGAAAAGTAAAGTGATATAAAAGTATTTTTTTGCCATGACTTCAATTTGGTTGTTACAAATATATAAAAAACTTTTCAAATAGTATACCAAAAAAAAAAGGTCATTGAAAATAGTACCTTTTGTAGTTTATTTATCACTTAATGTAACCCATTTCCTTTTTTCAACATTGTATTTATTGATGTCGTCTGGAAATTCTATGTAAAATTCATTTTTTGAATTCTTGGTATAGAACGATTCTAAATCTTCACCATTTACAAAGCTATTAAATATTTTTGCTGTTTTTGTTTTTAGTTCGTCTTCTTCCATTTTCCAAGTTCTAGCTACCTCTTCATAATATGTAATAGAATCATTCTTTATTTTTAGTTTTCCAATTGTAGCTACTTTTTTTATTTTTAAGCTTGGCGCAATTTTTGCAACGGCAAAATAATATGTTGAGTCTTTATCAATATATAAAAAAAGAAGGTTTGCTTTCTTAGCTTTTTGTGTGTAATAATCATTATGAGTACTATCAAATTTTGTTTTATGATTATCTTTTTCAGTTGGGAGTTTTTCAAAATATCGAACTATAGAAAGTTTGAACTCTTCTTGTTTTAATTTTGATAAATAGTAATCTGGGTTTGTATGCTTTTGTTTTGAACATGAAAAAAACAAAAATGTAACAAAAATTGCTAAGCTATATTTCATAGTAATTTAAATTATCTTTTGAAAAAATAAAAAGAGCTTAACTTTTTTAATGTTAAGCTCTTTATAAAATTTAATTTTTTAATAAACTTTAGCATTTGGCAAAAATTCTGCCCATCCGTCTGTCCAATCAGTAGCTCCAAAACCTCCTCTGTACGTTGTAGGTGTAAGACCTGATAGTTTGGAATCTGTAAATGATGCTCCAGTTGATAAATCACCGGCAGTAACTGCAAAACTTGGATTAGCCGAATAGGCAGTAGTTACAGCAGTTCCAAATGATACATTAGGGTTTATGCCTAATACAGCAAATTGAGTTTCTACTGCAGCAGTTATTGTAGTGTTAGTAGCAGTAAACCAAGTACCTAAATTTGCTGCTGTAGCTGTCATACCAGTTCCAACTGAATAAGTTACCAATGGGGCAACCAATATATTATTCAATACTTTACCAGTACCAGCAGCGTAATTGTCAAATACAGATTGTTGGTTCATTCTTATTCCTCTTGGATATCCAATAAATACAGAGTTTGCAATAGTTGCAGCAGTTCTTCTTCTTAAATCAATAGAATGCTGGTAATTTGCATTTATTGATTGACCGGTAGTGGAAACTGGTCCTACACAAGTAAAGTTTGAAAATACACCAGTAGTTAATAAATTAGTAACGTTGTCATTAGGACCATTATCGCACTCAAAAGAGTTAGATCCTGATTGGTCTGCAAACGAAGGATATCTTACTTCAACACCAAATTGATTTTTACCTGTGTAACCAAAGTCAACATCAAAACTATCGTCCCAACAAGCAAATGCAACTAAATATTTACCGTTTACAGCACCACCAAACCATTCGAAACCGTCATCACCACCATAAGATACTTGACAGTATTCCATTTCTGTTCCACTACCAATAGCTCCAAGGGTTATTGAATTGGTTTCATTATTCGGTGTTAATTCAATACCTGCAAATTCTACTCTTACATAACGTAAAGTACCAGAATCGTCAGAGTCATTTGTTCCACCAAATATTGCAGCTGGTGAAATACCTTCAATTGCAGGATTTGTTTGATTTACATTTGCGTTTCCTAAAATCACCAATCCACCCCAATCGCCTCTGTCTCTAGTTCCTGCAGCTAATGCTGATGTAAAAACAATAGGTTCGTTAGCAGTTCCATTGGCTTCAATTTTTCCGCCTCTGTCAATGATTAATGTACCTTTTGTCTTTATCTCCAAAAATAACAGTACCTGGTTGAATTGTCAAAACTTGCCCTGTTCTAACAAATACTTGCCCTTTTAATAGGTACTTTTTGTCTTTTGTTAAAGTTCTGGTAGTTAAATCTCCAGTTAGTTCAATTGTCGTTGTCGGAACTGGTCCTGACGTGTTGTTGTCATCATCAGAACAAGAGTTCAATGTAGCGCCAAGCATAAACATGCTTGCAAATAAATAAATTGCTTTTTTCATAATTGTTAATTGTTAATTGTTTTTATTTAGATTTAGAAATTATATGTTAAGTCAAGATTGAACATAGTTCCTCTTTTGAAATTTGATACTACATTATCTCTTGAGTTAATTTTTTCGTCTCTATTAGAGTCTTCAAATAGTCTGTAAGGCGAGTTAAGTAAATCTTGAATTCCTAGTTTCACGGTTATATTCTTAATGTCTTTTGAAATTGTAAAGTCTATATTATCACGAGATAACTCATAAATAGTTGGAAACAAGATATCTCCAACAGTATCAATTCTATCTCCAAAACGATTGTAAATTAGATTAGCACTTAATCCTTTGTCCTTATCTTCATAACCTAATGCCACATTGATAATATATGGTGATTGTCCTTGAAGTGCTCTATCAGCTTGTTGAGAAGTTACATTTCCAAGATTTACTTCTGATATTATGTAAGCTGCATTAATATTGGTTGAAAATCGTTGAAGAAATGGACTTGAAAAAAGCTCACTAAATGATTTTCGAAATTCAATTTCTACACCAGCATTTTGAGCTTTATCAGCATTTTTATAGAAGAATTGAGGTTGTTCTGTAGTAATTTGAGCAACTAATTCAATAGGGTTTTTGAAACTTTTATAAAATAAACCAAAACTCATTGTTTCTCCCTTTCGAGGGTATATTTCATATCTTAAATCAAAGTTGTCGATTGTTGCAACTTCAAGAGGTCTACCTTCAATACCTCTATCGTAAATGAAATCGTAGAATAAAAAAGGAGCAATTTCTCTAAATTCAGGTCTGTTAAGAGTCCTGCTGTAAGCAAAACGAAGTAAGTTTTTTTCGTTTAAAGCGTATGCAACATTTAATGAAGGTAAAACAAAAGTTGTAGCCTTCTCAACACTTTTATCTTCAAAATCATCTTTTGCATTTAAATTTTGAACGTTGTGTTCTAATCTAACACCTGCTGTGACATCAAACTTTCCTAAAGGTAACTCTGCCATTACATAACCTGCGCCATATAAATTTGTTCCACTGAAGGAGTCAATTGGTCTTGTTCCCTCCTCAATTACCCATCCATCAGTTGCATTTACATTTTGATTGTTGAAAACGTCACTTAAAGGCAGATTTTTTAATTCAATTGCTCTGTCTGTACTTACATATCCTGGAACCAAATAAGAAAAATAGCGCGAATTAAATTCTTTAGAACGGTAGTCTACATAATATCCTGCTTTCAGTTTAATAGGAGCAAATTCTACATCGCCCTTGATTCTTTCTAAAGTATAAGTATAGTTAACACCATTACCAACATTAAATTCTTTTGATTCTCCAAAATATCTACTATTGTCAAATAGATTAGACGATGGTGGATCTATGATAGTGAAATTTGGATTTGAACTATTGATATCCCTAAAAGTTCTAAAGCGTCTCAAATCTGGTGTAATATCATTTACTGAATTGAAGCCAATTACCCAATCCAATTTATTTTTTTCATCTAATTTGTGTATTCCTTCAAGTTGTCCAGTATAAATAAATCTTTGATTATATGAAAGCGCATAATTTTTATAAATATTATCTGGACCTTGTTGATAGTTATATCCATTTCTTATGATAGTTTCATTTTGTCCGATTTGGTTAAAAAGGTTTTTGAATTTAATCGTATTTTTATCATTAAATTTAAAATTCCAATTGGATAGGATAGTTATTCTTGATTTTTTTGCATGTGTTTCATCCAAATAATCTAACCAATCTTGAGGTCTGTCTTGACCTTCATTTAAAGTAAAATATCTATTAAATGATCTTTGAAAATATTGATATTGTGTCGATTGACCAAAAATGTTTGTTGAATTTACCCTTACACTGCCAATATTAAAGTTTCTGCCAAGTCCCATGGAAACCCTTGTATCTAAAAATGCTGTGCTATTTTCAGTATCAAAATTATTTTGTAAACTATGTGCCGCATCAACCCTCAATTGTGAACTTCTGCCAGATGCTTGTAATACTGATGTACTAGGAAAGCTACTTGGTAATTGTCTAAATCCATTATCAAAACCTAAAAAATCTGTATTGGAACCTTCAGATTGCAAATAGTCATTAAAAGTTGTTCCATTAACAAATCCAAATCCTATTTGCGCTTTTGTAAATTCCTTCGTGTTTTCGGAAGTTGTAACCTCAATAATTCCACCTGCAAAATCACCGGGTATATTAGCTGAACCCGTTTTGTAAACAACTAATTTATCTAACGCTTGCGTTGGAATTAAATCAAACGAAAAAGTTCTTAAATCAACTTCAGTACTTGGTGCTAAAGCATTATTAATTAAAACATTATTATATCGTTGACTAAGACCTCTTATCATTACATATCTGCCATTTACTATTGTAACACCGGGAACACGCTGCATCGCCTCTGCGGCATTATTATCAGTTCCTTTTTTCATTTGTTCGGCAGAAATTGCGCTAATTACTTGTTTAGCTTCTTTCATTTCCAAAACTAATGCAGATTCTGTGTTTTTCCGTCTTACATTTTGTATAACAACATCTTTCAATTGATAGCCACCCGAACCTAAAGAAATATTAACCTCAACTATTGCTCCATCTTTAACAGTAACTGGCACTTCAACATTTTCATAACCAATAAAACTAAATTCTATTTTGTAAACTCCAGGTTCAATTTTTAAAATATATTCTCCTTTTTCGTTAGTAGTTGTATTTATTGAAGTTCCTTTAATAGTGGCGTTTGCAAAAGGC
>NZ_JBKCVI010000115.1:0-18520 GCF_046317795.1 Flavobacterium sp. | reverse complement strand
GTTATGATCTTTCTCATGGTGAATGTATTTTTAATTTTAGGATATAAATAATTTTTTAACTAATCAAAGCCCCATTCTCAACTCCATCTGAACTTGTACTGAGCGAAGACGAAGTTTCCGGATTGACAAAAACCAATTTCCCATCTTTATCATTGGTCATTAAAATCATTCCTTGACTTTCCACACCACGCAATGCCCTCGGTGCTAAATTCACTAAAACTGTCACGCGTTTGCCAATAACTTCTTCGGGTGAAAAATGTTCTGCAATTCCCGAAACAATTGTTCGTACATCAATTCCAGTATCCACTTTTAAAACTAAAAGTTTGTTGGCTTTAGGCATTTTTTCGGCTTCGATAATCGTTCCTACACGCAAATCCAGTTTGCTGAAATCTTCAAAAGTTGCAGTTGGTTTTTGTGGTTCTGTTACTTGGTTCTCCATAACGTTAGCTTTTTTAGTCGCTTCTAGTTTGTCAATTTGTTTTTGTATTTCGGCATCTTCTATTTGAGCAAATAATACTTCTCCCGAAACGTCAGGACCTCCAATTTGGTGACCAGCTTTGGTTAAATTCCAATTATCAAATTCCAAATTCCAATTGTTAACTTCAATGTTTAAAATTTTAGTCAGTTTTTTAGAAGTAAACGGTAAAAATGGTTCACATAATGTTGTTAAAACTGAAGCAATTTGCAACGCCACATAAATTTGTGTTTTTACTCTTTCGGAATCAGTTTTCACCATTTTCCATGGTTCTTCATCAGCGAGATATTTATTTCCTAATCGAGCTACATTCATTAGTTCACCTTGTGCTTCTCTAAATCGATACCTTTCAATTGAGGAAGAAATCACCGCAGGATACGCTTTTAATTCGGCTAACGTTTTTTCGTCAACTTCGGTAAATTCATTTGGAGTTGGTACAATACCATTATAATATTTATGGGTTAACACCACAACTCGATTGATAAAATTACCAAAAACTGCCGCCAACTCGTTATTATTTCTCGCCTGAAAATCTTTCCAAGTAAAATCGTTATCTTTAGTTTCTGGCGCATTGGCTGTCAAAACATAGCGTAAAACGTCTTGCTTATCTGGAAAATCTAGTAAATACTCATGCAACCAAACCGCCCAATTTTTGGAAGTTGACAATTTGTTTCCTTCCAAATTTAAAAATTCATTGGCTGGAACATTTTCTGGTAAAATATAGGTTCCTTCGGCTTTCAACATCGCTGGAAAAATGATACAATGGAAAACAATATTGTCTTTTCCAATGAAGTGAACCAATGAAGTGTCCGGATTTTTCCAATAATCTTCCCAATTTTTTCCTGTTCTTGAAGCCCATTCTTTGGTAGCAGAAATATAACCAATGGGTGCGTCAAACCACACATACAATTTTTTCCCACTTCCTGCCCATTTCTCCCCTTTGGGGAGATTAAGTGGGGCTGGCACATCAATTCCCCAATCTAAATCGCGGGTTACGGCACGAGGTTTCAATCCGTCATCTAACCACGATTTTACTTGACCCAATACGTTGGCTTTCCAGTCTTTGGCGTGGTCAACTAAAATCCATTGGGTCAAAAAATCTTGGTATCTATCCAATGGTAAAAACCAATGTTTAGTCGATTTTAAAATTGGCGTATCGCCTGTAATTGTTGATTTTGGATTAATCAAATCTGTTGCATTCAAAGTCGACCCACAACGTTCGCACTGGTCGCCATACGCTTCTGGATTGTCGCATTTTGGACATGTTCCGGTTACGAATCTATCGGCCAAAAACTGGTCTGCTTTAGCATCATACAATTGCTCAGTAACTTCTTCAATGAAATCATTATTGTCGTATAATTTTCTGAAAAATTCCTGCGCTGTATCATGATGAATTTTAGATGAGGTTCTGGAATAATTATCAAACGAAATTCCAAAATCAATAAACGATTGACGAATAATTCCGTCGTATTTATCAATAACCTGTTGCGGTGTAATGCCTTCTTTTTTAGCTTTCATAGAGATAGCAACCCCGTGTTCATCGCTTCCGCAAATAAACGCTACATCTTTTCCTTGTAATCTTAAATAGCGCGCATAAATATCACTTGGCACATAAACTCCAGCCAAATGGCCTATGTGAATTGGACCATTTGTGTAGGGTAACGCTGCTGTAATGGTATATCGTTTAGCTTCTCTCAATTCGGCTTTGCCTCGGGTTGGATTTTCTAACATGATTGTTTTTCTAAATAAACCACAAAAATAAGCAATTTATTCGGAGCTATTTCCAGCTTTCCGCTCTATCTTTTTATTTGTATTGCCTCGGGTTTATACCGAAACTTCGGGACAGTGGCAATACAAATAAAAAGGATGCCACTTCAATCTGGGCTAGAAACTATAGAAAACAGAACAATAATTCTATATTTGTAACACAATTTCTAAACCCAAAAGTGAAAAAATCTATTCTCTATATTCTATTTTCTTTATTCTTACATAATATTCATTCTCAAAAAAAGATGATTACACCAGCTTATCTAAAAAAAGGCGACACGATTGCCATCGTTTGTACTGCTCGCAAAAATATTGATGACAATTTAAAACCAACCATTGACTTACTAGAAGGATGGGGTTTGAATGTAAAAATTGGAAAAACAATTGGATTAGATTATTACCAATTAGCCGGTACTGATGACCAACGAGCAGATGATTTTCAGGAACAAATGGACAACCCAAACATCAAAGCGATTTGGTGTGTTCGTGGGGGTTATGGCACCGTAAAAATTATTGATAAGTTAGATTTTACTAAATTCAAACAACATCCAAAATGGATAATTGGTTTTAGTGATGTAACCGTTTTACACAGTCATTTAAACCGAATGGGGATAGAGTCTATTCATGGCACTATGGCAGTTTCTATAGCAAGAGCAACAGATGAGGCAAAGAATTCTTTGTGTGCGGCCTTGTTTGGAGACACATTACGTTATACTTTAGAATGCGACGCCTTAAACCACAAAGGCAAAGCCAAAGGAGAATTGGTTGGCGGGAATCTATCTATTTTATACAGCTTATTAGGTTCAGAATCGGCGATTGATTGTAGTGAAAAAATACTTTTTATTGAAGATTTGGATGAGTATTTATATCACATTGACAGAATGATGATGAATTTAAAACGCAACGGATGTTTGAGTAGTTTGAAAGGAATTATTGTTGGCGCAATGACCGACATGAAAGACAATGAAATTCCCTGGGGAAGAAATGCTTTGGAAATCATTGAAGATTCGATTAAAGGATTGAACATTCCGATAATTTATAATTTTCCAGCGGGACACATTCGCGATAATCGCGCCTTAATTTTTGGACGACAAGTTTCGATGGAAGTTACAGCAGAAAAAAGCAAAGTAGTTTTTGATTGATCACTCAAGTTTCATTCCGACGAAGGAGGACTCAAGAGCTATGCTCGAATTAGCGAAGCAACCTCATGGCGGTAGTAACTAGTATAAACTTTCTTTTGTAGAAATGAAAAATTTTGTGAAAAAATAATTTGAGGATTTCCATTTAGAATCTATTTTTTTTAAAAAATGAAAAACCAACTTCTTTATAAAAACATCAAAATCTCCTTTACCGAAGAAGGTAAAGGAACTGCTGTGGTTTTGCTACATGGTTTTTTGGAAAACAAATCCATGTGGAACGCTTTTATTCCTGAATTGGCTAAGAAACATCGAGTAATCACTATCGATTTATTAGGTCATGGCGAAACCGAATGTTTGGGCTATGTTCACGCTATGGAGGACCAAGCCGATATGGTTTATGCGCTGTTGTTGTTTTTAAAAATAAGGAAAGTAGTTCTGGTTGGTCATTCTATGGGCGGATATATTGCTTTGGCTTTTGCCGAATTATTTCCCGATAATGTCAAAGGTTTGTTCCTTTTAAATTCTACTTCACGTGCCGATAGCGAAGAGAAAAAAATCAACAGAGACCGAGCTATAGTTGCCGTAAAAAAAAATTATGGCGCTTTTGTAAGCATGAGTATTGCGAATCTTTTTAGTCAAGACAACCGCGAACGTCTCGCCACAGAAATTGAAAAAGTAAAAGGTGAAGCGCTCAAAACACCCTTACAAGGAATTGTGGCCGCACTCGAAGGCATGAAAATCAGAAAAGACAGAGAAGTGATTTTGCATTTTGCACCGTATCCAATCCAATTGGTTTTAGGTCAAAAAGATGGGGTGTTACATTTTGAAGAAAACATCGACCAGATTGAAGCAACCAAAGTCAAATTAACCACTTTTCCCGATGGGCATATGTCGCACATTGAAAATGAAAAGGAATTGAAGCAAGTTTTAGTGGAATTTTTGAAGAAGGTTTAGACACAAAGCCACGATGGATGCACAAGGTTCACCAAGTTTGTGTTCTTTGTGAAAAAGCTTAGTGAACTTTGTGGTTGGACATCACACTTTCTCTTCAAAAGCAATTGCCACATTCAATATTTCTTGAAGTAAAACCACAATTTGGGCCAAATAATTTTCCATAATTTCATGGGTAATAACGGTTGTTTTTACTTTATTTTCCTCAAAGGTAAACGGTAAAAATCCCGATTTTAAATTTTTAAACGAAATAATTCCGGCTTCAATTTCACGATTTTTGGCTTCTTTTTCAAACATAAACGCATACGCCAGCACCTGAATAATTTTTTCGTTTTTGATATCTTCAGTAAGTCCAATCCAATCTTTGAGCGTTACATTTTTCTGTTCTACTTTTCCAGTTTTATAATCTACAATTCTAATCTTTCCGTTGCGAAGTTCAATTCTATCCACTTTCCCAGCAATCTTTACAGGAAACGGTAATGTAGCATGTTCCAAAGTTTGACTTAGCTCAGCTTCTAATGCCAGAATTTGAACTTCATCACCATTTTCTAGTCCTTCTTTTTCGAGTTTCAAAAAGTTAAATACATTTCTTTTGGCCACTTCAAAAGCCAATAAATTTCTTCCTTTCTTGATTTCCCCTTCTTTGTAGACCAATTTGAATTGGTTTAAAACTTCATTTTCAATTTTATGAAAAAAATTATCAATATCAGCAACTGTTAAAAGGATTCCAACAAAAGGTTTGTATAATTCTTCGAGCGCACCATGAATAATAGTTCCAAGCGTATTCACAGCAATGTTTTCTTCAACTTCATCGGTTTCTCTAATGCGTAAAATGCGCTGAAAATAAAACTGTATTGGATTGCGGACATAAGTCGTTAAAGACGAAGGCGAAAAACCTTGTTCTGCTATTTCCTTTAGGCGAACCATTATACTTTCTGTTTTTGGAACTATGATACGTTGGTTGGCAACTGTAGGCACATCTGGATTGTAATATTGAAAAGACAAATTGTGGTTGGGTTGTTTTTCTACTTCTAGTTGAGTTATAAAACGGCTTTTTTCTCCTGCATCAAATCCTTCGCTATCCGAGTTGTAAATGAGATAAATGTTTTTGGCACGTTGCAACAAATGATAAAAGTGATAGGTATAAATAGCGTCTTTTTCTTTAAAAGTTGGCAATTTATATTCTTTTTTAACATCATAAGGGATAAACGAATTAGTGTTTTTTCCAGCCGGGAATTTGCCTTCATTGACCGAGGTGATGATAACCGTTTCAAAATCAAGCACACGACTTTCTAAAACTCCCATTATTTGCAGTCCATTCAATGGTTCACCTTCAAAAGAAACCTCTGCCAAATCTACTACTTGTTTGTATATGGCTTGCAAGGTTTTGATATCATCAATATTTTGATGAGAAGAGAAATACGACATCATTTTGTTAATGACTTTGAAAATGGAATAGACAAAAGCATTCGTGATTTTTTCTTCTTCATTGTCATAACTCAAATTGGCTTTTATTTTGAGTAAAATTTGTGAAATAGTATCTAATATGGCAACCGAAGTGTTATCCCATTTTTGAAATAACAATTGAAATAATTCATTGCTTTCTGGGTGAAGTTCTTCCAATTTTTTATGGGTGATGAAGGTATAATTGTTTTTATTAATAATGGAAATTAGACCATCAGCATTCAAAAAAGGTTCAATTAATGGATGTGTCAAAATATCGAGTACGTCTTTATAATACATCACATAACTTGATGCATTTCTTGTTAATGCATTGGTATGTAATTTAAAAAGTTTGGTTATCAGCAATTGCGCAGGATTGTTTTTGCTGGTAAATCCCATAGTGATGTTCAATGCAGCAACACTAGCGGGTAAAGAATGTAAAATAGGTAGCAATAAATGTTCCTCACCAAGTACCAAAGCAACATTTTGTATGCTGGAACTATTTTCTTGAATGAGTTTTTCAATAATACTTCCTGCAATTTTTGCTTGTCCAATGGATTTTGAAGTAGCTATGACTTGAATATTCTTTTCTTCTGAAAAATCATTGACTATCCATTCATAAGGATGTGTTTTATAGTACATCCATTCTGATTTGAAACGACGTTGAAACAATCCAGCATCGTGAAAAGTATCGTGTAACAACGTTTCATCAATGTCCCAATAGATTTTGGCAACATCTAAAGCCAATAAGTGCTGAATAATTTTCTCTTCGGCTTTATTGAGAGCATTAAAGCCCGCGAAAACAAACTGGTTACTCTTGTTTTCTGAAAAGTGATTAAGATTTTTTTCTGCTTCTCGATAAATCAAACCTTGATAACCGACACCTTTATTAAGTAGATAGTTGTAAAATGCATGATAATATTCTGGGAGTTTTTTCCAAAAGATTAAATAGTTTTCAATGAGTTCAGTTCTTTTATTGATATCAACAGACCAATGTTCTATTTCTTTGATGTTTTCAAGATATTTCAAAATGGTATCTGGTTCTAATAAATACCTGTCGATTTCATTAAAATCTTGTAATAACGTTTTTGCCCAATTGGCAAATGTCTCAAACGGTTCTGGTTTTTCGGTTATTGAAAGATATACTTCGTAAAATTCAAATAAAAGTTCTACACTGTCTATACTTCTTATTCCAGCCACTTCTTGAATAAAATCTTCGATGCTAATAATTTCGTGAGCAAAAATAGTATTGGCAAGAGAATTTTTTAATTCTTCTAAGAGAAAGACTTTGGCTCTTTTGTTGGGTAAAACAATAACTAGCTCTGAAAAATTTTCAGAATTAGTTATTAAAATTTCTTGTGCAAGTCGATAAAGGAATGTTCTTTTTGGCATTGTATAAAAATAAAAAAAGCCATTCAATAAAGAATGGCTTTTTCAAAATATAATTTATTTTTTTATTTGACGTTTATTTTCATTCCATCAACACCGCCAACATATATTACTTCAGTTCTTCTGTTTAAAGCTCTACCCTCAGCAGTTTTGTTTGTAGCTACTGATTTAGTTTCACCATATCCAATAGAGGTTAAATTTTCTGGTTTAACACCTCTTGCAATTAAAGCATCCATAACAACTTTAGCTCTAGCTTCAGAAAGTTTTTGGTTTGCTTTATCATTACCTACGCTATCTGTATGACCTTCAACACTAAACTTAGCATTAGGATAGTTTTTCAAGATTTCTTTAATAGCATCTAATCTAGTTGAGTTATCTCCTTTTTTAGCATCGCTTAATGTAGCTTTACCAGTGTTAAAGAATATTGCTCTAGCTTGAACTCTTAATTCTTCTTCTACGGCTTTAGTTACTTCAGGACAACCTTTGTTGCTAGCTGGACCAGCAATTAAAGGACAAGCATCTTCTAAATCTGGCACACCGTCTTTATCTGCATCTAATGGTGGAGGAGGAGGTGGACAACCTTGGTTAGATTTTGGACCTGCAACGGTAGGACATTTGTCTTCTTTATCTTGTGTTCCATCACCATCAGTATCTGGACAACCGTTAAATTCTTTTAAACCTGCTACGTCAACACAAGCGTCAAGATTATCAGAAATTCCATCACCATCAGTATCAGGACAACCATTGAATTCGACTGGACCAGCAACTTCTGGACAAGTATCGCTCGCATCTGTAATACCATCACCGTCAGTATCAGGACAACCGTTGAATTGTTTTAAACCAGGAACTTCTGGACAAGCATCGTCTTTGTCATAAATTCCATCATTATCTTTGTCTGAACCTCCAAATTTGAATGAAAGACCAGCAAAATGTTGCATGTGAGATGGCATATCTTCACGAACATCTTCAAAAGATTGTTTATATGTAGCACGGTAGGATAAACCAATAAATTCATTAAACCAGTAAGTTAAACCTAAACCTCCATTTAATGTTCCTGCACTAATGTCATCACCTATCCAAGTATAACCTCCACCAATGTGAATAGATGGGTCAATTGATTTAGATTTAATTAAGTTCATCAAACTATAATTTATCACAGCATCAACACCGTAATAGTCTAAGTCACCAGGATTAACAACAGTGTAATCGGCATTGTTAACTCTAGGTTGAACCCATTTATCAATTCGATTAATAGATCCTGTTACTCCAAAAGAGAAATTGTCTCCAACGTATCTTGATACGTTTACAAATGATAAAGAAGGTAGAACGTTCCAATTGTCATTAGCATTGAAAAATTCAGAAAATTGATCTTCTAATTTTGATGCAGCACTAACTCTAGTGTCTACTGCGTTAACCCCAAAGGATATTGCCCAAGGGTTGTTGTTGTCTTGAGCTTGTGAGCTGAAACCAGCTAACATTAACATAGCAACTAATAATTTGTTAAGATGTTTCATACTTGATTTGATTAGTTATATAAATTTATTTGGGGCAAAAGTAATACGATTTACTATAATATCAAAATATTTTGTTAAAATATAATGATTTAAATAATTTTTAATGCTTTACCAACTTCTGTAAAAGCCAAAATTGCTTTGTCAAGATGCTCTCTTGAATGCGCTGCAGAAAGCTGTACTCTAATTCTAGCTTTGTCTTTTGGTACTACAGGGAAAAAGAATCCTATGACATATATTCCTTTTTTCAACAATTCATCTGCCATAATTTGAGACAATTTAGCATCATAGAGCATTACTGGAACAATTGCTGAGTCACCATCAATAATTTCAAAACCAGCCTTTTTCATACCTTCTTTGAAATAATTAGTGTTCCATTCTAATTTATCTCTAAGTGTTGTGTCTTTTTCTAAAAGTTCAAAAACTTTTATTGAAGCACCCACAATTGCTGGTGCTAAAGAATTAGAGAATAAATAGGGACGAGAACGTTGACGTAAAATTTCAATAATTTCTTTTTTGGCAGTGGTATAACCTCCCATAGCTCCACCCAACGCTTTTCCTAATGTTCCTGTGATAATGTCAACTCTTCCCATTACTCCTTTGGCTTCCATCGTTCCTTTTCCTGTTGCGCCTATAAATCCAGCAGCATGACATTCGTCAACCATTACCAAAGCATCATATTTATCAGCTAAATCACAAATTTTATCTAATGGCGCCACTAATCCGTCCATCGAGAAAACACCATCAGTAACAATTAATTTGAAACGATGGCCAACTTCTGTAGCTTTAATTAATTGTTGTTCCAAATCTTCCATGTCTGAATTGTTATAACGATAACGAGCCGCTTTGCAAAGTCTAACGCCGTCAATAATAGAAGCATGGTTTAAACTATCGGAAATGATACAATCTTCCTCACCTAATAAGGGTTCGAAAACACCACCATTAGCATCAAAAGCCGCAGCATATAAAATGGTATCTTCCGTTCCATAAAAATCAGCTATCTTTTTTTCTAATGTTTTATGAATATCTTGTGTGCCACAAATAAAACGTACTGATGACATTCCGAAACCATGAGAATCTAAAGTGTCCTTGGCTGCTTGAATAACTTCTGGATGTGAGGATAAGCCCAAATAGTTATTGGCACAAAAATTTAGCACTGTTTTGCCGTTCACAGTTATTTCTGCACCTTGTGGCGAAGTGATGATGCGTTCTTTTTTAAAAATTCCATTTTGTTCAATGGTGTTTAATTCGTTTTGAAGGTGTTGTTGAATTTTTCCGTACATTTTGTTTGGTTTAAAGTTTCGAGTTTCGAGTTTCGAGTTTCGAGTTTCGAGTTCAAAGTTTATATGAAATCTTTACTCTATTTTCTTCTAAAAAGTTTACAAATTTACAACATTGATTGTTTCTCCAATATAAACTAATGCTTTTCTAGTTACTTTAAAACCCATTTTCTCCACGGCATTTTGGTAATTTTCTAATTGTTGTTGGTATTTTGTTTGAATTTCACCTGTTTTATAATCGAGTAAATACATTTCATTTTTATTCGTGATAACCATTTTATCGGGTTTTACAAGACCTCCATCTTTTTGAATGATGGTTTTTTCATTGAGCACGGTATATTTTTCAGAGAAAAACTCCGAAAGCTCTTGATGTGTTACAATTTCACGAATTGCTTTTTCTATTTCTTCTTTTTGCAATGAAATAATTAACCCATTTTCGATCGCTTTTGTTAATGCCAAATCAATATCGTTTTCTGTTTTGACAAATGACAAAATCTCATGAACTATGTTGCCATATTCAATTGCTTTTTGCTGGTTTGTATTCCACATCAAACTCTCTCGTTGTGCAATTTTTATGTTATTTGGATTTAAAGTAGCTTCTAACTGCGTTATGTTTTTTGTGTTTTTTGAAATGATCTTTTCAACAGAAAGTTTTTCATTGGTTCCAAATTCATAGTATAATTTATTTTCATCAAATTCGTTTTGACTTAACAAGTATTTAATGAAAAGTGTGGCCATATTATTTGGATATTCTCCTGTTGTTTTGCTTTTTCCTTGCATTTGTGAAATCACATATAACTGTTTTTCCGCTCTTGTCAAGGCAACATATAGAATGTTGATATTGTCTAATAAATCTTCCTGTTTTTTTTGATTATATGTTTGTGATGCTTCCTCTCCAAAACTTTCTATTTTACTGCTTTTATCAATTAATACTTTTGGTAAGCCCATCGTTTCTTCATCGGCATTAATCCAAATTTTTTCTCTTGGTCCTTTGCTATAATTTTCATTGGCAAAAGGAAAAATAACCACAGGAAATTCCAATCCTTTCGATTTGTGAATGGTCATAATTCGAATGGCATCATTGCCTTCGGGAGATGGAATGCTCAATTTCTCTTTTTGAGTTTCCCAATACGACAAAAAATCAGAGAGGCCAGCTTGATTTTTCAAGTCACGTTCTAAAACAATATCAAGAAAATACTGCACATAAGCATTTCTATTATCAAAGTGTATAAGTTTTGAAATTATAATTTCTACTGCTTCATAAAGCGATTTTTTACGAATAGTAGCAAAGGAAATTTCAAATTCAAAACTAGAAAGCCAGCGAACAAAATCTACTTCCTGTTTTTGCTCCATGCCTTGTGCAATAAAATCGTGAATAGGTGTTTTTTTGGCATTCGTTTGGGCTAAATAATAGAGAAAATGTGCTTTGGCTTCTAAATCACTTTTGTTTTTTAGATAGTATAAAAAATGAACAATAAACTTAACCTCCGAAGAGGATTCGAGTAATAAACTTTCGGAAGATAAAATGGGAATTCCCTTTTCGGTTAAAAAATTGGCAATGGCAGTTCCTTGTTTTTTCTTTCGGGTTAGTATTGCAATTTCTTTATTGGTAAAGCCTTTCTCCTTTATTTTTTCAATAGTTTTGAGAGTTGCCTCTAGAAATAATTCGTTTGTTTCCAAATTTTCTTCCTCTGTTTCTTCGGAATTGTATTCTGGTTTTTCCTCTTTTTTTAGAAAAGAAATAGTGACATACCCGCCTTTTTTATCATTGAATTTTTGATGGCTATGATTGGCGTATAAATCTTTGTAACTGTCATTTTCAAATTCGTTTGATAAAAATTTAAAAAAATCATTATTGAATTCTATAACTTGTGAATAACTTCGATAATTTCTTTCTAATGAGAATAATTTTTTATCTGGATTGGCAAATGGATTTTTGTCTTTGCTCAATTCGATAAACTGTTCAGCTTTTCCGCCGCGCCATCGGTAAATGGATTGTTTTGGGTCGCCAACAATCATCAACGAACCTCGTTCGCCATTCAAATCTTCGCTTGAAAGGGAATTGTCTATCAGTGGAATCAAGTTTTGCCACTGCATTTCAGAGGTATCTTGGAATTCGTCAATAAAAAAATGACGGTATTTTTCGCCTAAACGTTCATAAATAAAAGGAGCAGGTTGGTTTTGAATTTGTTCAAAAATAAGTTTGTTGAATTCCGTGATGGATAAAATTCCCTGTTCTTTTTGAATTTTATTCAATTCATTGTTTAAAGTATTGAGTAATGAAAGTGGCGTTATGTTTTTTAGAAAAGCGTCATAAAAATTTTTCTTTTCCATTTTAGTGTAAACGGAATTCACTATATCAAGCAAATTAGGAATTATACTTTCAATGATAGCGGTATCTTTTGCTGTTTTATTGATTTTTATATCTTCAAATTCATGATAGGTTTTATTCTTTGGATTGAATTTTTTCTCTTGAATGCTAATCAAATGCTTCGGAAAAAATCCACCAGAAAACGACTTGAGGTCAATTCCTTTATTTTCAATTAATGTTAGTGCTTCAATTGCTAAATTGGCACATTCTTCCTCGAGTTGTATGCAAAGTTCCGTGAGTTTATTTTTGATTTCAACAAATTCGATAATGGTTTTGTCATTAAAATGAGTAATTTCTTCACGATTATTTTCGTTAAGGATTAATTTACCGGTTTCCATAATTTCTTTGGAAATATCCCATGATTTATCGTCATCGGTTTTTTCCATTGTGAAATCTACTAGTAATTTGGTTAAGATTTCATCGTTTCCAGCTTCGGCAATGATAGCATCAACGGCCTCTGTCAAAAGGTTTTCGGAATCGAGTGAAACATCAAAAGTTATTGGCAATCCTAAATCATGTGCAAAAGCTCGAATTACTTTGTGTGTAAATTTATCAATAGTTGAAATGTCGAAAGAAGTGTAATTATGGATTAAGTTTTTGATAATACTTTTAGCTTTTTCGGTAATGCTTAGCAAACTCAATCCGGTTTCAATCTGAATGCTCTTCATCAGTTGTAGCGCTTTTTCGCTAGGGTTGTCTTTGGCGAATTCAGATAAACTTTCCACCACACGACTTTTCATTTCGTGCACCGCTTTGTTGGTAAACGTAATGGCTAGAATATTGCGATAAGCATCTGTTTTTTTTGATAAAAGAATAATTTTTAAATATTCTTTTACCAATGTGTAAGTTTTTCCAGAACCAGCAGAAGCGTCGTAAATAGAGAAAGCGGTTTTTTGCATTAGGGTTTAGTTATTAGATAAACAAAATTCAATTTACTTTCTTCGCCATAATATTCGACTTCAAACTCATCGACTTTCACGGCACCAATTTTTTCAATGGCTTTTTGAGAACGGTAATTGTGTGCTCCTATATGAAAATACACTTTCTCCACAAATTGAAAAGCATAATCCAGCATTAGTTTTTTCAACGCTTTGTTATACCCTTTACCCCAAAAATTTCTTCCAATAAAAGTATAGCCAATTAATACCGAAGTCTCGGTAGAGTTTTCATTTTCATTAAAATCATAATAACGACTACAGCCAATAACTTCATTGGTTTTGGTGTCGCGAATTAAAAACGCCCCTTTGGATAGCATAGCCCCTTCAAAATAATTCTGAAAAACATCGCGTTGATAACGTAATTTGTTAGGATGTTGCTCCCAAACCAATGGGTCAGAAGCAACTTTATATAATGCTGAAAAATCAGTTTCTTGAAGTGGAATTAACTGAATTATCTCGTTTTTTAAATTAATTGGTTGAAGGTTAAAACTCATTTAGCGTAACATTGTTTTTTTTAATAGAATTATATAAAAATAGTATTTCTTTTTACGAAGTTAAATGTATAAATTTGAATTCAATTTAATAGTAACTAAAATAAAAATATCATGGCTTTTGAATTACCACAATTAACTTACGCATACGACGCGTTAGAACCACATATTGATGCCAGAACGATGGAAATTCATCATTCAAAACATCATAATGCTTACACCACCAATCTGAATGCTGCCATTGCAGGAACAGATATGGAAGGGAAATCAATAGAAAATATTCTAATTAATTTAGATATGAAAAACATGGCCGTTAGAAATAATGGTGGTGGATTTTACAATCACAATTTATTTTGGAGAATTATGGCTCCGAATGCTGGCGGAAAACCAACAGGAGAATTAGCACAAGCTATCGATGCTGCTTTTGGTTCGTTTGATGAATTTAAAGCGCAGTTTGCAAAAGCAGGTGCAACTCGTTTTGGTTCAGGTTGGGCTTGGTTATGTGTTCACAAAGGCGGAAAAGTAGAAGTTTGTTCAACGCCAAACCAAGATAATCCATTAATGCCTGATACTGCTTGTGGAGGTTTTCCAATCCTTGGAATGGATGTTTGGGAACATGCCTATTATTTGAATTATCAAAATCGTCGTCCTGATTATATTGAAGCTTTCTTTAATGTTATCAATTGGACTGAAGTTGCTCGATTGTATGCAATTGAAAAATAAATTTTATTTTAAAAGAGTAAAAAACCGGTTGTGATAGCAATCGGTTTTTTTATTTAGAAAGAAAAAAAAAATAAACAGGCGGAATTGCTTCCACCTGTTTGCCCCAAATCTACCATAAACTTAACTTACATTAAATATAATGGTAGAGCAAATTTACTCATAACATTTTAAAAAATGTTAAATTTTAACAAAAATATATTGGAATGAGGGTCAAATGATGGTGAAACTTACTTTTTTGTTGATTTTTAAGTCAATAAAAATAAAAAAGGTGAAAATTTCTTTTCACCTTTTTTGCCCCAAATCTACCATAAACTTAACCTACTAATGCTATGGTAAGGTCAAATGTAATGGTATTGATATAGCACAAACAAATATTTTAGATGAACGGCATCAATAATCGTTAAAAGACAAAAAATGTTAAATTTTTAGTAAGCTCGAGTATCTTTTCCTTCGTAGAAATTCATAAACGCCTTATTTACAACTCTATTTCCTCCCGGAGTGGGATAGTCGCCGGTAAAGTACCAATCGCCTAAATTTTTTGGACAAGCAATATGTAAATTTTCTACCGTTTGGAAAATAATTTTTACTTCGGCATTAATGTCTTCTGGGTGCAATAATTGAGCAATTTTATTAGATATCTCGGAATCAGAAAAAGGGGCATAAATTTCGGTTACATAATTCACAACGTCTGCATCTTTTATATTTTCTTGAGATTTACATTTCTTGTAAACATTATCAACAATGTGATATGAATTTCTTTCTTTCAATAATTCAATTGCTGCTTGAAAAGCAATTAAACCTTCCAGTTTTGCCATATCAATTCCATAACAATCGGGATAACGAATTTGTGGTGCAGACGAGACAACAACAATCCGTTTAGGATTTAGTCGATCCATCATTTTAAGAATACTTTTTTTCAAAGTAGTTCCGCGTACAATACTATCGTCAATGATGACTAAATTATCGGTTGGTTTAATTACACCATAGGTCACATCATATACATGTGCCACTAAATCATCACGACTACTGTCTTCGGTTATGAACGTTCTAAGCTTAGCATCTTTTATAGCAATCTTTTCGGTTCTAATTTTTACTGATAGTATTTCTTCTAATTTTTCTTTGGTAAGAACTTTTCTATTGTTTAAAATAAATTGATTTTTTCTTTGGTTTAAAAAATCATTAGCCGCTTCAATCATTCCATAGAAAGAAGTTTCAGCTGTGTTTGGAATAAATGAAAAAACAGTATTATCTGTATCATTTTCAATTGCCTGAAGGACTGCTGGCAAAATTAATTTTCCCAATTCTTTTCGTTCCTGATAAATTTCGGCATCGCTTCCTCTAGAAAAATAAATACGTTCAAAGGAACATGCTTTTTTGATAGTTGGAGTAATAATTTCTTGTTGAGAAACAGTGCCATTTTTTTTGATAATTAAAGCATTTCCAGGTTGTAATTCTTGCACTTTGTCAAAAGCAACATTAAAAACTGTTTGAATTACGGGTCTTTCGGAAGCGACAACTATAATTTCATCGTCTTCATAAAAATAAGCTGGGCGAATTCCAGCTGGATCACGAAATACAAAAGCATCACCATGACCTAAAAGTCCAGCCATGGCATAGCCGCCATCCCAACCTTTGGAAGCGCGTTTTAAAATCTTTGCAAGGTCTAATTTCTCTGCAATAACAGGTGAAGCTTCTCTTTTTGACAACCCATTATTTTTACATTCTTGGTACAAATCAGTAACTTCATCATCAAGAAAATGACCTATTTTTTCCATTACCGTCACGGTATCCGCCATTTCTTTTGGATGTTGACCCAATTCCACTAAACTATTGAAAAGTTCCGTTACATTGGTCATGTTAAAATTGCCAGCTAAAATTAAATTTCGATGCATCCAATTGTTTTGACGTAAAAATGGATGAACGCTTTCCAAACTGTTTTTTCCAAAAGTTCCATAGCGAACATGGCCTAAAAACAATTCGCCTATGTAGGGTATATTTGCTTTTTGTAAACTCACATTATCTTGATATTCTGGATGTGAATTTAATTCATCGTTAATTCGCTCATTGATTTGAGCAAAAACATCTTGAATAGCTTGCGATTTATTGGAGCGCACACGACTGATATATCTTTCACCTTGCGCAACATCCAATTTGATAGAGGCAAAACCTGCTCCGTCTTGTCCGCGGTTGTGTTGCTTCTCCATCAGCAGATACATTTTTTGTATGCCGTAAAAAGCCGTACCGTATTTTTCTTTGTAGAATTCCAACGGTTTTTTTAATCGTAAAAGGGCTATTCCACATTCGTGTTTTAATGCGTCGCTCATTGGATTGTAGTTGTTAGTTATGTGTTTATATTAACCGCGAATTCACGAATTTTATTTCAATCGATTTAAAAAAATAATTTGCGAATTTGCGGTTATTTTTAAAATAAAAATGCCCCGACCCGAGCCCTGAAAGGCGAACAGAGCGGAGCTAAAATTCGAGGCGTAAATTTATTGTAATTCTATTTCAAATTGTGTTAACGCTTTGAATTGTTTCAATCGCTCTTGCACTTCTTCTTTTGTTAGTGAAAGCATTCTTTCGGTTCCAAATTTCTCTACGCAGAACGAAGCCAAGTTAGAACCATGAATAATAGCACTTTTCATATTCTCAAACGAGATGTTTTCGCTTTGCGTAATAAAACCAGCAAATCCTCCTGCGAAAGTATCGCCTGCGCCAGTTGGATCAAAAACTTCTTCCAAAGGTAAAGCTGGTGCAAAAAACACTTCTTTGTTGTGGAATAATAATGCACCGTGTTCACCTTTTTTAATTACTACATATTTTGGACCCATAGAATGGATTTTTGCAGCCGCTTTTACCAAAGAATATTCTCCTGATAATTGACGCGCTTCCTCATCGTTAATGGTGATTACATCAACACGTTTTATTACCGCTAATAATTCGGGTAACGCACAATCCATCCAAAAATTCATGGTGTCCAAAACTACTAATTTTGGTGTTGAAGTCATTTGGTCTAAAACCGAACTTTGAACTAATGGATGCAGGTTGCCTAACATCACTACATCAGCATTGGTGAAATTTTGGGGAACTACTGGGTTAAAATCTGCTAACACATTTAGTTCTGTAATTAGGGTATCGCGAGAGTTCAAATCGTTGTGGTATTTGCCGCTCCAAAAGAAGGTTTTTCCGCCTTTTACAATTTCAAGACCTGAAATATATATATTTCTAGCGGTCAATAAATCTAAATATTCCTGTGGAAAATCATCCCCAACTACAGAAACAATTGCTGATTGCAGATTGAAATGCGAAGCCGAAAGTCCAATAAATGTTGCTGCACCGCCTAGAATTTTATCTGTTTTTCCGAAGGGTGTTTCGATGGCGTCAAAAGCTACGGTTCCTACTATTAAAAGTTTGTTCATTATGAGTGTTTCGAATTAAAGGTGCAAAGATAGGTTTTTAGTTTAAAAGTTTAAAATGGTTTGTTAAATGGATTTTCAAGTTGATTTAAGTTATTTACTTTTCATAAAATTTCCAATCGTCAGTGAGTTTTGTAACTAATTTGAAATTGTTATTGTAATGCTCATCCAATTCTATTGGATCTTCTGGATTGTATTCGGAAACTATAAAATTTCCATTATCAATAATAAAACCATTTGGGTTGTTAAACATGAAAACCATTTTTTTAACCATGGCGTCACTATTATAATCACAGGATTTATCAATGTAAAGATTGCCTTTGTAAATATGAAAACAAGCTCCAGGAAAATTTCGATGAGTACTACTTCTTTTAAGGTCAAATTCCAATGCTTTATAACTTTGTTCTAACAATTGATTGAGTTCGTTTAATCCTTTTGATTTTTGTTGAACGGCATGTCTAATGATGACACCAAACTCCGGTGATTGAATAAGAATAGTGTCATTTTTAGTAAAATCACCAATTGTGTCTTCAGATGGATAAGCTTCTTTGTTGATTAAATCGATTTATTGATCAGTAACTCTTTCAGTTGTTTCATAGAGAACAACGGATTCTTTTCGGTTTTAC
>NZ_JBKCVI010000114.1:0-8705 GCF_046317795.1 Flavobacterium sp. | reverse complement strand
ATTAAATCAATCGTTAACGATAGTTCCTGTTTCAGGTGCCACTATTTACAGAGTATCATTGTTTGAACAAGTAGATGAGAATTTGGTACAAGTAGGTACACCTATCAATAGAACCGTAGCTAACTTTACCTTGAGCATGTTCACAGGTGCTACAGTTAACAAGAACTACGTAGTAACGGTATCGGTACAATTGGGTGGCGAGTTTGGACCAGAAGGAAGAGGTTGTGACATCTCTACATTTGTAGCCAGAAGAGCTCAAGTAGCGTTTGGTGCTATTGCTTATCCAAACCCGTTTGCAAGTGGTTTTAATATAGATGTTACTACTTCTGTAGACAGCACACCAATTGCTATCAAAGTATACGATATGGTAGGAAGATTGATTGAGCAACATACAGCTCAAGTTAATGAATTAGAGACTATGACTATCGGAGATCGTTATCCAAGTGGGGTTTACAATGTTACTGTAACCCAAGGCGAGGAAACGAGAACGGTTAGAGTAGTGAAACGATAATCGAAATACGAAGTACGGAGTATGAAGTACGGAGTTGGGAGATGATAGACTGGAGTATTAAGTATTAAGTATTAAGTATTAAGACTAAATAGTACTAAAATCCCTGTCTCGTTTGTTAACGAGATGGGGATTTTTTATTGGATTTTGGTTTGATGTTTTTTGTTGCACAAACCTGCCTGCCATGCCTAAGGCAGGTAAACCGGCAGTCAGGGTTGCACGAAGGTATTTTGTAGAGGTTGCACAAAGTAGCATGAAGTTTTTTTGCCAGGGATTGTACAGATTTTATTTTTTCTTCAAGTTTCGCGAAGTTTTTAATCATTTAGGTGTTTTTTTTTAATCCGTTTAATCTGTGGTAATCTGTGGCTTTTATTTGGGTTTAACTACAAACCTGCCTGCCATGCATAAGGCAGGTAAACCGGCAGTCAGGGTTTCACGAGGGTTTTTAGCCACAGATTGCATAGATTTTAACGGATTTTTTATTCAGTAATTATTTTTGTATTAATGAAAAGTACTTGATTCATAAGATACTTTATATCGATTTTTTTTATTTTTTTTGCATGAGTACTACTTTTTTACCTTTATTGATATGAAAAATTTAATTTTATTTAAAAAAATTAAGAATACTATTTATAAGTAGACCTTTACATTGCCTCTACAACCGTTCTTTAAATGTAATGATAAGTTATTTATAAATTTAAGTTGTAGCTTTTAAGTGCTATAATATATATAATGTTGCGAAAGAAGCAGCCAATTTATTTTTTACTAATACATGTATAGTTATTTTATATGATTGAATTAATAATCAGTGAAATAATTTGTTATTTTACTACATTGCAATTATTGTTTTTTGTTTTACTCAAAAAAAATACGACACATTTTTTTTTACAACTGTAATATCACTATTATGAAGTTATATTTATTTACCACTTTTCTTTTGTTTTTTACTTGTAGTTTATCGGCACAAGTGGGTATTGGGACAACGTCTCCTAATGGTTCGTTGGATGTAGTTTCGACAGATGATGGATTATTAATCCCTAGGATTTCATTATCAGCAACCAACGTTGCTACTGTTATTACTCCCACTGTTTCTGAGTTGGTTTATAATACCGCTACTTCTGGTGTTGGAATTAATCAAGTTACGCCAGGTTACTATTATTGGGATGGTGCTTTGTGGATTAGACTTGCTACTGGAAATGCTACTGCGAGCTGGGCTTTGACGGGGAATGCAGGTACAACAGCGGCTACTAATTTTTTGGGCACTACGGATGATATTGATTTGGTTTTTAGAAGAAATAATATAAGAGCAGGTTTTATTGGGAATCCAGTTTATGACGTGTCATTTGATTTTATTAATGGAAACACTTCATTTGGAGCTAATTCGTTATTAAATCCAACCTTAAATTTTGCAACACAATCGGGAGTAAGAAACACTGCTTTTGGAGTAAACGTAATGCCTGGATTAACTTCGGGCAGATTAAATACAGGTATTGGCGAATTTGCTTTGTTTTCTAATACTACTGGTATCGCCAATACTGCCGTTGGTTCAGGAACTTTATTTTCAAATTCTATTGGTATTAATAATGTTGCCATTGGAAGACAGGCATTAACTTCTTCAAATGCCGATAATAATACTGCAGTAGGTTTTTCATCTTTGAGAAATAACGCGTCTGGAACTGGCAATAGTGCCATTGGATATAGGGCATTAAATGCTAGTACTGGCTCTAATAATGTTGCTTTAGGTTTTGATGCTGGTTTAACTTTAACAACAGGTTCCAATAACATCATGTTAGGTGCCAATACTGTTGCACCTGTTATAGGGGGAAGTGACCAATTGAATATTGGAAACACATTATTTGGTACTATGGCTGGTGCACTTACTTCTGGAGTAAACACTACAAGAACTCTTGGTGTAAATGTTTTAGCTCCACAAGCGGCTTTAGATATTGTTTCAACAAATAATGGTTTATTGATTCCAAGAGTGAATTTATTAATAGGGGCAAATTCTTCGTCACCCGTTACCACTATCCAAACTTCTGAAATTATATACAATACAAATACTGTTGGTGCTGGTGTTAATGCTGTAACACCAGGGTTTTACTTTTGGAATGGGACTAGCTGGGTTAGATTTAGTACAGGTACAGCAACGGGTTGGTTAACCACAGGAAATACTGTTGGAGCTACAGGTACTTTTATGGGAACACTTGATAATTTTGATGTTTCCTTTAAAAGAAATAATACCGCCGCTGGTTTTATTGGGGCTTCTAATGTTGCTTATGGTTTGAGTACTTTATCTGCTCCTACCTTATCAGGTATCAGAAATACAGCATTTGGAACCAATGCTTTGGCAGCCAATGATTCACCAAATGATAATACAGCTATAGGTTTTAATGCGTTGGCAGTAAATACGTTTAATTCTGGTGGCGGTAATCAAAATACTGCGGTTGGTAGTGGTGCTTTAGCCACACTCAACGGTGGAATTGGCAATACTGCTGTTGGGTTTAATGCTTTAAATGCATCCGTTGCTACATCTCAATTTAATACAGCTATTGGTGCTGGTGCCTTATCAAGAACTAATGTTGCTGCTTCTCAAGATAATGTTGCGATTGGTTACAATTCTTTGAGTCAGACAGCTACATTTACTAGAACGGTAGCCATAGGTTCCAATGCTTTGGTTAATGCTTCTGGCAACAATACGAGAAATACCGCAATTGGCGCTTTTGCCGGTAGTGCTACCACAACTGGTAATGATAATATCTTTATAGGTAACGCAGCTGGTAGTGCCGAAGCAGGAACAAGTAGTAATAAATTGTATATAGAAAATACCAATGCTGATGCCAGTAATGCTTTGGTTTATGGCGAGTTTGATACCAATATCCTTCGAGTAAACGGTACCTTACAAGTTAATAATCCTGGAGGTGCAAACGGTTATGCTTTGCCCAATGTGAGAGGTACAGTTGGTCAAGTACTGCAGACTAATGGTGCTGGAGCCACGAGTTGGGTTTCGGCTGCTACTGTTGAAACTGACCCACAGGTATCGTCTGCTACTGTTAATAGAATGCCTAAATGGAATGGTACTACACTTGTTGATGGGATTGTTACGGATAACGGGACTACGGTTACTGTTGCGGGAACTACATCGACAACTAACTTTCAAATGACGACTGGTGCGACAGCCAATTATATTTTGCGAAGTGATGGAACTGGCAACGGAACTTGGGTTGATAGTAATGTTAAATCTTATGTAACTACAGGAGCAGCTACGGGAATTTATGCGGTATCTTTAACAGAATATACTGTGCGTGTTTTTGGCGGTGTTTCCGAAGTCAGACTTCCTAATGCTGTTGGCAATCTAGGAAAGATATTTATTATTATTGGAAGTAATGGTATTACAAATAAAGTATTTTCTACTTCAGGTGGGGTTATTTATAATGATGTTGGCAATACATTGATTAACACTCTTCAACAAAATCAAAGATTTATGGTTCAAAGTGATGGAACTGATTGGATTGTTATTGGGCAATAATTTGATGGTTTTTCTTTTAAATTGTAATTGAATCACGCTAGAATAGTAGTCATTACTTCTGTATTCTATTTCAGTTTTTTTGGAGTTTAAATGTTTTGATGCATTCTTTTGTTTGAGAGAAGTTTTTTAACCAAAAAGGGGACGATAATTTTTATGCCAAGTTCAATTAGATTTACATCCTAATCGCTCCTTGATTTCAGGTAAAATAAGATAAGATTACTCGCTTGCCGAATTCTCGGGAGCTCGAAGTTTCATTTAAAGTTTATAGTTTTTTCGCTATTTTATGTGTAGGAACACAGCCCTGCCTCCCATGCCTAGGGCTGGTAAACCGGCAGGTTGGAGAAATTTGCATGGATTTTTCTAATATTAGAAAGGTTTATAAAAAGGTTATACAGCAAACTCGACAATTATTTGAAAAGGACAAAAAATGTAAATTGCAGTTATGTCGGTGGAACTGTATTTTTTTTTTTTACTAAATGTTTAAAAAATTAAAACTATTTTTTTGATTTGTATTTTTTTAATCAAAAATAATTAGAATTTATCATTTCTTAGTTCTTATTTTCTAGTTCCTTTTACGTTTTTAAGGTAAAAAGAACACAACATTACTACAACATTTGATTTGATTCCTAAATTTGTTTGTTGCCTTGCGGTGGCTTTTTAAAACTGCTTTTATACTACAACGTTTGCGCTTATTGAGTTTTTACTATTTTTTTTCTTTTCTCATTTTTTGTATAGTTTTTATAGACTAGGATTGCTATCATTTTTCAAACTTAACGCTATAAATTTGAAATCCTACTAAAAGTCAAACTATTAACAACAAATATTTAAACATTTATGAAAAAATTACTATTACTTTTTTTCCTATTGACTTTTTCATTAGGACAATCACAAAATATGATATCCAATTCATATTTTACAAGCGGTGGTTCCGGCTGGGTTATTAACGGACCCGGAACATTTACTGGAGGAGAAGCTGCCTTTCCCAATACGGCTGCAGGTGGAAATCCTTGGGACAATGAGCTCAAACAAACAGGTAAGTCACTAACTGGTGGTGCTACGTACACCCTTACTTTTAGAGCACGTGCCGCTGCTAACAGAAATATGTCTGTAAATATTCAGAATACCAATATATGGTCTGATCAATTCAGAAATAATGCTGTGGCCTTAACAACTACTATGACTGTATATACGTATACTTTCAATGCGACGTCTACTAACAACAATGTACAGGTTAATTTTCACGTTGCTGGAACAGGTAGTACATCTGCTGTATTCATTGATGATGTAACTTTGGTGGCAGGAACTGCAACTCAATGTACTAATTTTATCCAAGATGGAACTGAAACTGGTATTGATTGTGGCGGTACATGTAGTCCATGTCTTGAAGCGCCAACTTATGGGGCATTTACAATTCCATCTAAATTGACTACTGACGCTGCATTTACATTAACTGCCCCAACTTCTAATAATATAAGTCCATTTACTTATTCTAGTAGTAATACTGCTGTTGCAACTGTAAATATTACTTCTGGTCTTATCACTATTGTAGGAGCAGGTACAACAATTATTACAGCCAGTCAAGTGGCAGATGGTACTTATAGTTCTGGTTCGACGACTGCTAATTTTGTTGTAACGGTTCCACTTCCTGCCACTCCAGCACCAACACCACCAGCGAGAAACTCATGGGATGTAGTTTCTTTATATAGTGGTTCATATACCCCTACAAGTGGAGCAACTTGGCAAAATGGAGTAGATGTTTCTATATCTGGAAATAACGCAAGATTATTTAACGGCTTTACGTTAGCAAGGTTAGCTTTTGCGCCAACGACTATTGCAGCAATGACAACATTGCACATCGATGTATATACTTTAAATCAGAATGCCCTTTGGTTTGAAATCAATGGAAATAGAAAAGTAGTGTCGAGCATTCCTTTGAATGGTTGGGCTAGTTTTGATATTCCATTATCAGATTATGTTGGATTAAATTTAGGAAATGTTAGTTTTTTCGATTTAAACAATCCTACAGGAGCTGCTGCGCCAGTAAAGGTGGTCTATTTAGATAATATCTATTTTTATAGACCAGCAACAGATCAACCTCCTACTATTGGAGCGTTGACAGTGCCAACACCACAAGTGTTTGGCAATGATCCCTTTACATTAACAAACCCTACATCCAATAGTAGCGGTGCATGGACTTATTCAAGTAGCCCAGCGGGTGTAGTAACATTTTCTGGAAATACTGCAACTATAATTAGTGGCGGAACAACGACTATTACAGCTACTCAAGCAGCAGTACCTGGTGTATTTGGCTCAGGATCTGCATCTGCAACTTTAGTTGTAAATTTCCCTGCTCCAGGCCCATCACCAATTCCTCCAGCTAGAAATGCAATTGATGTAGTTTCTATGTATACCGGTACTCCCACAACTTATGCGAATGGCACAACTGCAGTTCAAGCAAGTTGGTCAACGGGTTCAACCAATTCTAATTTTAATTTTGCAAACGGCACCAATACTTGTATCCAAGTTAACAATTTAGGTTTCTTTGGTTTGGTTACGAACGGCGCAAATTTCAGTGTAGTGGGAATGAACTTTCTTCATGTGGATATTTATGTTAATACACCTATGACGTCTATGATATTAAATCTATTGGCTCCGACTGACAGAAACTTTTCAATCGGACCGCTAGCTACAGGATGGAATTCTTTTGATATTCCATTGACAACCTATCCTGGTGCATTGAATAATATCAATGGAATCAAATTTGAACAAAGTGGTGGTACACCTCGACAAATTTATATCGATAACGTCTACTTTTTCAATGGAACTGCCAATCCAACAATCACTGCTTTTTCAATTCCAACCAAAGCACCTGGAGATGCGACTTTTACTATAACACCACCAACATCAAATAGTACTGGTGCTTGGAGTTATTCAAGTAGTAACAATGCCATTGGACAGATTGTTAATGACAATCAAATTCAAGTTGGTACTGGTGGTTCATGTACCATTACGGCTACACAAGCTGCTGCAGGTAATTTTAATAGTGGAAGTATTACCGCTACTTTTAATGTTTTAGTAACACCTACCTTAGGCACCTTTACTGTTCCTGCTAAAGTAACAGGGGATGCTCCTTTTTCTTTAACTGCTCCGATATCTGACAGTGCTGGTGCTTTTACCTATACTATTAACCCTCCTACAGGTATTGCTACAATTAGTGGCAGCACCGTAACAATCGTGGGTCCAGGAACTGCAACCATTACGGCAACGCAAGCTGCCAATGGTTTATTTAATTCAGCCACAACTACTGCATCATTAGTAGTAAGTTTGGGTACACCAGCACCAACACCACCTGCAAGAAATGCATGGGATGTGGTATCTTTATATAGTAATTCATATACCCCAACTTCTGGAGCAGTATGGCAGGCAGGAACAGATGTTTCGATTTCTGACAATAACGCAAGATTATTTAACGGTTTTACATTAGCTCGTTTAGCTTTTGCACCAACGACTATTGCGGCAATGACAACTTTGCATATTGATGTATATACTGTAAATCAAAATCAACTTTGGTTTGAAATAAATGGAAACAGAAAAGTAGTATCAAGCATTCCATTGAATGGTTGGGCTAGTTTTGATATTCCTTTATCAGATTATGTAGGTTTAAATCTAGGAAATGTTAGTTTTTTCGATTTAAATAATCCTACTGGAGCTGCTGCACCAGTAAAGGTGGTCTATTTAGATAATATCTATTTCTACAGAGCACCTACAGATGCCCCTCCAACAATCGGAACATTAAGTGTTACAAGTCCGCAAGTATTAGGTAATGCACCTTTTACATTAACGGATCCAACTTCAAATAGTTCTGGTGCATGGACCTATAGCGCTAACCCTACTGGTATAGTAACTTTTAGTGGTAATATAGTAACTATTGTTGGTGGTGGTACTACTACCATCACAGCTACTCAAGCTGCTGTTCCAGGATCTTTTGGTCCAGGTTCTGCTTCAGCTACATTAGTAGTTAATTTTCCTGATCCCACTCCATCGCCGTCACTTCCAGCAAGAGACCCAGCAAGAGTTGTTTCAATGTATACAGGAACTCCAGCTGTATATACCAATGCTCCAAACTATAATTTTGGTCAAGCATTTTGGTCTACAGGTGGTGGTAGAGTGTTAACAGAAGTTCCAAACGGAGCAAATACTGCGCTACGTATAGATGGTCTAGGTTTTATGGGATTAATAGATATAGGTAATCCTCCACCGACCAATAGAGAAAGACGTTTGAACCTTGTTGGGACTGGAATGTCACATTTAAATATTGATATTTATTTGGATACCCCTAGACCTAATTTGTTTTTAGTGCTGTTAGCACCAACTGATAGACTATATAATACGGGCGCACTTACAGCTGGTTGGAATAGATTAAGAGTTCCTTTAACAGCATATCCTGGTGCCTTAAATGATATTTACGGGTTAAAAATAGAGCAGAATTATACTTCAGCATTCCGTATATTTATTGACAATGTCTATTTCAGTAATGACTTATTTACTTTCTATAGAGATTTTGATGGAGATGGATTTGGAGATTTAGCTACTTCAACATTGGCTGAAACTGCTCCTAACGGATACGTTAGTAATTCAACTGATTGTAATGATAATGATATCAATGTTTGG
>NZ_JBKCVI010000113.1:0-12534 GCF_046317795.1 Flavobacterium sp. | reverse complement strand
ATTATGAGAAGCAGTATAGTTAGTACTCAGTGGTCAGTTTTTAGTTTACAGTCGCAGTTTTCAGGAATGAAACGGATTTTCAAGCACTGATACAATGGCTAGGTATTTTAACCTCAGAGTAATAAATTCCTTCGAAAAGCTCAGAGAGAGGTTAAGAATTTTTCTTTTTAAGAATATTTTCTGTTTTTTTATCTTTTTGGAACACAGATTTGAATAATTGAAGAAATTTTCACGGATTTATCCATAAAAATGCGAAGTTATTTGCAATGCTGCTGGAACGGTTTTTTCTTTTGGCTTCTCGACATTATTTTTAAAAAATAAAACTAGCGTTTTGGTTTTTAAAAATCACGCGAAGAGACGCGTCTTGCCTTTTTTTAATTTGGCTTCTCGATATTATTTTAAATAATAAAATTGGCGTTTTGTTAATTAAAAATTGGTGTGACGACAACGCTATGTGGTTTTTTTAGTTTTGAACGCTGATGAAACGGATTTTCATGCGCTGATACAATGGATTGGTATTTTAACCTCACACCAAACCACTCTAAAGCATAATATTACAGCAAGTTCCTTTGCAAACTTATAGCCATGCGGTATCTATAATGAGCAATAACAGCCAATACTATTTTACCATTGGTTATAAAAGTCTATATAATTTGTTTACTATTCATATGATTTTGTGTTCAGTTTCTTAATGGTTGAGGATGATTTAGCGGTACATTTTTGTTTTTTTACAGCTAGCCGTTATACCTAATTTTCTGTGAACTTGCTATTTTGCACTTTGAACATTTAATTTTATAAATTAAAAATAAGAATATAAGATAAATACATTTTAGTCGTCGATTTTTTTATAGGTTTTGTCGATTTTTTAAAAATATCTATTAAATGTGAATTGTATTTTTTTAAAAAATGTATTTTTACGAGTTGAATTAATAGAATCTCTATCATTTAAATTATTTATTTTCAAAGGATAAGTAAATTATCACATTAAATGAATTCATAACTATTGTTTTGCATTTTAGTAAAAAATTAGGAGTATGTATTTTAAGAAAAATTGGATTTTTTTCATTTTTATTCTTGCGTTTTGTAGTCAAATAGGAGTAGCACAAGTTAACACTTATGGATTTTCGGAAGCCATTTCTGGTTATGTCCCATTATCAACATCTACAGTGGCCTATACTGCACCCTGGGATGATCATGTTGCCGGCTCTGCTGTACAAGCTCCTATAGGATTCAATTTTGTTTATGATGGTGTTACTCACAATCAATGTTTTATAAGTCCAAATGGTTTTTTGACCTTCGCCTCTCAACCTACACCTGCTAATTATTTCCCTTTGAGTATTGCTACACCCTATACTGGTGGTGGTTCTATTAGTGCTTTGGGTGTGGATTTAACAGGTAGTTCAACTATTGTTTACAGTACTATAGGTTTTGCTCCCAATAGAACCTTTGTTGTCCAATGGTCAAATGCTGTTAGAAAAACAACTACAGGTAATTTTAATTTTCAGATACGGTTGAATGAAACGACTAACACGGTTCAATTTTCTTATGGTTCATGTGCTCCAACTGGCGCTTCAGCCATTAATGTTCAGGTTGGACTTAGGGGTGTTTCAGATGTTTTTTTACAAGCCGATATTAAAAATAGATGGCAAACTGGAGCAAATGTCGGTTTCTCTTGGGCTTCCAGAACTATAGAGGGTACCGCAAACAATAGTACTGCTAGGACCAGTGCCAATGAGTTTCCTAATAATGGTTTACTATACACGTTTACACCACCTTTAGCTTGTACTACACCTACAGCAAGCCCTTCCGGATTGCTTATCGGTGGGACCAATGTAACTGCTACAAGTTTTGTAGGTAACTCTTTTACGGCTGCAATTCCAGCACCAACAAACTATTTAATTTTACGAAGTACAGTAAATACGCCACCTACAGCGATACAAATTCCAAATAGAACCTATTGGAGCAATGGAAATGTTATAGCTGGAACCTACACCGTTGTGAGCAACACAGCAGTTACTACTTTCAATCAAACAGGTTTAGCCCCAAATACTACATATTTTTATTGGGTTATTCCATACAATTCTGGGTGCCTTGGTGGACCATTTTATAGGTTAACAGGGATATTAACTGCCTCCAATACGACTTGTGTTGCAGCTCCAACTGGGTTAAACACGTCCGCTCTTGCAGGAAATTCATTTACTGTAAATTGGAGTGCTGTTGCTGGTGCTACTGATTATCGAGTTGATGTTTCTACCACCAATACTTTTACTGCCATTTTACCATCCTATAATAATATTACTACTGCAGGGTTGACTAGTATTAATGTTTCTGGTTTAAACGCTGTTACAAACTATTTTATAAGGGTTAGAGCTGTTGGAAGTGGTTGTTTTTTTTATAGTGCAACCTTGTCAGTAACTACACTTTGTGGCTCATTTTCTATTCCTTATTTTCAAAACTTTGATACCACAGCCGTAAATGCCGTTCCACTATGTTCTACTATTACAAATGATAATGGTGATGCTTCTTTTTGGCAAGTTAAGAATACTTTGTCCTCCTCAGCGCCAAATTCAATTCATATAAATACCAATACTGCTGCTGACTCAGACGACTGGTTTTTTACCCCAGGATTACAACTTACTGCTGGAGTAACCTACCGTTTGCGTTTTAAGTACAATACAGAAAGTGCAGGTTTATTTTCTGAGAATTTAAGAATTCGTTTAGGTTCTGGACCTTCAGTTACTACAATGAACTTAACCATTTTAAATTTACCAGGTATTATTAACACGGTTTATCAAACGGCTACAGTAGACTTTACCGCTTTTATTACAGATGTGTATTATGTTGGTTTTGAGGCGTATAGTTTTTCAGGTCAAAGTAAAATAATAGTTGATGATATTAGTGTAATTGTTTCTCCAACATGTTTTGAACCAACCGATATAACTATTACTTCTGTTGGAGCGAATACAGCAACAATTACTTGGGTTGAGTCTGTTCCACCTGCTACAAACGGTTACCAGTATTATGTAAGTACTTCATCTGTAATACCCAATCCCACTCAAATTCCAACAGGAGCTGTTGGTCCTGGAGTAACTACTGCTTCACTGTCGGGATTGAATTCTGCTACCCTCTATTATATATGGGTAAGAGGTAATTGTTCCCCTACTGATCAAAGTATATGGAGTTTGACAGAGAGTTTCAGTACCAATTGTGCTTTGCCAACAACGATTCCAGTAATTTCAGGAAGTCTTTGTGGTGGAGGTTCTACTGTGCTTCAAGCTACGCCAAATCCAGGAGGTAGTATTGAATGGTATTCTGATGCAGCAGGCACAAATCTTATTGCTACTGGAAATTCCTTTACAACCCCCAACTTGGCTTCTACTACAACCTATTATGCTCAATCCAAATCATCCGCTGGTCTTATTACGATGGGACCAAGTTCACCAATAGCTCAAGGTGGTGCTTTGGCCTCAGAAAACGAACTTTTGTTTTTCAATTTTAATGTTACAACGCTTACAGATTTATTATCTATCGATGTTTTTCCACTTGCGGCTGGACAAACGGGAGCAATAACGGTTAAAAATGCCATCAATACGATTATTGGTTCCTATTCATTTACTACTACTGTGAGCGGTGGTGCTACACCTCAAACTATACCACTTGGGGTCAATTTAATTCCTGGCAGTTATGTTTTAAGTTTTGATGTCGTTCCAGCGTCTGGTTTTATTATAAATGCAGACAATGCTTCTTATCCATACTCTTCTGCTGTGGCTTCTTTAAATGGGAATAGTTTTGACAATACTTTTTACATGTATGCCTACAACTGGAAGTTTTCTAACATCTGTCGTTCCCTTTTAACACCTGTGGTAGCCACAATTACACCTGCACCACCAATTTCCTTAAGCGAAACTACAACTACAATTTGTTCTGGTGATACCACTTCGGTTATATCTCTAACTGGTTTTGGGAGCTATGACACGTTAACTTGGACTCCAGCAACATTCATTTCTGGTGACGAATTTAGTGGATATACATTTAATCCAACTACCACTACTAACTACACATTGACTGCAGCTCAAACTTCTGGAAGTATGTGTATGAGAGTTTTGAATTTATTAGTTACTGTAAATCCTGAACCGCCAGCCATTAGTATAGTACCAGCCAATGTGACGCGATGTGAAGGTCAAGTTCAAATACTAAACGCCGCACTTTCATCGGGAACGCCGGCTATTATTTTTCAAGAAAATTTCAATGCTCCTACCAATGGATGGTTGAATTATAATACTTCAACAGGTGGTTTAATTGATGAATCAATTTGGACGTTGCGCAATAGTGTTTACAACTACAGCAGCGTTTATTGGAATATTGCAGTAAGCAGTAACGATGCGTCTCAGTTTTACATGACCAATTCAGATGCGCAAGGGGGACCAGCTAGTAATAGAACAATGACTTTCCTTGAAACACCAGTCTTAAATTTTACAGGATATACAAGCGCTTCTATTAATTTTTGGCATTTCTTACGATATTCAGGAGGAAATAGAGCAAGAGTAGAAGCTAGTATCGATGGTGGTACTTCTTGGACAACAATGGCTTCTTTTACTTCTTCGCGGGGGTCAGCATCAAATTTTGCAAATTCGACTGTGAACTTAAACACTCTAATCGGTAACCCAGCTGTAAGAATTCGTTTCTATTTCGATGCTACCTGGGGTTTTGGTTGGGCAATAGACAACGTAACTATTTCGGGTAATTTGGCAATAGAAGTAGCTTGGACACCAGCTACTGAGTTGTTTTTTGATTTAGCAGCTACAACACCCTATATTCCTGGTACTCCTGCGGCTTCTGTTTATGCAAAACCTTCAGCAACTACTAGTTATACTGGTACTGCGCTCGGTTCTAATGGCTGTTTTACAAATAGTTCTTCAACTATAACCGTAATCGAAGAACCAACACTTGGAGTCATTTCAGGTAATCAAACGGTTTGTGCCAACTGGCAACCGCTTGATGTGGTACTAACAGGTTATACCAATTCGATTGTTAATTGGCAGTATGCCAACGATGCCGCTTTTACCAGTGGTGTTACTCCAATAGCCAACACCACAAACACACTCACAGGCGCAGCGATGGGTTCGTTTGGCGGTAACCGATTTTTTAGAGCTGTCCTTCAAAATGGAACATGCCCTACTGTTCCTACCAATTCGGTTTTGATTAACAGACCATTTACCGTTTGGGATGGCAGCACATGGACCAATGGTTTTCCTACACTGGCAGTGAAAGCCATTTTTACAGGCAATTTTACCTCTGCTGGAACGATGCAAGCGTGTTCTGTTGAGGTTTTCTCAGGTAATGTTGTTTTTAATCCTGGTCATAATTTGATAGTTGATAATGATGTACGAGTTTTGGGTGGTACCTTAACTTTTGCAAATTCCGCTAGTTTAGTGCAACGGAATACACTTGATAACACCAATACCCAGTTTTCAAACTCAGGAAACATTGTATACCAAAGAACAACCACACCCATTAAAAAATTTGATTATACCTATTGGTCTTCTCCTGTTTTTCCTCAAACAATAGGTGCATTTTCTCCTAATTCTAATTTGTTTTACGAATACAATCCAGCTATTCTGAATTGGTCTTTTACGCCTCCAAGTTCAGTAATGCAAAGAGGAAAAGGGTATATTATTCGAACACCAGACATATTACCTTTTAACACTATTACAGCCAATTTATTTTCGGGTTCCTTCATAGGAGTACCCAATACAGGAACTATTACTACGAGTATTACTGGTGGTGCAGGTCAATTTAACCTTATTGGAAATCCGTACCCAAGTGCTTTGAGTGCTGATTTGTTTTTATCCAATGCAGCCAACGTTCCAGTGGTAGATGCTACTATTTATTTTTGGACACACAATACCCCTATAACCGGCAATCAATATTCGTCCAACGATTATGCGTTATACAACTTTTCTGGCGGAGTAGGTACCGGAACAGTGGCATTAAACCCTAATCCTAATAATGCTGTACCCAATGGAAGGATTGCTGCGGGACAATCGTTTTTCATCAAAGGGTTGTCTAATGGTAATGTACAGTTTACTAACAGTATGCGACTTGCAAGCAATAATACCCAGTTTTTTAGAACTACAAATGAAATCACTTCCGTTGAACCGATAACTGAGTTAGAGCGCCATCGTTTTTGGATTGATGTATACAATGATACCGGAGCTTTCAAGCAATTTTTAGTAGCATATGTAGAAAATGCAACCAATGGTATAGATAGAGGTTTTGACGGTGAAATGCTTGATACTGCTAGAGACATTACGATGTATGTGCTGCAAGATGATAAAAAATTGACGATTCAAGGAAGACCGCTACCGTTTGATGTTTCTGAGCATATTCCCGTGGGGTATAAATCGACGATTGCAAGTAGTTATACTATTTTTTTATCTGATTTTGATGGATTATTTACTACTCAAAACATCTACTTAGAAGATAAAGAATTGAATGTTATCCACGATTTGAAAGCTAGTCCTTATGTATTCACGACCAGTATTGGTACATTTGATACTCGTTTTGAACTGCGTTATACCACCGAAACTTTGGGTGTCGATAATCCTTTGTTTAATGAAAGTTCCGTTATCATTTATAAAAATGAGGGTAATGACTTTGTAATCAAAACTGGAGCAACTCTTATGGATGATATCAAACTATTTGATAGTAGAGGGCGTTTACTTTTAGAACAAAAAAGCATTAACGCTATGCAAACTACTATTGATGGTGGTCTTGCCAATGGTGTGTTACTAATTCAAATTACTACGGTGGATGGGGTAGTGGTTACCAAGAAAGTGATACGATAGTGTATTGACCTTATGATTAATACAGCCATTGATTGGAATTTTTTTAAGTTCCAATGGTGGTTTTTTTTATGGGTTTTAATTCTTATATAATTTCTTACCCTTATTTTTAGTGTTACTTTTGCTAGTTTTTTTGTATTTATACCAGATAAGGCATTTAAGGCATTTAAGTTTTGTTGTTGGGTGATTGGTATTTTAAATGCAAAGTTCGCAAAGTTTTGCGCTAAGGGTAAGAAGGTTTTTTTATTGGTTGCACAAAGTTGCACTAAGGCTTATGTATGGGTTACACAAAGTTGCACTAAGGTTTCACGAACCTGCCTGACGGCAGTCAGGGTTGCACTAATTTATTTTTAGGGGTTGCACAAACCTGCCTGCCATGCCCTTAAAGTCTCGTCATGAGGACAACTGATTTGAAGTGGAATTCTAAAAAATCTATTTTTTTAGGACGAGACAATTCTATTTGTGTAATTATAATAGTGATATTATTATTCATCTAAAATAAAATTATATTTATCTTTTTAACTATTATTTTTGCAAATAATAAGATTTTTTTTAATTGTAGGTCTTTTTTATCTGATAAAGATGTCTTTTGTCGATTTTTCATCTTTTCAATCATTTACTTTATAAATTTACAAAAATTTAATGTACTTTTAACCACCAAATTACATTAACCATTGTTGGGCCATAAATAAAAATGCTATGATACAATCTTTACTAAAAAAATTAACGAATACTTTTTATAAACCTTATACAGTTAAGTCACTGTTGGTTGTAGTTTTCGGGTTATTAACGAGTGTTACTCTACAAGGTCAGGTTAGTTCCTACAACGTGCAACAGTTACAGGGTACCTTTACATCTTTGCCTTCTCCAGCAGGAGTACCAGGTAATAAAATTGCACTCTCTTCTACATCAACAGCTACTGATGATGGCGTTTTTGCTTTGCCATTGCCCTTTAATTTTACCTTTAATGGGGTTGCTTACCTCGCTTCCACCAATATTAGAGTTTCTATGAATGGTTTTATGACTTTTGGGGCTACAGCGCCAACTTTAACCAATTTCAATCCTATAACAAGTACAGAAACGTATGCTGGTGCTATTGCTGTTTTTGGACGTGATCTTGATTTAATATCCCCGAGTACAACCGCAAATGTTTCTTATCATGTAACCGGTACAGCTCCCAACAGAGTGTTGATTGTTGAATGGTTAGTAAGAAGATCGAATGCCGCTACAGCAGGAATTGATACTAATAATTTTCCATTGCAAGTACATTTGTATGAAACCACCAATGTCATAGAAATGCGTTATGGAGCTATTAACTTTTCTGCTACCACCACACTTTTCGGGCAAGTAGGGTTGAGAGGTGCTGGTAATACTGATTTTAAAATGTTAGATCATTCTCCGACTACCAATTGGCCAGGCATAGCTCCTGCTCCACTTGGTAGTATGCTTGAAGGGTCAGATCCTGCTCTTCATTCTGGATATGCTGTTAGAACTAGGGGTGGTACGGTATCACCGCAACCGAATAGTAACCGATTGTTTCGATGGACACCCGATCCTTGTCCTAGCCCTAGCTCTGTAACGGTATCTAATGTGGCGATTAACACTGCCGATGTTGCCTTTGTGGCACCAACTATACCACCTTCCAATGGTTATGTTTATGAAGTGAGAACTAGTGGTGCTGCAGGTAGTGGCCCTTTAGGTTTGGCACAAAGTGGAGCTACTCCTTCCAATCCTTTTACCCTTTCTGGTTTAACTGCTGGTACTACTTATACCGTTTATATTCGTTCTTTTTGTGGTGGCTCTATCTATGGGCAATGGGTTGCTTCTGCTTCTTTTACCACTTTTTGTACGGCAGTTTTTCCTTATTCTGAATTTATCAACCCTTTAACTGGTTTTACCGTACCCGCTTTACCGCCTTGTACTTCTAGACAAAACGCCGGTTTGGGTAATAACTGGGTTTCTACAACTCCTGCACCATCCATGGTTAACGAGCACATGATTTATAACTTTAACGGTTCCTTTGCAGCTGATGCTTGGTTTTACACTAGAGGGGTAAACTTAGTAGCAGGCGAAGAATATAGAATTTCCTACACTTATGGTGGTTCCTCACAATTTACTTTTATTACTAATAAAATGGAAGTGAAATATGGAACATCACCGGTGAACACAGCCATGACAATACCAATTGATAATCACCCAATAATCAAAACCTCGCCGCTCAATAATGTTGTCAATTTTACAGCACCCTCAACAGGCGTATTTTATTTTGGTTTTCATGCTTATTCCGATGCGAATAACGGAGAGCTTTATTTGGATAATATTGAAATTGTGGCTTCTAATTGTAAAAAACCAACAGGATTAACTGCTCCACCAGCATTGATTTCTTTTAACAGTGCTCTCGTTTCATGGACAGCGCCAACGCCTGCCCCTTCAGCTGGCTATACCTATTTTTTATCAACAGTTAACCCTGTGAAAGTTGCTGGAAGTTTTATCGTTGGTAGTACTTACACCATAAACACAATAGGTACAACAAATTATACACTTATTGGAGCAACCTCCAATGCTGTAGGTGTTAGTTTCATAGCTACTGGCGTAGGCGCAGGTTCTGGAACTGCTACTGAACAATTATCAAATGTAACCCCACCAACGGGTACCGTAGGTGCTGGAACCACAGTTGCCAATTTGAACGGTTTAACTCCAAGCACAACTTATTATGTATGGGTGCGAAGCAATTGTGCTGCAAATGATTTCAGCCAGTGGTCAAACTATGTAACTTTTACTACAGCTTCGCCGCCTCCAAGTTATTGTTTGCCTTCTGGCAATGGTTTTCTTCAAGATCCTAATGGTATTCTCAATGTAACAATGGGAACCATTAATAACACTACTGGTATAGAGCCCAACAATTATGGTAATTATTCCAATTTGAGTACCAACGTTATTAGGGGTGCTACCATACCCACTTCTATTACTTTTGGTACAGGATTTACATATGATACTAATATCTGGGTGGATTGGAATAATGACGGTGACTTTGATGATGCTGGTGAGTCAGTATATACCGGAGTTTCTGCTGCTCCCAATCCTTCTACCTTGAATGCCAGTTTTGCAGTGCCTCTCGGGCAACCTTTAGGAACAAGACGATTACGCATCGGAAGTATTGACGGTCCTGGTTTTGCAGGAGGTCCGTTAACACCTTGTAGAAATGGTGCTTATCAAGCTTTTGAAGATTATACGATTAATGTAATAGATGTGCCGCCCGCCTTAACATTAAGTTCCAACACGAGTACACAATGTGCAGGAACTGCTTCGCCATTAGTTACCATTACTGCTGGTTTAGTAGACTATCAGTCGTTTTCATGGTCACCTTCAACAGGTGTAAGTGGCACAGCTGCTTCGGGTTATACTTTTACCAATAGTAGTACTACTACTTATACCTTGACTGCCAATCAAACTAGTGGTTCTTTTAGTACTAATTCTGTTTCCTTTGTTTATGTAGCCAATGATGTTCCAACTCTTATTACTATAGCCACTCCATCTGGAACGGTGGCTTGTCCACAAGGCCCAGCTATACCATTAGTAGCTTCGGGAGGTGTGGTTTCGAATGTGACTATATATAATGACAATTTTAATTCGGGTCTTGGGGCTTGGACAGCAACAAATACTTCCAGTGGCGGTGCCAATACCGCTGCACCGGCTTGGACTGCTCTTCCTAGTGGTTCAGTAGTTGGATCTGTGACGGTTGTAAGTAATGATAACTCACAATTTGTAGTGTCAAATTCCGATGCTCAAGGCGGTACACCAGCACCAAGTGTGACCAGAACATCCATAACTTCACCGCCAATTAACTTAGCAGGTTACCAAACAGCTTCGTTAAGCTTTTTTCAATACTTTAACTGGATTGCTATCTCAGATATTGCTGTTGTAGAAGTGACCAATGACGCAGGTGCAAGTTGGACAACTTTAGCGTCATATACTGCTGATCAGGGAAGTGCGTCCAATTTTTCTCAAGCTATTGTCAACTTAAATACGTATGCCATTGCTGGCAATACCATTCAAGTTCGTTTTAGATACCAATCCAACTGGGGTTGGTGGTGGGCCATTGATAACTTTAGAATATCAGGTAGCGCTACGTCTGCCATAGTTTGGTCACCTACAGCGGGATTATTTACTGATGCTGCAGGAACCATTCCCTATACAGGAACGGGAGCGAGCACTGTTTATGCTATTAGCTCTATACCACAAACTTACACAGCAACTGCCAGCACTCCGGGTCCAACAATATGTACTGTAACAGGTACAGTTTCACTTACGGTTTCACCAATTGTAGCAGGAACAGCTAGTGGTAATCAGACTATATGTTCGGGCCTACCATCAAACTTGACTTTAACAGGAAACGTGGGAACTATTTCGGGATGGCAATATTCAAACACTTTGTCTTTTACAGTTCCTGTGTCTATTCCGGCGAGTGCATCGGCAACGTTAACCTCTGCACAGATGGGAACTTTATCATCCTCAAGATATTACAGGGCTGTGGTCACTAATGGAGGTTGTACCTCATTCTCGAATATTGTTTCAGTTCTATTTGAAAGTGCTGTATGGAACGGAACAACATGGTCCAATGGAACGGGACCAAGTAATATTATTTCGGCGGAGTTTCAAGGCAACTATTCGTCTTTGGGCAACCTGAACGCTTGTAGTGTTTTGGTTACTTCAGGAAATGTAATTTTTAATGTGGGGCATACTTTAACCGTACAAACGAATGTTAGAGTTGTGGGCGGTGCTTTGAATTTTGAAGACGAATCTAGTTTGTATCAAGTTCAAGACGTGGCGAATGGAGTAGGTGTTTTCTCTGGTGGTAACACCGGTAATATTTCTTATGAAAGAGTTACTACACCACTTTTCCGATTTGATTATACCTATTGGTCAACACCAGTACACCCACAAACTTTAATAGCGGTATCACCGCTAACACCTTTCAGTTTATTCTATGAATACAATTCAGGTATCAATAACTGGCAATATATTAATCCTACCAATACGATGATACCTGCCAAAGGATATATTTTTAGAGCCCCTAATGATTATCCTCCAGGGCTTCCTGATCTTACTCCGGCAGTATCTTACACGGCTCCTTTCTCTGGAGTACCCAATAATGGTACCATAACTTTACCAGTTGCAGGAGGAGCCAGTCAGTTGAACTTATTGGGTAATCCATATCCAAGTGCTCTTAGTGCCGATGCCTTTTTATTAGATCCTGCCAACGCAGCTACTTTGAGTGGTACTATTTATTTGTGGACACACAATACGCCAATTAGCAATAATATTTATACCGGTAGTGATTATGCCATATACAACTATATGGGAGGAACTGTAGGCGGTGAACCAACAGGTGCAGCAACGAATCCAGGCGTGAATAACGAGATACCTAATGGTAAAATTGCCTCGGGACAAGGGTTTTTTATTAAAGGGCTTTCTAGTGGTGTTGCTACTTTCAAAAATAGTATGCGTATTGCCGGAAATAACGATCAGTTTTTCAGAATGTCTAGTAATTCTACAACTACTAGTACTCCAGAAAAACACCGTTATTGGTTAGAGATTTCCAATACACAAGGGGCTTTTAAACAAGTCTTGGTAGGTTATGTAGATGATGCTACTTTAGGTCTTGACCGTTTGTACGATGGAGAAATGG
>NZ_JBKCVI010000112.1:0-8172 GCF_046317795.1 Flavobacterium sp. | reverse complement strand
ATTTCTTTTAATCGCTTGATTCAAAACACGCGTTTCAACTACATAAAGTTCTGCTAAATCAAAATCAAGCATTACTTTAATGCCATTTACTTCATAAATTTTATCTTGAATAGTTACTAAATGCATAAATGATTTACAATTTCTCTTTGATAAAAGTAGTCATTTTGTTGTACAATTGAATTCTGGTTTTTCCACCATAAATGCCGTGGTTTTTATCGGGATAAATAGCCCAATCAAATTGTTTGTTGGCTTGCACTAGTGCTTCTATCATTTGCATACTATTTTGTACATGTACATTATCATCGGCTGTGCCATGAATAAGTAGAAAATTTCCTTTCAATTTACTCACATAGTTTATAGGCGAGTTGTCATCATAACCACTTGCATTTTCTTGAGGAGTCTGTAAATAACGCTCTGTATAAATACTATCATAAAAACGCCAATTGGTTACTGGAGCAACAGCAATTGCCATTTTGAAAACATCAGCACCTTTGAACAAACAGTTGCTCGACATAAATCCGCCATAAGACCAGCCAAATATACCAATTCTTGTTTTATCAACATAGGAATAGTTTCCTATCACTCTCGCAGCATCAATTTGGTCTTCAACTTCCAATTTCCCTAATTGGTTTTGAGTACATTTTTTAAAAGCTGCGCCTTTAAATCCAGTTCCTCTTCCATCAACACAAGCAATAATATACCCTTGTTGTGCCAGCATCATAAACCAATAATCATTAGCCGTATTCCATTTGTTATCTACTTGTTGGCTTCCAGGTCCGGAATATTGATACATAAAAACGGGATATTTCTTGTTGGCATCAAAATCGGTTGGTTTGATCATCCACGCATTGAGTTTATTGCCTTTTTCGGTGGTGAGTTCAAAAAATTCTTTGGTTGGTAGATTGTATTTTTTTACTTTTTCAGCTAGGGTTTTGTTATCAATAATGGATTGGATTTGCTTCCCATCATTGGTACTGTTTAAAGTATTGATTGTTGGTTGACTTGAACTGGAAAAAGAATTGATAAAAAATTGAAAATTTGGACTAAAAGTAGCGCTGTTTGTTCCTACTTGCTGTGATAGTTTTAGTTTGTTTTTACCATCCAATCCTATTTTATAAACGTCTCTAATGGTTGAACCGTTTTCTACCGATTGATAGTAAATCGTTTTATTTTTTTCGTCAAAACCATAAAAAGCCGTCACTTCCCAATTGCCTTTGGTGATTTGATTTTTCAGTTTTCCTGTTTTGTCATATAAATAGATGTGATTGAAGCCATCTTTTTCTGATGTCCAGATAAAACTGTTGTCTTTTAGAAAAGTCAAATTATCCGTCACATCAATATATGCTTTGTCTTTTTCGTTCAAAACCACTTTTGAAATTGCCGTTGTTCCATCAATAAAAAGCAGGTCTAAATTATCCTGATGACGGTTTAAAATTTGAGCAGAAAGCACATTAGCATCATTAGTCCATTTTATTCGAGCGATATAAAAATCATTGTAATTATTTAAATCAATAGCTTTTGAACTATTGGAAGCTATATCATATAGTAGTAGAGAAACTTTAGCGTTTTTTTCACCCGCTTTTGGATACTTGAATGTTTCTACCGTTGGGTACAATTCTTTCTTGAAAATATTCATAGAAAACTCTGGCACTTCGGTTTCATCAAAACGAATAAAGGCAAGCTTTTTACTATCGGCGCTCCAATCGTAAGCTCGCACAAAAGCTAACTCTTCTTCATAAACCCAATCTGTAATACCATTAATGATGCTGTTCTTTTTACCGTCAAAAGTGACTTGAGTAGTTTTTTGGGAAGCAATATCGTAGATGAAAAGATTGTTCTCTTTGGCATACCCTATTTTCAATCCATCTGGTGAAAATGTTGGTTGTTGGACTTGTTCAAGTATTTTGGTCAACTTTTTTGTATCTAGGTTATACAGAAAAAAATTGGCATTGAAGGAATAACGGAAGATTTGATTGGAATTATTTGCCAACAGTACTTGTTTCTCATCTTTGCTAAAAACAAAACTATCAATTCCATCTACAAGTTCTGGAAAGCTTTTTGTGTCAATTATTGTGTTTACTTTTTTTAACGTAGCAAAATCATACAAATCAATTTGTGAACTTCGTGTAGCTCGATCGAAATTGAGCACTGTATATTGATTAGTATTTTTCATGGCGAATAATTCATCCATGGTTTCAGGTCTAAAAGCACCTGAATAAATTTCTTCTACTGAGAGTTTTTGTTGCGCTACTATTGAAAAGCTGACAGATAGAAATAGAACGATTGCAAGTTTTGATTTCATTGAAAATTTTGATTTTAAAAACTGTCAATTTTAGTGAAAAATTTATAAATAACCGCATATTTTTTATGATAAATGCAGTTTCGAAAGTATTTTGACATACTAAGAAAAAGAAACTCAATACTTTATAATATTGGGTTTTCTTTATGCTCATTGTGCCTTCTTTGTGTGCTTTGTGGTTAAAAAATCACATTGATTTTCGCTGCTTTTCTACAAAACCATCGGCCTGAAGTTTAAGTAATTCGGTGGCGCCTTTTTTCTTATAGTTGTATAACTCCTTATCATCTCTGATGTCAGCATAGACTTTATCATAAATTTCGGCATCGGTTTTCTTCTGCAATTCGCTTTGATACCGGTTTTGAGAAATCACATTTTTGATGCCCATTTCTAAATCTTCTTGCTTGAAATCATATTCTCCTTTTGGCGATAATAATTTGGCAATGATGGGTGAAGTTTCAATCGCTAAAAATAGCAACATTATAAATAAAGAAGGAAGCGATGGCAATTTCCCTAACGCATTGATTCGCGCCATTAATCCATCAAAACCGTCAATAATAGGTTGGGTTTCGTTCACTTTTTTATCCAAATCGGTTTGCAACGTTTTGGCTCTTGCTTCTTTTTCGGCTATGATTTTGGTATTGCTTATTTTCAACGAATCCAGTTGTTTGGCAGCCAAATCATGCGCTACTCTTTTCTCTTTATAAATCGGACCTTTCCCCATTTTCTTAGTGCCAGCCGAACCTTCCGCTTCGGTGATGTAAGATTGGTATAAATCGGCGACCTCTTTTTCTTTTTTAGCAATGCCCGATTTCAAACTGTCCATTTCCGCTTTGTTTTTATCGACATCCGTTTTGAAATAATTGGCAACCTGATTTTTATTGGCAATCGCCATTTCGTTTTTCTCCTTTAGTAAAACCGTATTGATTTCTTTTTCAAAGATTTTAATCTCCAATGGTTTTGAAATTACAATTGCAATGATAACCGCCAATACAATTCGCGGTGACGCCTGAATCAATTCGTCTAGAAAACTGTCTCGTTTCTTTATGGTTGAAACGATAAATCGGTCCAAGTTGAAAATTAAAAAACCCCAAACTATTCCAAATGCAATAGCTATATAGGGATTGTCAAAAACGGTGTAAAGCGCATAACTACTGGCAATAAATGCCATAACTGCTGTAAAGAAAACGGTGGCACCAATGCCTGCGTATTTGTTTTGTTCGCCGTTGGAACAAGAGTTCACGATGTCACTATCGGCACCAGAACACAGGAGGAAAAAACGTTTTAACATGATGATTGATTTTAATTGATTGATGATTATACAAATATAACGCCAAAAGTTTCGGTTTATTGTAAGGTGTTCAAAATTAGTCTACTATAATTATTCTTTTGTTTTTAATTTACTTACATTTGTATTGTAAAATTTCCTTTATGAAACAATTATATTTTCTTATGCTGCTCGTTTTCACATTATTTGCCAACGGACAGATAATCAATTTTCCGGATGCTAATTTTAAAGCTAAATTGTTCCATCCAAACGTTGCTCGCGACAATTTCTATCAACCAATAACAATTGATGCCAATAATGATGGAGAAATTGAAATGAGTGAAGTTGCAGATGTTGTTTTCTTAGATGTGCCCAATTCAAATATCTCTGATTTGACAGGAATTAATTACTTTGTCAACTTAAGATTTCTTCACTGTAGTAACAACTCACTGGTCAATTTAACAATTTCTAACACCATCATTTTAATGGAATTGACTGCAAACAATAACGAATTGACTACAGTAAATGTAAATTTCGGAAATTCCAATATGGAGTATGATCCCATTTTAGACCTAAGTAATAATAACCTTTCAATGTTTTCTGTTAGTAATGCCCTTTTTTATGAAGTGAATTTAAGTAACAACCAACTTACAAGTTTGTCAGTTAATAATTGCTCGGTTTATGGCGGGTTTTACGTAAACAATAATAATTTAGCCTCTATTCAGTTTAGCGGCGGCTGCTCAATTGGAGGTTATGTTAATTTTAGAAATAATCAGTTTACATTACTCGATTTATCGGGTGCCGGCATCGATCCTACAAGTATTGTTTATTTAGGCAATAATATCGAGGATAGGATTAATAATGTGGGTGGAAATATTGTCTATTCTTCAAATAACACCTTTTTTGATTTAGGTAATTACAGGAATGTTACTGGCTGTGAACCTGAACAGACGGGACATGTTACTATTTCGAATAGCCCTAATTTGAAGAATGTCATTTTAAAAAACGGATTCAATCATATCACAATCACTTGTGATGAAGGCGGCGATGTTTTTCAAAATCAAGCCTTGTCTTTAAGTATCAGTAATTGCCCTAATTTATCTTTTATTTGTGTCGATGAAGGAGAACGACCAAATATCCAGGCAAAAATTACCCAATTAGGATTGCAAAATCAGGTACAAGTTAATTCTTATTGTAGCTTTACGCCAGGCGGTACATTTTATACAGTAAATGGGTCAACACAATTTGACTCTAACGGCAATGGTTGTGATGCTGGCGATTTTGCCATACCCAACCAACAATTCACTATAAGTAACGGAACGGAAACAGGCACCATCATTTCTGATGCTTCAGGAAATTATGTATTGAATGTTGGTCAAGGGACACATACCATTACACCGATTATTCAAAACCCTACAGGATTTATAGTTTCGCCATCTAATTCAGTGGTTAATTTCCCATCACAAAATAGCCCAATAACACAAAATTTTTGTATAGCAGCGGGAACACCATTGCATGATTTTGAAATCACTTTAATTCCACTTAACCCAGCAGTTCCTGGATTTGATTCAAATTATAAAATAGTATATAAGAATACCGGAAACACTATTGATAGCGGAACGATAATCCTGAATTTTCCCGATGCTGTTTTGGATTTTGTTTCAGCTTCAATATTGCCAATAACCAATTCAGGCGGAACTTTGAATTGGTCGTTTGACAATTTAATGCCTTTTGAAATCAGAACCATAAACCTCACATTTAATCTGAACCAACCAATGGAAACACCACCGTTGAATGGTGGCGATGTGCTGCATTTTACAACATCAATTGCAGAAAGCGGAGTGGTTCAACCTTTTCCAAACAACCATTTATTGAATCAAATGTTGGTGAATTCCTTTGACCCGAATGATAAAATCTGTTTGGAAGGCGAAACATTAGGCACTGATTTTATTGGGGGTTATGTTTCCTATAAAATCCGATTTGAAAATACAGGAACATTTCCGGCACAAAATATTGTGGTAAAAGATATTATTGATATGAGTAAATTTGACATAACAACCTTAACAGCTGTCATCGGAAGTCATAATTTTTATACGAGAATCGCAGGAAATAAAGTGGAGTTCATTTTTGAAAATATAAATTTACCTTTTGATGATGCCAGCAATGATGGTTATGTTGTTTTCAAAATAAAACTATTACCATCTGTGACACAGGGAATAAATTTTTCAAATCAAGCGAATATTTATTTTGATTATAATTTTCCAATCATCACTAATACTACTAATTCTGTAATTGAAAATCTAGGTGTTACTTCTTTTGATTTTGAAAATCAATTCACTATTTTTCCTGTGCCTACAACAAATGTATTACAATTAATATCAAAAGATAATTTAGAAATATCTGACATTGAATTATATAATAGCATGGGGCAAATTATTCAAAAGGCGATAGGTAATCAACAAAGTATTGATGTTTCTAATTTGTCTAAGGGGAGTTATTATTTGAAAATTAAAACAGAAAATTTGACTTTTGTTAAACAATTTTTAAAAGATTAGTCAATAAAAAAAGTCTAAAACTGAAAGGTTTTTATATTATTTGAGATAATTATTTTCTTGCGTTAGGGATTGAAGAGGAAATCCTGACATTGCGAAATCAATTGTGGCTAGATGGATTGCTTCGTTCCTCGCAATGACAGATTGAAACGGAAAGCCCGACCTCGTTGCTAATCATAACTTCTTTAAAGCAATATATTTGTGCAACGAGGGAACGCCCAAAAAAATCCGTTCACTCAATTAAGAATAAACGGATTTTGAGACTTTGCGAGAATTTCTATTTACTCAACTCCACAAAATACTTATAAAACAACGGAATGGTTTCAATTCCTTTTAAGTAATTAAAAATTCCGAAATGTTCATTAGGTGAATGAATGGCATCGCTGTCTAACCCAAATCCCATTAATATCGTTTTTGATTTCAATTCTTTTTCGAACAACGCCACGATAGGAATACTTCCCCCAGAACGAACCGGAATAGCGGGAACTCCAAAAGTTTCGGTATATGCTTTATTTGCTGCTTTGTATCCAATACTATCAATTGGCGTTACATAACCTTGTCCGCCGTGATGAGGTGTCACTTTTACTTTCACTGATTTTGGCCCGATGCTTTCAAAATGTTTGGTGAACAATTCTGTGATTTCATTCCAATCTTGATTTGGGACTAATCGCATCGAAATTTTTGCATACGCTTTGCTGGCAATGACGGTTTTGGCACCTTCGCCAGTATAACCGCCCCAAATTCCGTTTACGTCTAGAGTTGGACGAATAGCGTTTCTTTCATTGGTTACATAACCCGTTTCACCATAAACATCATCGATATCTAAGGCCTTTTTATAATTGTCTAAAGAAAAAGGTGCTTTGGCCATTTCGGCTCTTTCGGTAGCGGTTAACTCTTCTACTTTATCATAAAATCCGGGAATGGTAATGTGATTGTTTTCGTCATGAAGTGAAGCAATCATCTTCGTCAATACATTGATTGGATTGGCAACTGCACCGCCATATAATCCGGAGTGTAAATCGCGATTGGGTCCAGTAACTTCCACTTCAACATAGCTTAAACCACGCAAACCAGTGGTAATGCTTGGTTGTTGGTTGGATATCATTCCCGTATCGGAAATCAAAATCACATCACAGCTTAATTTTTCTTGATTATTTTCTACAAACCAGCTCAAACTTTTGGAACCTACTTCTTCTTCCCCTTCAATCATGAATTTAACGTTGCATGGTAAACAATTGTTAGCAATCATATACTCAAAAGCTTTCACGTGCATATACATTTGCCCTTTGTCATCGCAAGCACCACGTGCAAAAATGGCGCCTTCAGGATGAATTTCGGTAACTTTAATAACGGGTTCAAATGGTGGCGAAGTCCACAGTTCTAGTGGATCTGGCGGTTGCACATCGTAATGACCGTAAACCAAAACAGTAGGCAGATTTTTGTCAATGATATGTTCTCCGTAAACAATAGGATAACCCGGTGTTTCGCATATTTCTACAACGCTACAGCCTGCTTTTTCTAAACTAGATTTTACGGCATCGGCGGTGTTAATTACATCTTGAGCATAAACGCTATCCGCACTTACGGAAGGAATTTTTAATAATTCGATTAATTCATTGATAAAACGTTCCTTATTTTGTTGAACGTAGTTTTTTATGTTGTCCATGATTGATTGTTAATTAATACCGTCAAATATACGAATTGAAATTCCAATATTTAAAATTCCAAATTCCAAATTAAGATAGCTAAAGATGTTTTTTTGGAATTTGGGATTTGTCCTTTGGAATTTCAAAATAATAACTATATTTGCACTCACATTTGCTGACGCAAGTTCGCTTGCGCTCGTGTTGCGGGTATGGTGAAATTGGTAGACATGCCAGACTTAGGATCTGGTGCCGCAAGGCGTGTAGGTTCGAGTCCTAGTACCCGCACAAAAGTTTCAACATAAGTTGGAACTTTTTTTTTGTGTAGTTTCTCCCGAAGCTTCGGGACTATTACCCGCTCAAAAGTTTCAACATAAGTTGGAACTTTTTTTTTGTGTAGGTTCTCCCGAAGCT
>NZ_JBKCVI010000111.1:0-5131 GCF_046317795.1 Flavobacterium sp. | reverse complement strand
TCGCCCAGCTTGAATTTGAAACGGCTTGAAAAAATGCCTTTTTCAGTTCGCTGTCGCTGTTAATTTCTTTTTTCAGTTCGTAAGAACTTATTTTAAAAGTGTCAACTCGATTGATTGATTTTAAAAAATTTTGACTTGCTTTTGTCTGCAAGTTCAAGAACTTAATACCGACCATATCTGGATGCGTCCAAATTTGATTATTGTCTTTTCCATTAGATTGTTCGTGAAAAATTGTCTTTGAATAAGTGTCTGTATTTTTAAGATAGCTACTTAAAAGTTTATGTAAATCTCGTTCTTCGTATGTTTTTGATTTAATTAATTTAGTTGGTTTTACTAATGCTGTTTCATTGTCGCCACTCAAAACTTCAATTCCTATATTTTGTTCGTTTTTTGTCAAGTAGTAAGAATAAGTTCCGTTTTCTTGTTTTAAACGTTTTACTCTTGTGTCGCCATTACGAATGAAGTCTCCAAGTAAAGCAGATACAGTAGAAGCAGGAGTTTTTCCTGTGACAAATTCATAATAATTTTGTTTAACTATATGATTGTAAACTTCAATATAAGTTGTTAAATTATTTATATCGTCAAGGCTTTTTAAAATTGCTTCTTTTATTGTCATTTATTTTAGTTTTTTTTGTGCGTCTTTTCTGAGATACCATTGGCTATAACTAGTAAATACACGCAAGGTTATGCAACATTTTTCATATAAACAAGTTATTATTCAAGTTTTTTCTTATTGTTTATATCCACCATGCGGTCTAGTGGACTTTGAATCTTATCTACTGCCGCCTTGGTCAAATGAGTATAAACAGTTGTTGTCTTGATGCTGGAATGACCCAAAAACTGCTGAATATACCGTATATCAGTACCATTTTCAAGCAAATGGGTGGCAAATGAGTGACGCAACGTGTGTACTGTTGCCTTTTTTTCCAAGCCGCTTTTCTTTAATGCTTCCCGCATCACCTCTTGTACACTCCTTGTACTATAGGGCTCACCAGCAAACTGCCCTTCAAAAACATAATGCTTCCCCTTATACAAATCCTTATAAATTTTTAAAGACTGCACAATAGAGTAGGGCAACATCACCATGCGATCCTTCTTTCCTTTGGCATTTTTGATATGAATTTTATGCTCGTCAAACAACACATCTTGCCACTGCAAAGTCACAATTTCACTCACCCGCAACCCAGCACCATAACCCACCAAGAGTAATAACTTGTGTTTTGGATTATCCACCATTTGAAAAATTCGCAAACATTCATCCATGGTCAGCACCGTGGGTAGTTTCTTTTCCTTTTTTGGGCGGGGCAATTTAAACTCAAAACCGCGCAACTGCAACACCTGCTGATAATAAAACTGCAACCCATTCACCATGCTATGACCCGAACTTGCCGACAAGCCACGCTCCATAAGCGAACCCAAATAGGCAACAATCTCCTGATGTGCAATACTTTCAGGGTTTTTAAACTCAAAATAGCGCAAAAATTGAATAAAAGCACCAGCATAGCTTCGCATGGTACTGTGACTATAATTTAATGCCAACAAATTATTCAGCATTTTGGTTAACGGCTCATGTCCTTCTGCTGGCACCTGATCGAGCATACTTTGTTTGGTAGCACTCAAATCAAGACGCTTCTTGTTAGGCAAATGTTTAGCTTGCAAATAGCCCTTGGGCAACGCATTCAATAGTAAAACCTCTAGCGGTTCCATTTGCAACTGAACTGCTTCATATACCATGGGAGCAGCCGGAAGCAAATAACATTGATTAACTTTGCTATAGCGAACCATTGAAAAACGTTTCAATTTTTCATGAATAGCTACTATCCTTGGAATATGAATTTCCATCCAGCTTGTATCTTCCTGATGAGCTGTTATTTTTATTTGCTCCCCTTTATAGTTTGGCTCTTTTGATAGATAATCCTCACCAAAAAACGGACTAGTTTCCAATAAAGCTTCTACAGCTTCCTTCACCTTTGGATGACGCAACACCATATAGCACTTGTAATTACCATTCCAATATACCCCTTTGATGGCTAGCAATGATTTACTAATTTGATAATGATAATTCATCTTAAAAACCCAATACTTTCCAATAGGATCAAGCAATATCAAACGCAATTGTTGTGCAAGCGGCTTCACAGCCACTTTATGTTCAGGATTATTCGCTAGCAACGAATCTAACTGATTTTCGCTTTGAGCTATGGGTGAAAGGTCACGGCTATTGCCGGTCACCGATGGCGTTTGTTGTAGTTCTTTTGGATTTTCAATGCTCAGGTCAGTAAAATGTTTTTTTAATTCTTTATAGGCATCAGCGGAATAATCAAGATACCAGCACGATTGTGTCTTGCTGTATTTACCACCTATAGTTTTAACAATACGAATCTTTTCGGTATCATAACCAAAAAAAACTGCAATTCTATAAGCATCTCGATGCCATATTTTTTTTACTACAATGGACATAAAAACAAATATTTCACTAAAGTAAAAAATTATAGCTTACCATGAATCAATTGTATTCTTTTTTTTATCAACGTAACCTGATAAAAGCAATTAGTTTTGATGATAATTATTTGTCACGTCGATTTATCGCCACGGCAGTTACCATGATAAGTAGCCAAACGGAGAAAAGCAAATCGAAAAGTTTAAACCATCTTTATTCAATCTTTCACAAAAATCTGCAACAATCCTTCCAATCCATAAAAAATACAATTCTAAACTATCTAAACCACCTTAAACAATTTTAAACCACCTTAACAATTTTAAACAACTTTAAACCACTTTAAACCACCTTAAACAATTTTAAACCACCTCAAACAATTTTCACTACTTTTATACGCTCAAAAAAAAGCCATCAGCATGAGTTACTATAAAATAAACAACCTTGAGCATTACTTCAAAATGTACAATAAGTCCGTTCGCGAACCACGCAAGTTCTGGGACAAAATAGCCGATGAAAATTTTACTTGGTATCAAAAATGGGAAAAAGTATTCGAGGTTAATTTTCAGGAAGCCAAATTCAAATGGTTTCTTGATGCCAAAGTCAATATCACCAAAAACTGCATCGATAGGCATTTAGCCCGAAGAGGTGAAAAAACCGCCATCATCTTTGAACCTAATAATCCCGACGAACCATCTTTACACATTTCGTATAATGAGTTGTATGCCAGAGTTTCAAAAATGGCAAACGTTCTCAGAGAACAAGGTGTTCAAAAAGGCGATAGAGTTTGTATTTATTTACCCATGATACCCGAACTGGCAGTAGCCGTTTTGGCTTGCGCTAGAATTGGAGCTATACATTCTGTTGTTTTCGCAGGTTTCTCCGCTTCGGCAGTAGCTACAAGGATTAACGATTGCGAGTGCAAATGGGTGATTACTTCCGATGGAAGTTATAGGGGCAATAAATCCATTGATCTAAAAGGAATTATAGACGAAGCGTTAGAAAAAACACCAAGTGTAGAGAAAGTTTTGGTGGTAAAAAGAACCAACACAGCAGTAACCATGAAAGAAGGACGCGACCTTTGGTTACAACCATTATTAGAGGATGCCATCCCCAATAACGTTGCCGAAATTATGGATGCCGAAGACCCATTATTCATTCTCTACACCTCCGGTTCTACTGGCAAACCAAAAGGAATGGTTCATACCACAGCGGGTTATATGGTCTATACCGCTTATACTTTTAAAAATGTTTTTAACTATAATGAGAACGATATCTTTTGGTGTACTGCCGATATCGGTTGGATTACAGGACATTCCTATATCTTATACGGTCCATTACTAAATGGGGCAACAACTGTACTTTTCGAAGGCATACCTTCCTATCCCAACCACAGTCGTTTTTGGGAAGTAATCGAAAAACACAAAATAACACAGTTTTATACCGCACCCACAGCCATTCGTGCCTTGGCCAAAGAAAGCTTAGACTATGTGCAAAAATATCCTTTAAGTTCGCTACGAGTTATTGGCTCAGTAGGCGAACCTATCAACGAAGAAGCTTGGCACTGGTACAATGACCACGTTGGAGGAAAACGTTGCCCATTAGTTGATACGTGGTGGCAAACCGAAACAGGCGGTATCATGATTTCTCCTGTTGCATTTGTAACGCCAACAAAACCAACCTATGCGTCCTTACCCTTACCCGGAATACAACCTGTTTTAATGGATGAATTGCGCAACGAAATAGAAGGCAATCAAGTAACAGGAAGTTTGTGCATCAAGTTTCCATGGCCATCTATTGCGAGAACGATTTGGGGCGATCATCAGCGGTATAAAGAAACCTATTTTACGGCTTTCCCTGGGAAGTATTTCACTGGCGATGGAGCACTTCGCGATGAAGTGGGTTATTACCGAATAACAGGTAGGGTAGATGATGTTATTATAGTTTCTGGACACAATCTTGGAACTGCTCCCATAGAAGACGCCATCAACGAACATCCAGCAGTTGCCGAAAGCGCCATTGTAGGTTTTCCACACGATGTAAAAGGCAACGCCTTGTATGGTTTTGTTATCTTAAAAGAAGTTGGAGAAACTCGTGACAAAGACAATTTGGCCAAAGAAATCAACCAATTAATCTCAGACCAAATTGGCCCTATTGCCAAGCTCGATAAAATCCAATTCGTTTCTGGTTTACCCAAAACACGCTCCGGAAAAATCATGCGACGCATCTTGCGAAAAATAGCCGAAGGCGATTACACTAACTTTGGCGATACTTCTACATTATTAAATCCCGAGATTATTGAGGAAATAAAGAACGCGAGAGTGTAGTGAATTGATACACCTCTTTTTTTTACCCAATATTTATAATGGATATTGACAGGTCGCTCCTCTGGAGCTAGTTTATTGTCTAACACCTTTTCTACAAAATACAGCTCCTAAAGGAGCTATTATAGTCCCGTCGGGACTAACTGTTTGTATAAAATGGTTTTTTTTTTTTTTTGAAAGTATAGCTCCAGAGGAGCGACCTGTTGATTTTTTATTTATATTTATAACCCGCTGGGTGTAATTAGTTTTTAATGATAATTTTTCGTCAGTTCGAGTGATTTTCGATAGAAAATCGTATCGAGAACAAGAAAAATTTCATTAAAAACGGTTCTCGATACATTTTTTGTTCCTCTCGTCCAAAAAGACGAGATGC
>NZ_JBKCVI010000110.1:0-4375 GCF_046317795.1 Flavobacterium sp. | reverse complement strand
ATATGTAAGAGTGCCATTGATTTTTGCCTTAGTTTTTGGGGCAATGGAATATTTCATCGAATCTGGTGACCAACCCGCATTTATCAAATTTCCAATGGTTGGGTTGTTTTTAGCTGTATTTCTATTCTTGCTCGTTGCTATCGAAATTGTATCAAGTGCGGTTGATAATATAACCTATCATTTGCTGACAGAGGAACAAAAAAAGCAATTAGACGAAGCTCAATCAATACCATTTACCGAAAGTGCTTTCTATAAAAATATCTTAAATAAACTAACACGTACCAAAACAATAGAGCAGGAATCAGACGTAATGCTGGATCATAATTATGATGGTATTCGAGAGTTAGACAATGTTTTGCCACCTTGGTGGGTCTATTTATTTTATGGTACTATAATTTTTGGAGCTATTTATTTAGTTCGTTATCAAATTATGGACGGTAATAATCAGGTTCAAGAATTTCAAACCGAAATGCAAGAGGCAAAAGTAGCGGTTGCGGAATACTTAAAAACAGCTCCTGACATGATGAGCAAAGAGAAAGTAACATTGTTGACAGATGCCACGAGTTTAGCTGCTGGAAAAGCTATATATACTGCTAATTGTGTGGCATGTCATCGCCCAGATGGTGGTGGACAAATTGGACCAAACCTAACTGATAACTATTGGATTCTTGGTGGTGGTATCAAAAATGTTTTCAACACGGTAATGGAAGGCGGTCGCGACGGAAAAGGAATGGTGGCTTGGAAAGCGTCTATCAAACCTTCTGATATTCAAAAAGTTGCTAGTTATGTGTTGTCGCTACAAGGAACAAATCCAAAAGACGCCAAGCCTACAGAACCAGAAGCTAAAGAATGGGTAGAAGAAGCAACAAAAGTGATTACAAAAGATACGCTTAAAGTAACCAATAAATAAGTTCTTAACAACCCCAAATCCAATGCTGAACGAAGAAGACAATAGTTTTAGAGATAGTATCAGTACTATTGATGCCAAAGGCAAAAGAGCATGGATATTTCCTAAAATACCCAAAGGGAAATTATATGAACGCAGAAAATGGGTGAGCTATTTCTTGTTACTGTTTCTTTTTGCAGCACCTTTTGTAAAAGTAAACCATCATCAGTTTATGATGTTCAATGTCGTAGAACGTCGTTTTAACTTGTTTGGTTTTCCTTTTTGGCCTCAGGATTTTCACATCTTCGTGATTATCATGATTATTGGAGTAGTAGGATTGGCTTTATTTACAGTGGCTTTCGGGCGTATATTTTGCGGTTGGTTTTGTCCGCAAACCATTTTTATGGAAATGCTATTCCGTAGGATAGAGTTTTGGATAGATGGCGATAGAGGTGCTCAAATTCGCTTAGCCAAACAAGAATGGAATAGTGAAAAAATTAGAAAACGTTTGACCAAATGGGTTATCTTTTTTGTCATTTCATTTTGGATTGCCAATGTCTTCTTGGCTTATTTGATTAGTAGTGATAAGTTAATTTTACTAGTAAAAGAAGGACCAGCTAACAATACGAGTACGCTCATTGCTTTATTTATTTTTACTGCCGTATTCTATTTTATCTATGCATGGTTTCGAGAACAAGTTTGTATTATTGCTTGTCCTTATGGCAGAATGCAAGGTGTTTTACTAGATGACAAATCAATCAATGTGGCCTATGACCATGTGCGTGGTGAAAAAGTAATAGGCAGAGCCAAGTTTAATAAGAACGAAGATAGAGCAGCTTCTGGTAAAGGCGATTGTATTGATTGTGGGTTATGCGTGCATGTTTGTCCCACCGGAATTGATATTCGACATGGAACGCAACTAGAATGTGTCAATTGTACCGCCTGTATTGACGAATGCGACGACATAATGGAAAAAGTGGGTTTGCCCAAAGGATTAATTCGCTATGCTAGTGAAGACGAAATTGTAAAAAATGAACCTTTCGTTTTTACGAATAGAATGAAAGGATATGCAGCCATACTAGCTATTTTAACAGGCGTTTTTATCGGAATGTTATTCCTTAGAAACGAAGTCGAAGCCACTATTTTGAGATTGCCAGGACAATTATTCCAACACAAAGGTGATAAAATCAGTAATGTATACACCTACAAGATAGTGAACAAAACATCGATTGATTTTGATAAAGTACATTTTGAATTGGTATCACCAAAAGGAGTAATAAAAATGGTGGGAAACCGCTATTTCAAAGTGCCCAAAGAAGGCATAACCGAAGGAACATTGTTCATCGAGATTGACCAAGCAGTTTTAGAAAGTGATAAAACCAAATTACAACTAGAGATATATAACGATAAAGATTTAATTGACAACGAAACAACGAACTTTTTAGGACCAAGAAGTTTCGATTAAAAAGAAGTTTAAACACACAAGAGAAACATAGAATAACCTAAATTAAAGGTGTTATAGAAATTTCATTTTCATATAACTATAGTTTCTTTCTTGAGCAGAGCGTCTATTAAATTGTATTTTTAAATGAGTTTGAAAGTAGTAATAAAACTTAAAAAAAAAATAAAAATGAAAATTAATTGGGGAACAGGAATTGTCATTGCATTTGCACTATTTATGAGTTTCATTTTATACTTTGTTTTCAAAGTGCAATCAGATAGTAAGTATGACAATGAACTAGTAACAGAAGACTATTATAAAAAAGAAATTCGAGTGCAAGGCGATATTCAAAAGGTTCAAAATGCTAATGATATGAAAGTGAAAGTAGTCATAGCAAATACCGAAAAAGGTATTCATATTGCTTTTCCAAAAGATTTTGATTTTAAAAACATTAAAGGAAAAGTATCCTTATATAGACCGTCAAACCAAAAGCTGGATTTTGAAATTCCAATTTCGCTTTCCAGTCCTGATTTGCTCATACCTAAAAAAAATCTGGTTGGCGGTCTTTGGGATATTTCTGTAGAATGGAATTATCAAGGTAAAACCTATTTGAATAAAGAAGAAATTTATTTTCAATAGAAAAATCAATAACAATAGCAATATCAATTTCAATTTCAAATTTCAAATATCTAATATCAAATTTCAAATTTCAAATTTCAAATTTCAAATATCTAATGCTCTACACAGCACTCATCTTCGGTTTAATATCCAGTTTACACTGCATTGGTATGTGTGGACCTATTGCCATGATGTTGCCAGTAGATAGAAACAATCCAGCCAAAAAAACGATACAAATCTTGCTTTATCATTCAGGTAGATTGACTTCTTATGCCATGCTAGGAATGCTTTTTGGACTGTTAGGAAGAGGATTGTATGTAGCTGGAATACAACAACAAATTTCAATTGTAATGGGAGTTTTAATGATTGTTTTGGCCATAGTGCCAGAGAAAGTATTTGCCCGTTATAATTTTTCAAGACCCATTTACAATATCATCTCAAAAGCAAAAACAAGTTTGGGTAGGCAGTTCAAACGCAAAAGTCCCGATGCACTTTTTACCATCGGAGTTCTCAACGGATTATTGCCATGCGGACTAGTCTATGCGGCACTTTTTGGTGCTATTGCCATGCAATCAGTTACTTTTAGTATTTCCTATATGTTGCTTTACGGATTGGGAACTATTCCTTTAATGAGTGCTGTGGTCTATGTGAGTAATTTTTTGTCTTTCCCTTTTAGAAACAAATTGCAAAAAATTGTACCAATAGTTACAGTTATTATCGGATTGCTATTTGTTTTAAGAGGCATGGGATTAGATATAGCTTATATATCCCCAAGCAATATCAATTTATTCGTTCAATCTACTGCCAATTGTCACTAATTAAAAACACTAAACTATTTTAAACAACCTTAAACAATCATAAACTAATTTAAACCTTCTTAAAATGGAAAAACACGATTTAAAACACGAATTTCCTGAATATCAAGATAAAATCCATGAGCTTAAAATTTCTAATGTTCATTTCAGAAAACTATTTGATGAATATCATGAAATAGAACATCAGATTCGTCGAATTAATATGGGTTCTGAAATAGCTAATGATAAATTTCTTCATGAATTAAAAGCAAAATTATTATTTCTGAAAGATGAAATTTATGCGTATTTAAACAAGTAATTATTTGTTTCATTGAACAATAAAAAACCATGTGAATAACGTGGTTTTTTATGATTAAAATTGTTTTAAACCGTCATCGAAAATAGTTTTGTTTTGGGTGCTTTCCGTTTCAAACGTAAATCAAGTGCCATACAAATGTTCCGCACAAAAGGTTTTCCCTTGTCAGTAATTGTAATCGATTTATCGCCCAATACAACTAAACCGTCTTTTTCCATTTCTGAAAGTTCTATCACTATTTCGGTAAGTTCTTTAAAATAGTTTTCTACATTATCCCAAGAAGTGCTAAACTGACACATCAAATTGAGTATGTGTTGGCG
>NZ_JBKCVI010000109.1:0-12829 GCF_046317795.1 Flavobacterium sp. | reverse complement strand
TTTAACGACCGATTGAATTTTGATGGCGTAATTCTAACCAAATTAGATGGAGATACCCGTGGTGGAGCTGCCATTTCTATTAAATCAGTTGTAGATAAACCAATCAAGTTTATTGGAACTGGTGAAAAAATGGAAGCTATTGATGTGTTCTATCCTTTGCGTATGGCGGAAAGAATTCTTGGGATGGGTGATGTAGTTTCCTTAGTAGAAAGAGCTCAAGAGCAATACAATGAAGAAGAAGCTAGAAAAATTCAAAAGAAAATTGCCAAAAATGAATTCGGTTTTGACGATTTCCTGGCTCAAATTCAACAGGTGAAAAAGATGGGGAATATGAAAGACCTTGTGGGGATGATTCCTGGTGCTGGAAAAGCCCTAAAAGATGTGGAAATAGAAGATGACGCTTTCAAGCATATTGAAGCCATTATACATTCGATGACGCCCAAAGAAAGAAGCAAACCTGCGATTATCGACATGAAAAGAAAAACCAGAATCGCAAAAGGGTCTGGTAGAAAAATTGAAGAAGTAAATCAGTTGATGAAACAATTTGAGCAAATGAGCAAAATGATGAAGATGATGCAAGGCGGTGGCGGAAAGAATTTGATGAAAATGATGGGCGGAATGAAATAGTACAGAGACGCGATTTATCGCGTCTTTTTTTATAAACAAGACAATAAAAAAATGAAATTATTAGACGGAAAAAAAATATCAGAAGACATTAAAAACGAAATCGCAGCCGAAGTTCAAAAGATGAAAGCCAATGGCGAGAAAGTTCCTCATTTGGCTGCCATTATTGTAGGGAATGATGGTGCAAGTTTGACTTATGTTGGTAGTAAAGTAAAATCCTGTGAAAGAGTAGGTTTTGAATCTACTTTAATTAAAATGCCCAATACTACATCGGAAACAGAATTACTCAAAAAAATAAAAGAACTTAATGAAGATGATAACATCGATGGATTTATAGTGCAATTACCATTACCAAAACAAATTGACACACAGCACATTATCATGTCCATTGATCCAAGCAAAGATGTTGATGGTTTTCATCCCGAAAATTTTGGAAAAATGGCGTTGGACATGACCACTTTTATTCCGGCAACACCTTTTGGAATCCTAGAATTGCTAGAGCGATATGGTGTGGAGACACAAGGAAAACATACTGTTGTGATTGGAAGAAGTCATATTGTTGGTCGCCCAATGAGTATTTTGATGGGAAGAAAAGGATTTCCAGGGAATTCAACAGTCACGTTAACCCACAGTTATACTAAAAATATTGCTCAAATAACCACACAAGCCGATATTATTATCACCGCACTTGGTGTTCCCAATTATTTGAAAGCCGAAATGATAAAAGATGATGCCGTTGTGATTGACGTTGGAATTACGCGAGTGAATGATGAGACCGACTCAAGAGGTTATCGAATTACCGGCGATGTTGATTTTGATGCCGTTTCTAAAAAAGCATCCTATATTACTCCTGTTCCCGGAGGCGTTGGACCAATGACCATTGCCATGCTTTTAAAAAATACGTTGTTAGCTCGGGAGCAAAGAAGAATAAGATAATGAAAAAATCCTGAGCTAAAACTCAGGATTTCTTGTTCTTACCATTTTTATATTGAACCTTTTCAACCACCTGAACTTTTACTACTTGTTTTTTATCTTTTGGATTAAAAGATTTTTTTGAGGAGTTCGTATTTGGTTTAGCTTCACTCTGTTTCCTTTTTGCTTGGGTGAAGTCCGTTTTTGGCTTGAATTCTGCTTTCTGTTTTTCAGCAATATTTTTCTTAACTACCTCCTGGTTTTGCTTGATGACATCCATAGCATTTTTTGGATTTTCTTTAGTGCCACGCAAATGAATTACCAGTCCATTCAAAAAGTTACGCAACACTTGGTCGCCACATTCCATGAAATTTGGATGGTCTACATTGCGAAAAAAGTTTCCAATTTCGCATTTCGACATTCTGAAATCAACCAATTCAAGGATTTCTACAATTTGGTCATCTCGCAACTGAAGTGCTACACGAAGTTTTTTAAATATATCGTTGTTATTCATGATAAGTTTGTGGTTTGTAGTTTGTGGTTGATATCAATTAACCATCAACCATTAAAAAAGCCAAAGGTACGCGTTTTTAAAACTCTCACGCCATAATTTTTCGTTGTGTTGTCCTGCTTTGACGATTACTTTTTTATTCAATTTTTTACATTCACACCGTTTGGTATTTACCCAATGCTCCACAGTTTCCATATCATTGATAACATCAGCATCACCTTCGTTATCGCCACATAGAAAATAGACTTTGGTATTGAAATCTTTGGTTTGCGCCATCAAGTCATTCATTTCTTTTCGGTTAAACCAAAAAGAAGGAGAGAAGCAACCTACTTTTCCAAATACTTCAGGATATTTTAAAGTGGCATAAAAAGAGACCAATCCACCCAACGAGCTTCCCATAATAGCGGTGTTTTTAGCATTGGATTTGGTTCTAAAGGTTGAGTCTATTCTTGGTTTTAAAGTTTTGACAATAAAATCTAAATAATCATCGGCTTCGCCTCCACCATATTTTGAATTTTTGAAAGGAGTTAATTCCTCCATTCGTTTTTCGTTTCCATGCTCAATACCAATAATAATTATTTGTGCATTAATGCTATCCAGCGTTTCGTCCACATTCCATTCACCTGCATAGGAGGTTTTAACATCAAATAGATTTTGAGCATCATGCATATAAATTACAGGATACTTTTTGGCGGAATCCGAATAATTTTTAGGCAAATACACCCAGATTTTTTTGGTGGTTTTTAATTGGGGTGCTTCTAGAGTAAAAGTAACAACTTGTTTGCTAGCGGTGCTTTCCTGTGCGTTTAAACTTAAGAGAGCTAATAAAAAAAGTAAAGAAAAAAAGTTTTTCAAAAGGTATAGAATTTGCTGAATAAGTGAAAATTATTTTTCTACAGCGGTATTGCTTTCCTCATTTTTCTTTTTCTTTTTATCCTTCTCTTTCTTTTTTGAATTTTTTTCTTCCAAAAATAGTTTGTATTTCTCTCGCTGTTCAGCATTCAAATAACTGTTGATACTTTTTTCTGTTTTTTCCTGCGTGGCTCGTATTTCTTCTGCTTTGTCTTCTTCAGAATTACTACTTTTCATAACAATATCCATTCGCTTACTTGAAGCTAGAATATCATTTTTTATGGCAATATATTGGAGGTCATCGAGTGTCAAGGCAGCTTTTAACCTTACCATAAACCCTTCAATTCTTTCATTTCTGTTTTTTTCAATATCTGCAGCCGTTGGTTGTGCAGGACTTGGATTAGGTACTGTATTATTTTGATTTAGTACTCGATTATTCATGTTATTTCCCATTTGTGCTGAGGCACTAATAGAGGAAATAAGCAAACTGAAAAAAACTATTTTAAAGGTTTTCATAATATATAGAAATTGAATTAGACAAAATTAAATAAAATAAAACAACTTATTTGTTAAAAAATAATTGATTACCGTTTCTTAAAAAATTATATTTTAGCTAAAAATAAATTATCGATGGAAAAATACGAAGAAAAATTAGCCCTTTTGACAGAAATGATTGCCTTTTCAGTAGTTGATGGAAAACTGCATGACAGAGAATATTTATTTCTATCAATGATTGCTGAGGAACTTCAAATTTCCAAAGTTGATTTTAAGAGTTTGTTTCATCAGGAAAATTACCTAGTTGTTATTAAATCTGAGTTTGAACGCATCCAACAATTTTACCGACTGGCTTTATTGATGCATTGTGATGGTATATTGCATGAACGCGAACAAAATAAAATTCATGAAATAGGAATTAATATGGGATTAAATCCTCACGCTATAAAACGGGTTTTGAAAGCCATGGAAATGTCGCCTACAAAAATGATTACACCAGAATTTCTTTTGGAAGTTTTTCAAGAACAATTGAACTAAAACACATCCTCATTATTGTTCATGTATTCTGAATAGTTTTTTTATCAAGGAAACAATTGTCGTAGATAGAATAGCACCCATAAAAGCCATAAAAATATCTTTTTGAGCATCCCATATATCGCCTTGCGTTCCCAGATAAGCATCGCCTTGTGCTTTGAAAAATACATCGGCAACGGCCCATTCAATAAGTTCATATAGTCCGCTCACTGACAGTGTAATTTCTATAGGCAAAATCCAAGAAACCGTTTTGGGGTATTTTAACCAACGTAAAAATAATTCTCGCATGGGATAGGCCAGCAAAAATCCGAAACTGAAATGTACAATTCGGTCATAATGATTTCTTCCAAAATGGAAATAGTCTTTTAACCAATAGCCAAAAGGATTTTCGGCATAGGTATATTTTGAACCATATACATGCAAACAGAGGTAAACACAAATCAAAAGATAGGAAAGATCACTGAACTGGTATTTTCGGAATGAAAAAACTAGAAACAACATGAATATTACCGTCAGTGTGTTCTCTAAAAACCAATTGTTGAGGTCATTGGTTCCAATCAAAGTGTTAACCCAAATACTGGTAAAAACCGTTAGAAAAATCCATAACCAATAGTTTTTTTGATAAGGTGTTCTGTAGTTTGAAATGGCGAGTGAAAAAGGCATAGTTTAATTATTGGTATTTTTTGTAACAACGAATATAAAGAAAAGAAATTTACATCTTATCCTGCAACGCTTTTATCTCATCCCTAAACTTTGCTGCTTGCATAAAGTCTAACTCTTTAGCGGCTTTTTCCATTGCTTTGCGTGCGTCTCGGATTTTCTTTTCTATCTCTGGTTTGGATAGGTATATACTTTGGGGTTCGGCAGCTTTTGCAATTTTATCTTCAAAATATTGTGTAGAAACTGAGTTGTTGCTCAAAGCGTTGCCTAAACTTTTGTTCAGTGCTTTAGGTTCCAATCCGTGCAAAGTGTTGTAGCCCATTTGTTTTTCGCGACGGTAATTGGTTTCGTCTATGGTTTTTTGCATGCTATTGGTCATTTTGTCAGCATACAAAATGGCTTTTCCGTTCACGTTCCGAGCTGCTCTTCCAACGGTTTGAGTTAATGAACGATGACTGCGTAAAAACCCTTCTTTGTCAGCATCCAAAATAGCAACAAGCGACACTTCGGGCAAATCCAAACCTTCCCGTAATAAATTCACACCAATCAGCACATCAAATAATCCTTTGCGTAAATCCTGCATTATTTCCACCCGTTCCAAAGTATCCACATCGGAATGAATATAACGACAGCGAATGGAAACTTTCGTCAAATATTTCGTCAATTCTTCCGCCATTCTTTTGGTTAAAGTAGTTACCAAAACGCGTTCATCTGCTTCGCAACGCACTTGTATTTCTTCTATCAAATCATCAATCTGATTTAAGCTTGGACGGACTTCAATAATAGGGTCTAATAACCCAGTTGGGCGAATAACTTGCTCTACATAAACACCATCTGATTTTTGCAATTCATAATCGGCTGGCGTGGCAGAAACATAAATCACTTGGTTTTGCATACCTTCAAATTCCTCAAATTTCAGCGGACGATTGTCCATTGCAGCAGGTAATCTAAACCCATATTCCACTAGATTTTCTTTCCTACTTCTATCGCCACCATACATCGCATGCACTTGTGAAATCGTGACGTGACTTTCATCCACCACCATCAGGAAATCATCGGAGAAATAATCCAATAAACAGAAAGGTCTGGTTCCAGGAAGCCGTCTGTCTAAATACCGAGAATAGTTTTCAATTCCAGAACAATAACCCAATTCACGTATCATTTCGAGGTCAAAATTAGTGCGTTCTTCCAGTCGTTTTGCTTCTAAATGTTTGCCTATTTCTTTGAAATAATCCACTTGCTTTACTAAGTCTTGTTGGATATCCCAAATCGCGGCTTGCAACACATCGGGAGAAGTCACAAACATATTGGCGGGATAGATATTTAGTTTCTCATATTTCTCGAAAACTTTCGCAGTTTTTGGATCAAAAGCTTCAATTTCTTCAATTTCATCGCCAAAGAAATGCACTCTGAAAGGTTCATCGGCATAACTAGGAAAAATTTCCACCGTGTCGCCTTTAATTCTAAAAGTTCCCGGTAAAAACTCTGTTTCGGTTCTCGAATACAAACTTTGCACCAAGCGATGTAATAATTTGGTTCGTGAGATGATTTCGCCTTTTGCAATTGAAACCACATTCTTTTGAAACTCAACTGGATTTCCAATTCCATACAAACACGAAACAGAAGCTACAACTAAAACATCTCTGCGTCCCGAAAGTAGGGCAGAAGTAGTGCTCAATCGCAGTTTTTCTAGTTCATCATTAATGGATAAATCTTTTTCGATAAAAACACCGGTAACAGGAATATACGCTTCGGGTTGGTAATAATCGTAATACGATACAAAATACTGCACCGAATTATTGGGAAAAAATTGCTTAAATTCTGAATATAATTGGGCTGCCAGCGTTTTATTGTGCGCCAAAACCAAAGTAGGTTTTTGCACTTCTTCAATTACATTGGCCACAGTAAATGTTTTTCCGGAACCTGTAACGCCTAGTAACGTTTGGTATTTATCACCATTGATAATTCCTGTAGCTAATTTTTCAATAGCTTGTGGTTGGTCACCAGTAGGTTTATAATCTGATACGACTTGGAATTTCATTTGTCTTAATAGAATTTCTGAGAGGCAAATTTACAAACTTAATCCCAGCATTCCATTAATAATAAATCACCATCAGTATGAATAATTGAAACCATTCCATCTTCGGTTACATGATTACTGCTTCCGGTTTTGTAGCCAATGGTAAGGTCTTCATTATGTAAAGAATAGAAAAGATTTTTGGTAGTTATACCCGAAACTTTTCCAATGGGAATAAGCGAAAGAATCGTATTGGCTGTATACCATTTTTCAAATTGATTTTGGAGCAAAAAGACTTTCGAATGATCATCTAAAATGACGATTTTTAATGTATCGCGATAAGCTACAATATTGGTTAAATTGGTAATGGTATGATCGGCACGTCTTCCGGTTGCCCAGATAACATTGGCGGCTTTATGTCCTTTTTCGATGAGATAATCAAATGCTTTTTCCAAATCGGTTTTGTCTTGGTTTGGCGCATACACAATCTCAATGGGATATTGTTTTTCTTTGTAATAATTGGCATCAAAACCTCTGTCAAAATCGCCTAATAAAACATCCACTTTTATTCCCAATTCTAAAACACGTTCAATAGCAGAATCGAGGACAATCACTAATGGTGACCATTCTAGTAGTTGCCCCAATAATTCAGCACTACACATTTCCCCATTGGCAATAATCAATGCGGGTTCTTGGTCGTCGCGAACGATATGATGTGAAGACATTTTTTACTACGAAGTTAGAATTTGTAAAAGTAATTAAAACACTTCATATTTCTTACTTCGTATTTTGTACTCGTATTTCGTACTTCTTATTTCGTACTTTTATTGGATGGTATATTCTTTTGTTTCGGTTTTGCTTAATCGGAAATAACCCAACGCAAAATTGTCAAAATTTGTCTGATTAACTATATTTCCTCTAACGGTAGAGGTTGGCGTAGAAAAAGGACCTGCACTAGTAGTTCCTGTTTGAGCCAAAAGGATGTTCATATAATTGTAATAATTTAGTGTGACACCATTTAATCTAAATTTTAAGATATCGCCCGTTTTTAAATCTTCACTAATGTATAAACCAAACATCTCATTGTTTTCAAAAAAGCGGTCTTCTAAAACACCATATTCAGGAATGACTTTGTAGGGATCATCAATTCTCAAGAAATAGTGATTGGTTTCATTTTCTAAATCATCGAAAAAGAATTTAATTTCTTTTTCATTACCAAGAATACCAGCATCATTGACTTGTTCAACTCTTGTAATGATAGGTGTGTTTAAAAGTTTTTCAGTAGCGGTATAGGTTTCGCCTTGATGGATAACCGTTAAAGTATAATTCTCGTCAACTACTGGAATAAAGTTATAACATTTGTAAGTGCCCGCTGTTCCATCTTCTGTAAAAGTAAAGGTTTGATTACTGCTATTGGTAATAAAAACAGTCGCTCCAGAAACTGGAGGAATTTGATTAGAAAAATAATCGGTTGTGGTTGAAAGTTTGATTTTTTGTTCGTTACCACTTGTTTCTGCAAACCAGTTAATGGATGCTTCGATAACCAATCGAGGTGTAGCAGTGTCTAAATCGACATCGATGACTTTTTCACAAGAAAGAAATGAAAATAATAAAACGAATAAAAAGGGAGTGTATGTTTTCATAATTTAAAATTTAACGTTATAAGTTGCACTTGGTACTATTCCAAAAATGGATAATCGTAGGGCTTCATTCGTCCCTGTTTCTTGATTTTGTCTGAATGTTATGGAAGCCGCATTTTGTCTATTGTATAAATTGTATATGCCAAAAACCCATTCTGCTTCCCATTTTCTTTTTTTGTTTTTTCTAGGAGTTAATGTTGCCGAAACATCTATGCGATGATACGCCGGAAGGTTGTCCTCGTTTCTTGAGCTATAATTCGGAACCGTAATTCCTTCGTACTCATATTTTCCATTGGGAAACGTGACGGGTTGTCCTGTTTGAAAAGTTAGATTGGCACTAAATCGCCATTTTTCTGTCCATTTATAATTGGCAACAACAGCTAAGTTATGTAGTTTGTCAAAACCAGTTTTATACCAATTGCCATTGTTGATTCCGGTTTCAACTGGTGTTCTTCCTTCTACTTTTTGCTCGGTTCGAGAAAGTGTATAAGATAACCAACCTTTAAATCGTCCTGTATTTTTGCGAAACAAAACTTCTAATCCATAAGCTCTTGCCTGACCATTGAGAACAACGCGTTCAATAGCTTCGTTTGCTATTAAATTGGCACCATCTATATAATCAACACGGTTTTTAATTTTTTTAAAGAAAGTTTCTAGTTCTAATGAATATTTATCGTCTTTTAAATTTCGGAAATAGCCCAATGCTACTTGGTCTAAAATCTGAGGTTTTAAATATTGATCACTGGGTGCCCAGACGTCTAAAGGAGTTGGTGATTGAGTATTTGAAATTAAATGCAAATATTGTGACATTCGGTTATAGCTTCCTTTAATAGATTGATCATCATTGATAGTATAGGAAATTGCAAATCGCGGTTCGATATTGTTAAAGTTTGCTATAGTTTCATTTTTACCATAACTTACTGTTCCAATAGGTTCGGCGCTTTCATAGATTAAAAAATTAGGGTTGAAAGTAACAGGTTGATTATTGGCATACGTATTTAATGTTTGTTGTCCTAATCTAAGAAATGAACTCAGTCTAACGCCATACGTAATGGCAATTTTTTTAGAGATTTGATGTTCTGCATCAATATAAAAAGCATTTTCTAGGGCAAACTTTTTATCTAATTGGTCTTCATTTATTCCCGAGTCAGGGCGAGTTGGTTCAATTTTTCCAGGATTAAAATCAAAGTAATTGGAATTGATTCCATAAGTTAGTTTTAGTTTATCACTCAAATAATGTTTAAAATCGTATTTGATATTATAGTTTTTGATGCCACTATCCCAATTAAAACCAATGATGTCCAAATTTAAACCGTAATAGTAATCAGAGTAAATCATTGATAAATTCGAAAATAATTTATCAGAAAATAAATGATTCCATCTGAAGTTTATAACGCTGTTTCCGTATGTGTTGATAAAACTATCACTCAATTGGAACACGTCTCTCCCAAAATAACCAGAAAGATAAATATTATTTTTTTCGTTTAATGAGTAACTCAATTTGGTATTTAAATCATAGAAATAAGCCGAGTTTGGATTGTTAGTCAATTTCAAAAAAAGATGCGCATAAGACGCTCTACCGGCTACTACAAAGGAACCTTTTCCTTTTACAATAGGACCTTCGGCTAAAATTCTACTCGAAATCAATCCGATACCGCCATTCATATGAAAATCATTTTTGTTACCCTCTTTTTGATAAATATCCAAAACAGAAGATAACCTTCCGCCATACCGCGCTGGAATACCACCTTTATACAGCTTTAAATCTTTAATGGCATCAGGATTGAAAACGGAGAACAAGCCGAATAAGTGGGAAGAATTATATATTGTAGCTTCGTCTAATAAAACTAAATTTTGATCGGCACCACCACCACGAACATTGAAACCCGATTGTCCTTCGCCAGCGTTAGTAACACCTGGTAAGGTTAAAATGGATTTTAAAATATCAACTTCACCAAAAATGACTGGCATTTCTTTGATTTCTTGAATGGTAAGTTTATTGACACTCATTTCTGGTTTTCTAATGTCAACGCGTTTATTGTTTTGAATAATTACAACTTCATCGAGTTGCTGACTGGTTTCGGCAATCAAAATATTTTTTCGAATATCTTGAGTAAGGTTTATTATTTCTTGTGAGGTTTGATAGCCAACATAACTAATCAACAGCGTATACGTACCTTTGGGTAGGGTTATGGAATAAAAGCCGTATTCATTGGTAGTAAAGCTAGTTTTTGTTTCTTCTATGAACAAAGAAACTCCAATTAATGTTTCTTTATTTTTTATATCAGAAATGGTTCCACTCAACGTAACTTTTTCTTGGGAAAAAGAAAATAGTGAAAGTAAAAGTAATAGTAAAAGCGTTATTTTTTTTGGCATTTAGGCATTGATTTTAAATGATTTTTATTATTTGACTACAAATATCCAACTATGTTACTCATAAATTGTTAAGCTTTGGTTAATTAAAAAGATTTTATTGAATGATTTTAGATACTTTTACATCGTTTTCAATATAAAACAATGAAAATTTTAAACACATTTTTTATCTTTTTAATTATATCCTTCTCAGGTTATTCTCAATTTGAATTGCCTAAGAAGACTCTGAAAATAGCACCTGTTACTAATAGTTCTGGACAAATTTCTCCCACTTCTTCTAAGTCAATAACCTATCCTAGTATTTTTGATAAAAAAGACAAATTATTAGAAAGCGTTTCATTAATTAACAAAAAACCCGAGGACGAAAAGAGTGTAATGGAAAAGGAAAGTTTTGAAAATCCTTCTAAAATTTACACGGATAGAATGAACAATAAGAATGACGGACAAATTCTTGAAAAGTTTAAAAGCGATAGTTTCCTTGGCGAATTTAAAACAGGAACAAAAATTATAAGTATTGCTTGTCGTGACCACGAAGCACCAGATGGTGATGTGGTTAGAATTTGGCTCAATGACAAAGTAGTTGTTAATGCTATTTTACTTGATGTTGATTTCAAAGAAGTCTTTTTAGACCTAAATGAAGGGATTAACAAAATAGAAATTGAAGCGCTTAATCAAGGAGAATCGGGTCCAAATACTGCTCAGTTTTCAATATTTGATGAAAAAAAAGGATTGATAACCACCAATAAATGGAACTTAACCACTGGCGTAAAAGCAAAATTGATAATTCTCAAAACTGATGGAGAATTACAAAAGCAATAAAAAAAGCACCCAAAAATTAATTTCTTTGAACTAATAAACTTTAAACAATAACGCTTACTAGTTATTCGAAAACGCTTACTAGTTTTTAAAAAATGCTTACTAGTTTTTAGAAAATGCTTACTACTTTTTAGATAATGCTTACTAGTTTTTAGAAAATGCTTACTAGTTTTTAGAAATTGCTTACTACTTTTTAGAAAATGCTTACTACTTTTTAGAAAATGCATACTACTTTTTAGATAATGCTTACTAGTTTTTAGAAAATGCTTACTAGTTATTAGAAAACGCTTACTAGTTATTCGAAAACGTTTACTAGTTTTTAGAAAATGCTTACTAGTTTTTAAAAAATGCTTACTAGTTTTTAGAAAGTGCTTACTACTTTTTAGATAATGATTACTAGTTTTTAAAAAATGCTTATTAGTTATTCGATAATGCTTACTAGTATTTCGATAATGCTTACTAGTTATTCGATAACGTTTACTAGTTACTCGATAACGCTTACTATTTATTAATAGCTAGTAAATATTTTTATCTATTTTAACAAAATTTCAAGGATCTTTAGTTTCATACTGGCTTTTGAAACCAGATGATGTTTTAAAAAACTTTCTTCACAAACAGAATTAATTTGAATAGATTTATTTTCTATTATTAAGTAGAAAATACAATTTATTAAGTTTTAATTACTTGTTTTCTATAATTATTTTTTTGACGATGTTATGATTATCCGTTTTTATATTTAATAAATATGTTCCAGATTCTATTCCACTAAAATCAAAACTTTTTTCATTATAAAAATTAATTTTATTCTGTTCAAATACTTTTCTACCACTTAAATCTACTAATGTAAAATCTATCTCACCACTATAATTATTGATTTTAATTGTTACAATGCCATTGGTTGGATTTGGGAATGCTGATACAATTGATTCATTAAAATTATTGTTAGTACTACTTAAAGTGCTATTTAAATAGGTATTTAATTCGAGCAATAACGGATTCATATCCGCACTATCATAATTATAGTTGATAGACAAATAGGTATTTAAAGATGGGCAGTAAAGCATATTTGTTCCATAACCTGGAATTGAACCACTATGACCATACCATTGCACTCCATCAGCATAAATTTCATAGCAACCTAAACCATATCCTGCATTGGTTGATGAAAAATTGGTCATCATATTCACATAAGACATTGGAATAATATTTCCTTCCAGTAAATTTTTGAAATAGTAATTTAAATCATTTGTATTTGAAATTATTTCACCAGCACTGTTTGCCCAACTTGTATTTTGAACAGTTATATCATTGTATTGTTCACCTCCAAAGTCGATATAGCCATTCAAATAAGTTCCACTTATATCATATTCACCAGTGGCTGGTACTGTTGTGTTA
>NZ_JBKCVI010000108.1:0-21970 GCF_046317795.1 Flavobacterium sp. | reverse complement strand
CGTCTAGTGTGAACTTGTCTTGCTTACCTGCTCTTTAATACTCCCCAACCCTTCGCTCAAAAAAATTTGTTTTTCCTTAAAGGCTTATCATTTCCATCCACTCAAAAGGGTTTTCATTTAAATAAACTTTTGGCGATCCTAAGCTTTGCAGAAGTCTATCAGCAACGAATTTTATGTATAGAGACATTTGCGTAGAATTCATACCGATAAGTTCCACTGGTAAAGCTTGAGTAACAAAAGACATTTCAATGTCGACTGCCTCACAGATGATCTCCTAAACCCTTTCGACTGAAAGTTTGTTGACAAGTTTTGAGTAAAGTAGGCATGCGAAGTCAGTATGAAGTCCTTCATCTCTAGATATTAACTCGTTACTGAAACTTAGTCCAGGCATCAAACCTCTTTTCTTCAACCAGAATATCGAACAAAAACTGCCTGAGAAGAAGATGCCTTCAATTGCAGCAAATGCTACAAGTCTTTCAGCGAACGAATATGTGTTAAACCACTTAAATGCCCAGTTTGCTTTGCTTCTGACGCTCGGTATATTTTCAATTGCTTTAAACAAAAAATCTTTTTCTTCTTTGCACTAAACTAGGTTATCTATCAGAAGGCTGTAAGTTTCCGAGTGAACATTTTCTATCATCATTTAAAACCCGTAAAAGTGACGTGCCTCTGGTACCTGAACTTCTGAGCTAAATCTTTCTGCGATGTTCTCGGCGACAATTCCATCAGAAGCAGCAAAAAATGCCAAAATATGCTTGATGAAATATTTCTCATCGCTATTTAATTTGTTTTCCCAATCAGACAAATCTTGATGCAAATCAATTTCTTCAGCTGTCCAAAAACTAGCTTCCATTTTTTTATACCATTCCCATATATCTTGATGCTTGATTGGAAAAATTACAAAGCGATCTTTGTTTTCTTTTAGAATTGGTTCGATAGTAGCCATTTTGAATTTTTAATTATTATTTTAGGTGTTATTTATTGAAATGTGTATGTTACAAAGATTATCAAATGAAACGTAAAAAGAAAGTCAAACTTATTCACAATCGGCTATAGTTTTTAACAAATTGAATAAATTTGATAATAATTTACAAAAATATAATGTCTTGATTTTTAATAGTTTACAAAAAACTAAAAGTTAAAAATCCCCTAAAACAAAGGGAATTAAGAATTTTCTTTCTATGGAATTTTAACATTTATCTTCACGTTAAATTTTAATTTTTAGAATAAAAAAAAGTGATTTTTCTAATTGAAAAATCACTTTTTAAAACAATGCTAGTAAAACCTGATTTTAGTCGGTTATGTATGTTTTATTCCCGTTGGAATTGATATAATATTCTCCGCCTCTTGGACCGGTATAAACTGTTTTGCCTTTGTATTTTCCTGTGACTTTATCTTTCTTTTTTGGTGCTTTTTCGTTAGATGGTTTTTCTTTTTTCTCTTTTTCCTTTGAAGCAGTATACCTTTTGTCTGGTGTTCCATCTTTTTTCAAAGGGACTTTTGATTCTTTAGTTGAATTAGAATACCTCTTATCTGGTGTTCCATCTTTTTTTAGAGGAACTTTTGTTTGTGATTCTTTTTTTGACTTTGTTGATTTTTCCGTTGTTGATTTAGCTTTTTTGTCTTTTGTTTCTGCTTCTTTTTTTGACTTAGTTGATTTTTGAGTTGTTGTTTTTGATTTTTCACCTTTTTTTTCTTGTCCATTCATATTTAAAACGAAAGCGAAAAGGAGTGAAAATAAAAATAGTTTTTTCATGATGTTTTGTTTTAATATTAGAGTCATAAAAGTAAAGAAAAAACTATTTGAATATTTTAAAAGTAATTAAAAATACGCTCGAAGTTGAACATTTCCAGTATGAATGGTTTGGCTTGCCACTGATTTTCTACCTTGGTAATTAACATTAATATCTAGAAACTGTGTTAAATTCTTTTGTAAAAGTAGTCTCCAAGTCATGTTTTTACCAGGTTGTAAGCCCTCCAGCATTTGGAAAGCTACTGGCGACAAAGCATCGCCTTGAAATTTATTTTGATAAAAAGAGAATTCTCCATTCATGGTAATTTTACTTTCGCTGGCATAAGAAAACGAAGTGCCAAATCGACTTTGTACTAATTTTTCTGAATTTCCAATTTGGTTTTCTTTATTTTGGTATTCATAAAAAATATCCCAGCTGGCATTTTTATTGAATAAATAAGAGATTTTTGGATTGCATTGATAGCCCAATATGGTGAAGTTTCGTGCCGAATAATTTTCAGAAACTAAACTGGTCTCGATAGTTTTTGTACCCAAAGAAAAGAGCCAAGTTTTTTTAAGTAAATGAAGGTATTGTAATTGATGTGAGCCGTTTTTGGTTTCTTGTGAACCTACAGAAAGTAAACTTTTCAGTCGGTTTTGAATGAAGGTATAGGTAACGGAATGCTTTTGTTTTCCACGATTGTAGAACAAACTATTTCGAAAACTGGAATTCAATCCCAATAAATTTTCATCGGAAGCTGTGAACGGATTAAAATAAAAATTATTCCCGTTTTGTTCTGTTTTTCGTTCCACTAAATAGGATGTTTGATTGTAGAAATAGGATAGAATCTTTTTAAACCCTGCGGCACTTTGCCACCTAATTGGATTTAAATTCAAAGATTGCGAAAATTTATTTTGGTGTGTTTTTACAAAAACTTGGTTGGGCAAAAAGACACGAATATATTTTGCTTGATCGGGAAATGGTGCGACTTCAAATTCTTCTAATTCCTGAATTCCATTACCATTATAATCATTCCAAGTATAAACTCCTTGCCCTGGTTCAACTTCTAGATACGTAAACTCTTGTTGTGCAATACTTCCAGAGGTGTTTTCATATGCTGTGGTAACTTGCACTAATTGATTAAAATATTGGTCGTTATACAACAAACGGGAATTTAATGAGGGTTCGTCTTGACGAGTATTGTCTTCGTATTTCAAATTTCTATAATTGACAAACAGCGTTAAATCGCTTTTTTTGGTTTGCACTAATTTAGATTTCAAGTAATAGGATTGAGAAGTATTTACTTTTTTTAACAATCCGTTCTGCAAACTATCATTGACACGATGAAGAAATCCTAATTCTACAAATACTTTGGTACTATCACCTCGACCAATCAATGCTCCATATTCTGTAAATTTCTGGCTCAGAGCTGATAATTGATTGGTGGCAACCAATTTTTCTTTATTATCTTCCAATCGCAAACTGCTTCCAATCCAGTTTTTCTTGAAATGATACTTCACTTGACTTTCATTTCTCAAAAATTTGGTCTCCGAATAATTACCATCACTATTCAAGATGCTAGAATTTTGTACAATGTTCCAGTTTTTAAGCACAAACAAACCATTGATAAAGTGACGATTTCCAGAAAAACTTTTGGAAAAATCCAACTTTTCAAACTGGTATCGCAACTTCCCTTTCTCGGGCAATGTGAAATCCAAACCTGTGACTAGCAAACTTTGATTGCCTTCAAAAGTGGTTAGGTTCCAATCCCGATTAAATTCAATATTGAATAAACGTTCAATGGTTTTGAAATTTTCCTGTACGTATTGATAATTTCCAAAAGCATTTACTTGCCATTTTTTGGTAAATAATCGCTGTTTGAAGTTTAACTTTCCCGCAACACCTTTATTATTATTATCATTAATGGATGAAAATAAATTCAAATCATTATTACTCACACCTAGTTCAAAATCAATCAATGTTTTTTCACTAGGATTGTATTTTCCTAAAACGGTAGCAATTTGAATTTTTGTTGGCGCAACCAATCGTGTAATGGGTTCGTAATTTCCCTGTGGTATACCATTTAGAGGTTGGACATATTGGTAAATTTTTCCAATAGCTGAAGAGTTCAACACTATATAATTTCCAAGATTATTCCCTACCAAAGAAAAGGTAACATTATATAGTATATCATTAGGATTGTTGGATTGTTCAAAAACTTCAACACCATTAATAATTACTTTTTTATACAAAATCTTGTTATCAGAATAGGTGTCCAAATAGGCCGATGGTGCATTCATTAAATTAATATCATCACCAGCATTTTTTAGAATTTCGATTTGTTCCGCTGATAAATTTTGCTGTAATGGTTGGTTTTTTACATCATTTTCAGAATACAAATAGCCCCCTAAACTCCACGTTTTTGCTTCGTGATTGACGCCGCCATAAGAAACAAAACGAGTATAATTTCTATCGGAATATTGGTATTCAATCACGATTCTCATTTCGGAAGTAATGGGAAAAAGTGACGTAAAAGTGATTTCTCCAGCATTGTAATCAATAATGTAATCATTATTATCTCCGCGCTGGCGTAAAATTCCATTAACATAAACTCTTTCTGAACCCGAAATTACCAACACGAACAATTCGCCATTGTTCCCACGCAATTTATATGGCCCTTGATTTCCTTCTTGTCCAGTAAACGAACTTTTGGCATATTGCCCACGAACTAAAGCTGCCGCAGCAAAAATTTCGGTCTTGTTCTCTTCGCCACCGTAGGAAAATCGAGTTGAAAGTCCTTGTACTTTCTTGTTGAAATTTAAAAATCGTGATTGTCGATTTTCCAGAAATAAATCTCCTGCACGGATGTTCCACTTATCCGTAAAAAGTTCGATAAAGATTTGGTCAAATTCATCCAGTTTTTGGGAATATCCTCCATCTTGAAGCGGAATATTACTATCTTGAATAGAGGCACGAAGCGAAACTTTATCCGATATTTTCCCTGTGATTTGCAAATCGAGATTGGAACTCACCGTAGCATTTTGATTATTCCCAATAGTAACGCCACGCGAAATACTTCCCGAAGTAATCAATCCGTCAAAGGGAACAAACTTTTTTACAGACCGATTTACTTTATAGAGATTTCCGGCTTCATTAGGAACTACTTTGTCTTGGTCGTAAATGCTGTAGGTTTTGGTTAACTGTTCGGGGTATTTAAAATAGCGAATGGTAATACTGTCATTGGCAGTAAACCCGTTTTTGAAAAGAAGTTTTCCTGTTTTGAAATCTACTTTATAAAAAGTAGAATCAACTTCTTTTCCTTCAGAAGTTACTAGTTTAAAAAAACTTGGACTGATACTTACTTTTTCTAGCGTTATGGTATCCTTTGAAACGACCACTTTTTTTGTTTGATAAAGCGATTTGATTTCCTGAGCCGAGAGCTTAGAAATTGCAAAGAATACAAAGAGTAAAAAAAGTTTTTTTAGCATACATAATAAAAACGCAAAAAAGCTGTTTTGTGTATAATTATAGTATTAAATGCAAGACTAATTTACTCCTTTGTAACCACTTGCATTGTTTCTCTAGAAATTTGTTTCAATAAAACCGTTTTATCTTTTTCTACAATTTCGGCAGCTGCTGCAGTAAAATGTCTGATGGTGTATAAAGATACATTTTCGTTGTAAAAGACTTTAAATTTTTTGGACAAAATGTTTTTCAACTCGTTAAATTTTCCAAATTTATCTTCAATACAAACTGAAAAACTTATCGCCGAGTTTTGAATTAAACTCACTTTCATTTTATACTGGTGAAACAAGGCGAAAATTTCACTGATGTTTTCTTCCATGATAAATGAAAAATCGATTGACGATAACGAGAGTAATAACAGGTCTCGTTTAATAATAAAACATGGGGTTTGTGGCTCTAAATCTTTTCCTTTAGAAACGCTTGTTCCTGGCAACAATGGATTGATAAACGATTTTACAAACAAGGGGATTTCCTTTTTCTGTAATGGTTGCAACGTTTTTGGGTGAATAACGGTAGCGCCATAAAATGCTAACTCAATTGCTTCGCGATAGGAAATTTGGTTAAGCAACATCGCATTTTCAAAAAATCTCGGATCAGCATTCATAACGCCTGGCACATCTTTCCAAATCGTTACGCTTTCAGCATTCAAACAATAGGCAAAAATGGCTGCGGTATAATCCGACCCTTCACGCCCTAAGGTTGTGGTAAAATTATTGTCATCCGATCCCAAAAATCCTTGAGTAATAGAAAGTGCTTTTTTATTAATTCCTTTTGAAATAAACTGTTGAGTTCTTTCCCAATCAACATCAGCATCTCTGTAATTGTTATTGGTTTTGATGAAGTTTCGAACGTCAATCCAATTGTTTTTCAAGCCAGCATGATTGAAATAATGACTTACGATTGTGGTGGAAACTATTTCCCCATAACTCACAATTTGATCATACACAAAGTTGTAATTAGGCGATTTATTACTTCGAATGAAATACTCTAAATCGGCAAAATGACTTTTTACTGCAAAATATACATCGTGCTCTTCGTCATCAAAAAGGTCAAGTAAAATTTGATTGTGGTACTTTCTAACCTCTTGTAATGAAGAATGCAACTCAGGCGATTTATCAAAGTAATTTTTGATTACGATTTCCAAAGCATTCGTGGTTTTTCCCATGGCAGAAATTACTAGAAGTGTGTCTTCATGACCTACTTTTTCTAAAACACTAAGCACATTTTTAATTCCATTAGCATCTTTTACAGAAGCGCCACCAAATTTGAATATTCTCATTTATTAAGTATTACGATTTGAGTATTAAGTATTAAGATTTTTTAAGTATTAATATTTGAGTAGTAAGTATTAAGATTTATTTTTTAAAAATTCATTTATTCCGTTTTCATCCATGTGAACAACACGCCAATCGTCCAAGACTTTTGCACCTGATTTTATATAAAAATCAATCGCTGGTGTGTTCCAATCCAGAACATTCCATTCAATTCTACGAACTTTATCTCTCTTGGCTTGAGCGATAATTTCAGCAAACAATGCAAATCCCAATCCCGAACCTCGCATTTTTTCTTTCACAATTAAATCCTCCAAATGAATGGTTCTTCCTTTCCAAGTGGAATAACGGAAATAATATAAGGCAACCCCAACAACATCTCCATCAAATTCTGCTACAAAACTATAGAACAAAGGATTGTCTCCAAAACCATCGCGTTCTAAATCGGCAACAGTGACAACGACAGCATCGGGTTCTTTTTCGAAAGTTGCCAATTCTTGAATGAGTTCAAGCACTGCTTTCATGTCTTTTTTTTCGCCTTTTCGGATAATCATTTAGGAAAAATTTGAAACAAAAATACAATTAATAATTTCTTCTAGAAATACATTTTTTCTTTGACAAATTTAACGATATTTGCAACCACAACTACAACGATTTCGTAATGGAAGAACGCAACAAAACCTTAGGTGAATTTATCATCGAAAATCAGAAAGCACATCAGTATTCATCGGGAGAATTATCCAAAATTATCAACTCCATTCGCTTGGCTGCCAAAGTGGTTAATTACAAAGTAAACAAAGCGGGTTTAGTCGATATTGTTGGTGCTGCTGGCGAACAAAACATACAGGGTGAAGACCAACAAAAATTGGACGTTTATGCTAATACTATTTTTATTCAAACCTTGATTAATCGTGAAATCGTTTGTGGAATTGCTTCAGAAGAAAGTGATGATTTCATTACAGTTCAAGGATTAGACGAGGGACATAATAATAAATATGTGGTTTTAATGGATCCGTTGGATGGTTCATCCAATATTGATGTGAATGTTTCAGTTGGAACTATTTTTTCAGTATTTAGAAGAATTACACCTATTGGAACTCCAGTTACTTTAGAAGATTTTTTACAACCCGGGACACAGCAAGTAGCTGCGGGTTATGTCATTTATGGAACCTCAACTATGCTTGTATATACAACAGGTCACGGTGTGAATGGATTTACTTTAAATCCTGCCATTGGTACTTTTTATCTTTCACATCCCAATATGCAATTTTCCAAAGATGGAAACATTTATTCCATTAACGAAGGAAATTATGTTCATTTCCCTCAAGGCGTAAAAGATTATTTGAAGTATTGCCAATTGGAAGAAGAAGACAGACCTTACACATCAAGATACATCGGAAGTTTGGTTTCTGATATTCACAGAAATATGATTAAAGGCGGAATTTACATCTATCCAACAAGTTCCAAATCGCCAAAAGGAAAACTACGTTTACTATATGAGTGTAATCCAATGGCTTTCATCACAGAACAAGCTGGCGGAAAAGCAACCGATGGTTTTGGAAGAATTATGGAAATTCAGCCCACAGAGCTACACCAACGCGTTCCATTCTTTTGCGGAAGTTACAATATGGTAAAAAAAGCTGAAGAATTCATGGCAAAGTATTGCTAAACAAACCGAATGTATCTGTTTTTTATTTATTCATGTTTGTCATTTCATAAACAAAAGTATCTAAATCCACATTCATAACTAATAATGATAGTGCTTTATCAACAATAAAAGGAACATTCCCTGGCGTAAACCCTAATGCCAAAGCAAACTTGATTAAAATGTGTTTTTGTTTTGGCCCGAGTACATGATCAGCATAAACCATTCTTGACAAATCATACAAACGCTCCAAACGTTGAGAGTGTAAATAAGGGGGATTGATTGGATATTTTGAAGGATTTTCTAAAATCTCTTCATATTCTGCTGGAGAAATTTCCAAACGTATGGCTAACTTATCTAAAAATTCCTTTTCTTCCTCTGTCATATCTCCATCAGCAGTGGCAACACGAACAATGGCCGAAAAATGACTTTTATTTCTACTTTTAAACTCGTTATCAAACAAATCTGAAATTGACATAATGTTATTGGTTTTATACCACAAAGGTAAGCCAATTTCCTTTTTTTTGAAAATGATTTGTGAAAATTTTTTATATCTATTTTAGGAAGAAATTATGAATGTAAAACAAAATAAATTGTATGTTTACGTTCCAAAATAACCAAATCACCATGTCAGATTTCTGGATATACTTCACTATCGGGTTAAAGCATGTACTTAGTGTTTTTGCCTACGACCACATTTTATTTCTTCTTGCGTTGACTGTTCCATATGAATTTAAATCATGGAAAAAAATACTAATTTTAGTATCCGTTTTCACACTAGGACATACACTAGCGCTATTCCTTTCCGTTTTTAATATACTGTCCATCAAACCCTCGTTTGTTGAATTTTTGATCCCTATAACTATTCTCATCGCTGCCTTGTACAACATTATTATTGCTGGGAAATCGAGCAAAAAAGAGAATAGTATTGTTATTAGCATTATCACTCTTTTCTTTGGTATCATTCACGGATTAGGATTTTCAAACTATTTCAACAGCATCCTTTCAGGAAAACCTACTGATAAACTATTACCGCTTTTCGAGTTTGCCCTCGGAATAGAAGTAGCACAAATAGTGGTAGTCATTGTTTCTTTACTTTTAGCATATATAGTCCAAAATTTATTCAAATTCTCCAAGCGAGATTGGATTTTAATTATTTCAGCTTTTACTGTTGGAGTGATAATCCCCATTATTATTCAAAATGAAATTTGGTATAAATAATTTTTATTTGGAGCGAATGGTTTAGGTATATTTGCTATCCATATTCCTGTCTCGTCTCTTTCAAAAACAAGACGAGAGGCTAAAAGAAACATCATTTGAGAATCAGTAACCTTGAAACAAAAAAAGAAACTGAAAGAATTTTAGAATAAAATGAAAGAAGCAAAACAAAAAAAATACGACACCGCTTACCTACGAATTGCTGCCGAATGGAGCAAATTATCCTATTGCAAACGAAAACAAGTTGGTGCCATCATTGTTCGCGACCGTATGATCATTTCCGATGGTTACAACGGAACACCATCGGGTTTTGAAAACTGCTGCGAAGACGAAGAAGGATTAACACAGTGGTATGTACTTCATGCAGAAGCCAATGCGATTTCAAAAGTAGCACGCTCCACCCAAACTTGTGAAAATGCAACCTTATATATTACACTTTCACCTTGCAAAGAATGCAGCAAACTCATTCATCAATCAGGGATTAAACGCGTTGTGTATCAACAGGGTTATCGTGATACTTCTGGTCTTGATTTTCTTCTAAAAGCTGGTGTCGAAGTACATCAAATTGAAACTTTAGAATAGATACTGAACTAAATTCAGCATAAATGAAATCAAAGAACAACTACTTGCCAATATTGTTATTTTCCTGCGTAGCGCTAGGAGTAATTATTGGTGGTATGTTGAATTTTCCGGAAAGAAAAATTTCTAAACAAAATGCTCGTAAAATTAAAATTGAACGACTCATTGATTTTATAAATGAAGAATATGTTGATGATGTCAATTCTGATTCTATTGTAGATTTAACAGTGAGCAGCATTTTGGCTAATCTCGATCCACATTCCGTTTATATTCCACCCAATGAGCAATCCACCGAAGCGGAAATGATGAAAGGTGATTTTGTGGGAATAGGCGTGAATTTTTTTATGTATAATGATACTGTTACCGTTGTAAAACCTCTTGAAAATGGTCCAGCAGCAAAAGCAGGAATTATTGCAGGCGATAGAATTTTATATGCTGATAAATCCAAACTTTTTGGAAGAAAACTACCAACAGATAGTTTATACACCAAGTTAAAAGGAGAAGAAGGTTCGAATGTTTTGCTAACTATTTATAGAAAAAGCACTAACAAAAAACTAAAAATCCCTGTTGTTCGCGAAGTTGTTCCAATAAAAAGTGTTGATACTTATTTGATGCTAAACAAAACCTCGGGTTACATTAAAATCAATCGGTTTGCCGAAAATACGTATGATGAATTCCATTTGGCATTGGAACAATTAAAAAAACAAGGCATGTCTACTTTAGTCATTGATTTGCGTGATAATGGCGGAGGATATTTGGAAAAAGCAGTAGAAATTGCCGACGAATTATTAAAAGACAAAGAACTAATCGTTTTCACCAAAAACAGAAAAGGAACTATAACAAAAACCTTCGCCACCACAGAAGGTATTTTTGAAACAGGACGAGTTTTTGTTTTGATAGATGAAAATTCAGCATCGGCAAGTGAAATATTGGCTGGCGCTATTCAGGATAATGATAGAGGAACAATTATTGGGCGACGTTCTTTTGGGAAAGGATTAATACAACGGGAGATGGATTTTGATGATGGTTCTGCAGTTCGGTTAACTACTTCCAGGTATTATACGCCAAGCGGTCGTTCCATTCAAAAACCTTATGTGAAAGGCGAAGGAGAAGCATACAGTCACGATTTTGACATCCGTTTTGAAAGCGGAGAATTATATGCCAAAGACAAAATAAAAGTAGCTGACTCGCTCAAATTCAAAACGAAAAAAGGCCGAATTGTTTATGGCGGTGGGGGAATCGTTCCTGATATTTTTGTTCCTTTGGAAGTAAAAAAAGGAGAAGAAAGTTTGGCTTATATTTTAAATTCTGGTTTGGTTAGTCATTTTGTTTTTGAACAATTGGACAATAATCGTAACGCTTTTAAAGGTGTAAATTTTCAAGCGTTCTTAACCAAAATGCAGCAAGACGAAACTTCTGTTTCAAAGTTTGAGAGCTACTTAAAAGACTCGGGTTTAGACATGACTTTGTCAAACAATAACCCTTTAGTAAAAAAATACCTCACCGCAGAATTTGCCCGACAACTTTTTGGTGAAAGCCAATACTATCGTATTCTTTTGAAAGATGATACGATGTTGGAAGCTGTGTCGAAATAACTTTATTTCCTAACACTATCATGCACTTGCACATGAATTCCATCATTCCATAATGTTAGAATATCCGTTGCAACTGCAGCACCACTTCCAGCTGCTATTGCCAGTTGGCTTCGCCAACCAGCCAAAGTTCCAGTAACATAGATTCCATCGGTAACTTTGTGGTCAATATTGCTGAGTTGGATTCTGTTTTTCTCTGCAATTACTTTTTGATGTGGTAGGACAAATTCTTCTAACCCTTCAATAGTAAAAGGATTTGCAGCGCCTATGCTGATGACAACTATTTTTGATTGATAAGAATTCTTATTGGTAATAATAGCAAAATCTTCGGCTTCGGCTTCAATTTTCATCACTTTTTCGTTGGGAATTTGAATAACATGAGGATACAATTGTTGCAACTGATTAACACTTTCTGTTAATAAATCAGCACCCAATTTACCAACAGGAATTCCATAAGCATTATTAAAAAGTGCGTCTTGAAGTGAAGATGCTTTTTGATGCGTGACAATTCCAATTTTTTTATCAGAAGCAAAAGGTTTATGTTGTGCCGAACCTAAAACCAAAGCACAAGACATTCCTGAAACGCCGCCACCAATAATCAAAACATCAAACATGGATTAGTTTTTTAGTTTCTCCTCAATTTTTTTAGACATTCTAAAAATCAGTAGAATTAAAACCGCGCAAAAAGAAGCTACTATCCCAATAAGAGCAATCATACTATTGCCTTTGAATGGTTTGTTGAAATCAAGAAGAAAAACATTTAGTATTATCAGTGCAATAGCAAGAACAATAAGGATATAGGTGAAAATTTTCATGATTAAAATTTATACTGTAAAAATAGTAATTTTTACAGTTATGAAAAAAATCCTTTAACATTAGTAGTAACTTTTTTAACAACTATTCAAGAACAGAAACTCAAAATTCCAAATCTAAAATGGCTATTTTTGCAACAGAAATTATTATCCATAAACTAAAAAAATTCATGTTTCAACTAGGCAAAACCATAGTTTCTGAAGACATCCTCGAAAAAGATTTTGTTTGTAATCTTTCGGCTTGTCATGGTGCTTGTTGTGTAGATGGCGATGCTGGTGCTCCTTTGAGCAAAGAAGAAACAAAAATTCTGGAGGAAATCTATCCCAAAGTAAAACCCTTTCTACGCAAAGAAGGTGTTGAGGCCATAGAAAGATTAGGCACTTGGGTTGTGGGTACTGATCAAGATTTAGAAACACCATTGATAGACAACAAAGATTGCGCTTATGTTATTTTTGATGGGAAAACAGCACTTTGTGGCATTGAACAAGCTTACAATCAAGGAATAATCAACTGGAAAAAACCTGTTTCTTGTCATTTATACCCAATTCGCGTGAAAGAATTTTCAGAATTTGCCGCTGTTAATTATGACCGTTGGGATATTTGCAATCCTGGCTGTTCCTTGGGAAAAGAACTGGAAGTTCCCGTTTACAAATTTGTAAAAGAAGCTTTAATTAGAAAATTTGGGGAAGATTGGTATGTGGAATTAGAAAAAGTTGCCGAGGATTTAAAAAGTGGGAAATAAGATTTGCGATTTTAGATTGCAGAAAAAATTTCTATTCTAAAATCAAAAATCGTTAATCATCATTCTTCAATCAAATAAAAAAGCCCTCTCATTACAATAAACGAGAAGGCTTTTTTGGTGGAGAAGATGGGACTCGAACCCACGACTTCTTGCCTGCCAGGCAAGCACTCTAACCAGCTGAGCTACATCCCCAAATATTGGCAAAGATAAAACAAATAATAATTTATTTTTTATAAAAAAATAGATGATTAAAAATTATCTTCCCATTTCAAAAAAAGCAATTAAGTTTTTATTTATTTAGAAAAAAATTAAGTATACTTGCACTTCAAAATAAAATTTTAACTGTCTAAAAACCAATAACCAATGAAAAAAAAATTACTACTTTTATTATTTTTTGCAGCTTTTAGCTCCTATTCTCAAACAATTGTAAGTACTACACCACAAAACAAGAAAGTAATCTTAGAGGAGTTTACAGGCATTAATTGTCAGTTTTGTCCCGCAGGTCACACTATTGCTAACGCCATTAAAAATGCAAATCCTGCTGATGTATTCTTAATTAATATACATGTTGGTGGATTTTCAACACCAGCTGCCGGTCAACCCGATTTTAGAACATCATTTGGAACAGCTATTGCTAATCAATCAGGATTAACTGGCTACCCAGCGGGAACAGTAAACCGAACTGCATTTGCTGGTTTATCTCAAAATGGTGCTACAGGAACTGCAATGGGCAGAAACAATTGGACCAATGCTTCAAACCAAACCCGCAATCAAAGTTCGTATGTAAACGTGGCAACAACTGCAAGTATTAACGTTAACACAAGATTGTTAACTGTATTTGTAGAAGCTTATTACACTGGAAACAGTCCAGTTTCTTCAAACAGATTAAATGTTGCCTTGTTACAAAACAACACATTGGGACCACAAAGTAGTGGTGGTTTGGGTGATAATTATCCTCACCAACATAGATTAGTTCATATGGTCACAGGACAATGGGGAGATACTTATACTACAACCACTGCTGGTACACTTGTAACAAGAACCTATACTTATACTATACCGGCTGCTTATAACTCCATTCCTGCTGAATTAGGAGATTTTGAAATTGTAGCTTTTGTTGCTGAAGGACAACAGAAAATTATTTCTGGTAACGGTACAGTTCCGACTTATACTGGTTTAATTGCAAATGATGCAAAAATAAAAGAAGTAAAGGATATTGCCGAACAATGTGTAAATACTATACAACCTAAAGTAGAAATTCAAAATAATGGCCAAAATAATCTAACTAGTTTACCTATTACTTATAGCATAAATAATGGGACTCCACAAGTATTCAATTGGACAGGTAATTTATCTTCATTTGCTAAAACAACACTAACATTACCTTCTATTACCTATAGTTTACAAGCGAATAACAATTTAAATATTTCATTACCTACTGATGACAATACAACAAATAACACTGGTACAATGGCTTTTATAAAAGCTCCTGAAACTACAACCTCAAATCTAACAATCAAAATTACATTAGATCAATACGGTTCAGAAACTACATGGACGTTAAAAAACTCAACAGGTGCAACTGTTGCTTCAAGTCCAGTTTATGCTGACTCAGCTGCTTCTGGTGCTTATCCACAACCTGACATCAACATCAATGTGCCAAATGACTGTTATACATTTACAATTTTTGATTCATATGGTGATGGTATAGTTGGCGCATATGGAATTGGTTCGTATAGAATTTTTTCTAATGGTGTTGTTATCTCAGGTGTTGAAGGTGGTGAGTTTGGGTCATCTGATGCAAGATCTTTTGGTGTAGCTAATCCTTTAAATATATCCGAAATTTCTAGAAATCCAATTTCTATTTTCCCAAATCCATCAAATGGAATCATCACTATAAATACAGAAAATACTTTAAGTATAACTGTTTGTGACATTGCTGGTAAAGTTGTCTTTTCTAAAAATAATGTTACTAATAATGAAACTATCAACTTATCAAACCTTCAATCTGGTGTTTATTTAGCCAAAATGGTTACTGAAACAGGAGTAGAAGAAACTAAAAAAATAATATTAAACTAATCCAACTTAGCCATGCTTTGAAAGAAAGCATGGCTACTTTTAGATTTAAAAAAATTAAATTATGAAAAAAATAATACTCTTAGCACTTTTTATCAGTCAATTTTCTTTTGCGCAAGAAATTACTATGACTAGACCTTCTGACGGTTCTCCGATAGTAAATGGTACTGTATTGGCTAGTAATGTAACCGGTGATCCAAGTGAGATTAAATTTAAAGTCAGAAACACTGGTACTACAACTACAAATGTTTGGGCAAGATGTCAAAGTTTGGTTAATAACAATGGTTCAAATTTTCAATTTTGTTTTGGTCAAGAATGTATTGGAGAAGTTGCTTTAGGTGGAGTTTACCCTAGTGTGGCACTTACTCTAGCTCCAAATGCTGCTAATGGTAATTTTGATCATTTTTTAAATTATAACAACGGGAGCGGAGCTTTTCCCATGGATTTTGTGTTTAAATTTTTTCAAACTAATCAAACAACACAAGGAGGAGCAGAAGTTGGTAACTCTATAACTGTAACTTATAGATTTGACCCAAATTTATCCATTGACGATGTAAACCAATTACAAAACTCTGGCGTAATTATTAAATCAACAATTGTAGATAGCGAATTAACTTTAGATGTACTAAAACCCACCGTAATGAGTATTTATGATTTGAATGGTAAAATAGTAGTTAATTCTAATTTGGATTACGGAATTCAAAATATTGATGTTTCCAATTTAAGTTCTGGAATTTATTTAGTCAATTTTAGAAATTCTGAAGGGAATTCATCAAACAAAAAGATTGTCAAAAAATAATTTAATTTTTTAGCATAAAATAAGGTTCAACAATAAATTGAACCTTTTTTTTATAACGAATTTATCCAAGTTTCAATTAATTGTACTGCTTCAGTATGTCTTTTTGTTCTTGTTAAAGGTGGCATTATATACAATAAATCATTTTCTGTATTTATTCTGTAATGCAAAATAGATAGATTTACATTGCCTGGAGTTACCGTAACGTTGTTATAACCTTCTAAATAATGTGCAGCGTGAGCAGTAACGCCCATTTTTACTGGGTTTATAGTTTCATTAAACGCAAAACGCAAGTTGTGTGAAGATGCTTCTCCACCGTTCTCATGACAATGAGCGCAATTCGCATCAAAATAAGACCTTACTCTTAAATCTAGTGATTTAGAAGTGTCATTAAAGTCAACCGTTGAATTAATCTGATCGGGTAAATTATTTTCTAAATAACCAAACTCTATTAGCTTGTTCAATTGATTTTTTGAACCATCCGCATAATTAAAATTGTAGTTAATGTTTTGAGGTTTAATGCCTAACGGATTAATGATTTGATTGTTAAAAGTAGAATGGCATCGCAAACATTCAAAATCAACTTCTGGTGTTCTGTAATTTAAAGTATGAACAACATTGTTAGCGTCTTTCCAGCTTAAATCTCTGGCAGTACTTTGAGTAGTAAGTAAGGCATCTGATTGTTCATCATTCCAAATATAGTTTGCAAAAATCCATCCTGTAGATTTTCTGATCATTATTCGAGTTTCAATAATTTTAGTAGTGTTATTGGGTTGCACATTTTTATAATAAAAATTTTTAATTAGTGCTGCACCTACAGGTAATTCAAGAACATTACCATCGCCGTTAAAAGTTGCTTTTACACCATTTGGCATCCAAACAAAGCGATTTTTTAAAGCATAATCTGAAAAAAGTTCGCTGTTTGGTTTATAAGGAATGACACCGTAAGAGGGTTTCTGTTCTTTTATATTTCCTTTAAAAAAATTGTAATCCGAAAGTTTTGGATAAGGCACTTTTGCTAAATCTAACACAACAGGATACGTTTCTATTTCAGTATAATCTTCTTTACTACACGATAAAAAAGAGTAAAAAAATAATACTAAAACAATTTTTAAGCTTTTCATTTCTTACTTTTTAGAATGATGTATTTAATGACAAAGAAACTCCTGAACTTTCTGGAACATTTCTACAAACTCCTCCAACGCAAACTAATCCTCCACGTTGTCTTCCGTAACTTAGGGCAATTCGTGTAGTTTTTTTTCTGTAAGCACCCCCAATATTATAGTAGTGATTTCTCTGATACTCCAAATCGTTACCATAGTTATATAAATCCATAATATAAAAAGAATACTTAGAATTTGCATTAAACTCAACCGTTGAACTAGCCCAATTTTTCTTATCGTAATCAGCCCACATGTGTTCACCAACGATACGTATTGATTTTGTTGGTGTAAACTTATAAGTTGCTTCCGCTGCTGCAATATTCGTATGAATAACACCATCTGTTCCTTCGACTAACTGTTTGTTATAATATTGATTGATATAACTAAAGGCCGACTGCCATTTATTGTTCCATTTTTTAGTCACCTCAATACTAAAATCGGTATAATATTTTTTACCAAACTTTAAAAAGTCTGTTTGATAATCTTGTGGATTAAAAATATAAAAAGTTCCGCTTAAAGCATTCCAATTTGAGGCATTTACTGCTATTTTCATTCCATTTTTACCTCCCAAAGTAGTTCCTTTTTTTATATCGTAGAACACATCTATTTGCCCACCTATTTCTCCAGCTTTCAATAAATCTTTATCCGCTATAAATACACCCGGCTGGGCTTGATAAACATATATATTAGCTAAATTATAGTGTTGCTGCTTCGTTAAGCTAGGAATAAAGTTCATTATTTTATCGTTAAATTCATTGCCTTTTGCCCCTCTTTCAGAGAAGAAGCTCATATTTTCTAGTCTTCTAAAAGTGGCATCCACTCCAAATCCTTTTTTAGAATATCCTGTATTTATTAAAAAAGATGACCCTGGCTTCACCAATCTGTTGTTTACTTGGTTATTTATCTGAACAACAGCATCTTCTGCTTTATAATTCATCTCAAAAGAAATGTAGTAAGAGTTGTGAGAGAAGTTTACTCTTCCCCCAAACGCATTAGTAAGATCATTAAATTTTTGATCAGGAAGATCTAATTTTTCATCTCGACCTACATAATTAAAACCAAGTGTTAAATCTGATGTTTGAAATTTAAAAAGAGTTTTTAAATCAAACTCAACATCAGTACCATATATTTTACTGTCAGCTACATCAAAACCAGTTCTTTGCTGTCCATACAATGATTTAATTGTAATAAAACTGGTAGGTTTAAAAATTACTCTTAATCCTCTTAATGCATTATTAATTCCCAATGCTCTATCTTCCCAACTTCTTAATAACAATCCGCTACCAAACTGTTCATAAAAATAACCTCCTGTTATGTCCAATTTTTCTGATTTATATTGTATAAAATAGGTTGCAACATTAGTCCCATTATATTTAGGATTTAAGTTTAGTAAGGCATTTTGCTCATAAGCTTCCCCTTGAATTCCGGCTGACCAGTTCTTATAATTATAATTAAGAAACAAATAATTATTTGATCTTAATGGCTCATCTGGATGGGATGTTGGATTATTGAACTCATCTTTTAACCCTTTATCATTTAAATACCATTGTATGTTTGATTCAAATCCTCCTGATAAATTTCCATTAACTTGTGAAAATACTGAGATAGATAAAAGAAAAAGCAAAATAAAACTATATAACTTTTTCATTTATTTAAGAGATTTCAATTTTTCAAACAATTCTAATTCGTTCCCAGGCACATACCCATTTTGAACATGAACTATCGTATTGTTTTTAACAACTATTGTGTAAGGTATGTTAACTATGGTTAGTGCTCTTTTTAGATCCTGATTAGAATCTAGCAAAATAATAAACTCCCATTCTTTCCCATTTGTTAATGGTTTAACTCTTTTCTGAGTTCTTGCATCATCAATAGAAACCGCAATTACATCAAAATTTACTTCTTTTTCCCATGTTTTTTGTAAATCATTAATCTCGTCTAATTCATTGATGCAAGGCGTGCACCATGTAGCCCAAAAAGAGTAAACATATAATTTGTCTTTTTCCGAAAAATCATTTTTCAACGATATTTTTTTTCCCTCTAAATTGGCAATTGAAACATCGGGTAAATTAGTTTGAGCGTTTAAATTTAATCCTATAAAAAATAGGCTAACAATAAATAATTTCATGGTTTAATATATAATTTTCACAAATAAATGAATAATGTTATTGAATATGAAATTTTTTTTATTTTTTTGCAATATTATATTCATTTTTAAATAAATAAACATGGGAAAAACATATTATTTAAATTTATTATTTTTTGTTTTGCTTTTCGTTTCTTGTGGTGATACCAATGTAGTTGAAAATATTCCTGATGGAGGTGTAGATACTCCGCCTATATCTGGCTACTTCAAAAAAAGAGTTTTAATAGAAGATTATACAGGAACATGGTGTGGGAATTGTACCAGAGTTTCTTATGCCATTGATCAAGTCAAAGAGCAAAGTGACAAAGCTGTAACGGTTGCTATTCACAATGGTAATGATCCATTTCATTTTGCAGGAATTGCACCTTTAAAAAACTTAATTTTACCTAATAGTCCATTAGCTTTACCAGTATCTAGATTAAACAGAATGATTGTTTGGACCTTCCCAGAACCAACAAATGTTCAAGAAGCTTTAAATCTTACAGGAAACAATTCTGGATTAGGGATTGCTATGAATTCTAACGTTGAAAATGGAAACATTAATCTTGATGTAAATGTTAAGTTTGCCTTAAACTACTCAAACTTAAAGTTGATAGTGTATCTTTTAGAAGATAATCTTGTCTATTCCCAACGTAACTACACAACTTATTATAATAATGTTAACCCAATTACAAATTATGTTCATAACCATGTTTTAAGAGCATCTATGACTGACATACTAGGGGAAACTATTTCAGGAAATACTTCTGCTGGAAGTTCATTTACTAAAAACTTTACCATTCCAGTTCCATCAAATATTGCAAATGCTGACAATATTAATTTCGTAGCTTTTCTTGTAGGCGAAGATAATATAGCTATAAACGCACGAGCATCACACGCAAATGAGAATCAAGAATTTGAAGAAAACCCATAATTAAATTTTATACTTATAAATAAAGTTGCGAAAAGGCATCCTTATTTATTACTACATGATGAATATAAATGATTTATATTCATCATTTTTTCTTTTTCATAACCTTTAGTAATCGTAATTACAGTTGCTTATTCCCTAAATAGCCAAGCCAAAAAAAAGAGAAAACGACTTATTGTAATATTTTAGTAAATTTACAGCGTTAAATTATCTTAAATGAGTAACATTAGAATTACAAAACAATTTTCTTTTGAAACCGGACACGCACTTTATGGCTATGACGGCAAATGCAAAAACGTGCACGGGCACAGCTATAAATTATCGGTTACTGTGATTGGCAAACCAATTTCGGATAATACAAATGTGAAGTTTGGGATGGTGATTGACTTTTCTGATTTGAAGAAAATTGTGAGAGAAGAAATTGTAGACTTGTTTGATCATGCTACTGTTTTCAATAAAAATACACCACATGTTGAACTGGCTGCCGAATTAAAAAATCGGGGACATCATGTGATTTTAGTAGATTACCAACCCACAAGTGAAAATATGGTAATTGACTTTGCGCAAAAAATTAATAATCGATTGCCTGCTGATATTCAATTACATTCTTTAAAATTGCAAGAAACCGAAACTTCGTTTGCCGAGTGGTTTGCTTCGGATAACTAAACTGTCTCACTGAGCGCAGTCGAAGTGCTTTTATTAATCAATAATTTTAAATGACAATTTCACCCAACAAAAAAATATACTTTGCTTCTGACCAACACTTTGGTGCACCCACTGCTGAAGCCAGTTTTCCTCGTGAACAAAAATTTGTAGCTTGGTTGGATGAAGTAAAGCAGGATGCCGAATGTATTTTCCTTTTGGGCGAGTTGTTCGATTTTTGGTTTGAATACAAAACGGTAGTTCCCAAAGGTTTTGTGAGAGTTCTAGGTAAGCTAGCCGAAATTCGCGATAGCGGTATTCCCATCTATTTCTTTGTTGGTAACCATGATTTGTGGATGTCGGATTATTTTGAAAAAGAATTGAATATTCCTGTCTACCACGACAATCAAGAATATACTTTTAATAACAAGACTTTTTTAATTGGTCATGGCGATGGAAAAGGACCAGGAGACAATGGCTACAAACACATGAAAAAAGTGTTTACCAATCCGTTTTCTAAATGGATTTTCCGTTGGTTACATCCTGATTTGGGCGTGAAATTGGCGCAATACTTATCCGTAAAAAACAAACTAATTTCTGGCGAAGCCGATGTGAAATTTTTGGGTGAGGAAAACGAATGGTTGGTTCTTTACTCCAAACGAAAACTCGAAACCAAACATTATAATTACCTCATTTTTGGTCATCGTCATCTACCGATGATGCTATCCGTTGGCGAAAACGCTCAATACGTTAACCTTGGCGATTGGATTGGCTATTTTACTTATGGTGTTTTTGATGGGGAAAGTTTTGAGTTGAAGGAGTATAAATAATCATATATTTTGAATTTTCAACTCTAACAGAGTTCGAAACTCTGTTAGAGTTTAGAGTGAAAATCACCTCAAATCTTTCAATCGTAATTGCACTGTCACATTTCCGTTAAATTCATTTTCGTCAATACAATATACTGCTTCAAAAGGATTTTGGTTTTTGGTTAGTTCCAATTTATTTCCCAGTCCAAAACCAATAGCACCAAAACCTTCGCTACTCCCGAAGCTTCGGGACTGTTTGACAAAAAGCTTCAAATGTTCTTCGTTTTGACCAATTCCTTTAGCATAACCA
>NZ_JBKCVI010000107.1:0-4694 GCF_046317795.1 Flavobacterium sp. | reverse complement strand
GCTTTTAATACAAACAACATGTTTTCATTTACACTTCTGTCGGGTAACAATTGAAAATCTTGAAAAACAATTCCAATTTTTCTTCTCAAAAAGGGAATATCGTCTTCTTTTAAATTCACTAAATCATATCCAACAACTGTTCCTGAACCTTCTGTTAATGGCAAATCGCCATACAACGTTTTCATAAAACTACTTTTTCCAGTTCCAGTTTTACCAATAATATAAAGGAATTCACCTTCTTTTACTTCAAGATTTACCTGTGACAAAATCACTCTATTTTCTTGATAAATCGTTACATTTTTTAATGATAAAACAGTAGCTGACATGAGTATGTTGTTTATTGGGTAAAAGTAATAAATAAAAATTCCAAAATACAAATTCCAAATTCCAAAATAGCAACTTCCTACTTTTCACTTCCATCTTCCCACTTCCCGCTTCCATCTCAAATTGTTTACAACAATGTTTATAATAAATGAGCAGGTTTTTACGTTATAGGGTATAGGATACTATTTTTGGATAAGTAAAATAAAAAACCATGCAAAGAGTTTTTATGTTAGTCGTACTGCTTTATTTAGCAGGAACAGCAAAGGTTTCAGGCCAACAATCAGCCATTTACACTCATTCTTTATCCGATTTTGACAATGCTGTTTTGTTGTATAAAAACAAGCAATATCAGTCGGCACAAATCATTTTTGAGCGTATTAAACAAACTGATATAAGCCAAGATGTTCAAGCAGATTGTGCTTATTATATTGGGATTTGTGCGATTCATTTGAACCAAAGTAATGCGGATGAAATAATGGAACAATTTGTTGCCGATTATCCAACAAGTTCCAAGCAAAATCAGGCCTACATTGAAGTAGCACAATATTATTTTGAACAAGGAAAGTTTCCGCAAGCATTGCAATATTTTGATAAAGTTGATGAAAGCGCTTTAACCTTTGAAGAAGCAGAAAAATTTACGTTTCAAAAAGGTTATGCTTATTTCACAGCAGGAAATAAAAAAGAAGCATCCTCTTATTTTAACAAAGTAATAAACTCCAAAGAATTTGGTTCGCAAGCCAAATATTATTTAGGTTTCATGGCTTATGAAGGTGATAATTATAAAGAAGCTACTAAATATTTTGACCAAGTTTCTGGAGAAGAAAAATACAAAGAGAAGTTATCGTATTTCAAAGCCGACATGCATTTTAAATTAGGTGAATTCCAAAAAGCTATTGATGCAGGAATTGCAGCAATGCCCAAATCCAACGCATCCGAAAAATCGGAATTGAATAAAATTATCGGCGAAAGCTATTTTAATTTGCAACAATACGACAAAGCGTTGCCTTATTTGTCTGCATACAAAGGCAAAAAAGGAAAGTGGAGCAACACCGATTTTTATCAGTTGGGTTATACGTATTACCAACAAAAAGAGTATGAAAACGCCATTACACAATTTAATAAAATAATTGATGGAAAAGATTTTGTTGCCCAAAACGGGTATTACCATTTGGGAGAATGTTACTTCAAAACTGATAAAAAACAACAAGCTTTAAACGCTTTTAAAAGTGCTTCCGAAATGGATTTTGACAAAAAAATTCAGGAAGATGCCAACTTAAATTACGCTAAATTGAGTTATGAAATTGGGAATTCCTATCAAGCTGTGCCCGATGTATTAACATCTTTTTTGGCTAAATATCCGAATTCGCCGAGCAAAAACGAAATCGAAACCTTGCTGATTAATTCTTATATCACGTCTAAGAATTATGCTGCAGCTTTGACCTTATTGGAGAAAAATAATTCAGCCGAAAGTAAAGTGGCGTATCAAAAAGTGTTGTTCTACCGTGGTATAGAATTGTATACCGATGGCAATTATCAGGAAGCATTAAAAATGTTTAAAAAATCGATAACCAATCAGCGGAATGAAAAAATAACCGCTCGTGCTACTTTTTGGAAAGGTGAAACGGAGTATGTTTTGGACAATTTCAATGAAGCGCTATTGAGTTTCAAACAATTTGAAGGTTTTGCAGAAGCAAAAACAACCCCTGAATACAAGAATATCAATTACAACATAGCGTATGCCTATTTTAAACAAAAAGAATACGAACAAGCGGGGAATTATTTTCAAAAATTTATCGATGGAAATAAAGAGGATAAAGTTCGTTTGAATGATTCATATTTACGTCTTGGCGACAGCCGTTTTGTTTCTGCTAAGTATTGGCCAGCCATGGATGCTTACAATAAAGCCATCGAAATGAAAGGAATTGATGCGGATTATGCAGCATTCCAAAAAGCATTGAGTTATGGTTTCGTTTCTAGAAATGATAAGAAAATTGAAGATTTCAATAAGTTTTTACAGAATTTCAAAACGTCTCAATATCGTGATGACGCTTTGTTCGAATTAGGAAATACGTATGTTACAGAAAACAAAACCGATTTGGCAATTAAAACGTATGACCAATTGTTAGCCGAATTCAAAAACGGTTCGTTTGCATCTAAATCTATTTTGCGTCAAGGATTGGTTTATTATAATGGACAAAAAGATGATCTAGCGATTGCTAAATTCAAAAAAGTAGCAGCCGAATATCCAAGAACTCCCGAAGCTTTGGAAGCTGTTTCCACTGCTCGTTTAATTTATATGGACAACGGAAAAGTAGAGGATTATGCTGCTTGGGTTAAAACTTTAGACTTTGTTGAAGTCTCAGATGCCGATTTGGATAACGACACTTATGAAGTAGCAGAAAAGCAATTTTTGCAAAACAATACCAAACAAGCGATTGCCACTTTGAGCAGTTATGTTTCAAAATTCCCTAACGGAATTCACGCTTTGAAAGCTAATTTTTACTTAGCACAATCCTATTATGCGGATGGTTTGGAAAGTAATGCGATTCCAAATTATGAGTATGTTGTGAGCAAACCAAGAAGTGATTTTACTGAGCAATCCTTAGCGAGATTGTGTGAAATTCATTTGAAAAAAGACGATTTTAACAAAGCTGTTCCAGTTTTACAACGATTAGAAACCGAAGCCGACTTTCCTCAAAACGTCACTTTTGCACAAGCCAATTTGATGCGTGCGTATTACGACCAAAAAAATTATGCAAATGCAGTTGTCTATGCCGATAAAGTTTTGGCAAACCCAAAAACAGACAATAAAATAAAAAGTGATGCCCAAATTATTGTTGCTCGTGCTGCTATTCAAGTGAATGATGAAGCCAAAGCTCGTGTGGCTTATGCCAAGTTACTAACCATTGCCAAAGGAGAATTGGCCGCCGAAGCGTTGTATTATGATGCCTATTTCAAAAACAAAGATGGCAAATACGAAGATTCTAACAAAACGGTTCAGAAGTTAGCCAAAGACTATTCGGGGTATAAATATTTTGGAGCGAAAGGTTTGATTGTGATGGCGAAAAACTATTACCAAATGAAAGACAATTTCAGTGCGACTTCCATTTTGGATAGTGTCATTAAAAACTTTTCCACCTACACAGATGTAGTTGATGAAGCACAAACTGAACTGAAAATAATCAAAGGTGAAGCTGCAAAAACTAACTCATCATTAACTGAATAAAAAATCTCTGTGAAACTCAAAGATTCTCCGTGTATCTCTGTGTAACAATTCTAAATATGAAACAAGTAAAAATTTTAATAGTAGCATTATTTATAACACAAATTTCTTTTTCTCAAAAGAAAGACGAAAACATTGGTACGGAAGTAGTAAATGTGGTGAAACCCTATACGCCAACAATTTCCGATGCCTTCAAAGTGAAAGAAACACCAACGTTGGACGACGAAGACACCTCTAAAAAAGAAGCTATTCAATACAACATTTTTTCTTTTCCTGTGGCCTCAACCTTTACACCATCCAAGGGAAGAGCTGCCAGTGTGGATAAAAGTGCTGACGAAAAAATATTCAGCAATTATTTGACATTAGGTGCAGGGAATTATGGAACGGCCAATGCAGAACTTTTTGTTACAGAAAATGTCAGCAACACCGATTATTTTGGTGGCATGTTGCGTCACAGTTCATCTCAAGGCGGAATTAACGACGTGATTTTGGATGATAAGTTTTTCAACACCGCTTTGGATTTTACTTATGGTAGCCGAACCAGAGCGTTGTCTTGGAATGCTGATTTGGGCTATAAAAATCAAGTTTATAATTGGTATGGAATTTATCCCGAAACTCTTGATAATGCTACGATTAATTCTATAGACGAACAGCAAACCTATCACACGTTGTATGTTGGCGGAAGATTGAGTTTAGCCGAAAGTATTTTAAAAGAAAGCACTTTAAAGTTCAGTCGTTTTTGGGATGCTTTTGGTTCGGTTGAAAATCGTTTTGTGGCAAAACCAGCATTGGAATTTGATGTGGTTGACCAAAAAATAAAAACAGATTTTGTTATAGATTATCTCAGCGGATCCTTTGATAAAACTTTTTATGGTGGAAGTTCTTTTAAATATGGGTTTACTAATATTGGTTTCCAACCGAGTGTCAAAATTCAAAAAGACGATTTATCCCTTAATGTTGGCGTTGGATTTTTCTACAGCGCAGCACAAGAAGCTGGGGAAAACAAATTCTTTATTTATCCACAAGTTACCGGTTCTTATAAAATAGTAGGCGATTTAATGATTGCTTATGCCGGATTAGAAGGAACACTAAAGCAAAACTCATACAACGATTTTGTTCAGGAAAATTTCTTTGTTTCGCCAACATT
>NZ_JBKCVI010000106.1:0-9181 GCF_046317795.1 Flavobacterium sp. | reverse complement strand
CTTTTATGTCATGCTGACCAAATCCTATATTATATGTGAAAAAATTATCCCAATTCCATCGGTAACTATCACCTCGTCGTTTTTCTAATATGTTAATTGGGTTTGCTGCCGGATAATCAGCTATATCTTCTGTTGGATTTTGAGACAGCCAAATATCCCTGCTAGGCGTAAAAGTATATCCTTTTGAAGTATCATAAGTTCCGCCGAAATTAGAGTTGAATTTAAGCTCTTTCAAAAGTTGCAACTCAGCGCCAATATTCCCAAATAAAACAACATTCTTGTTTTTTTCATTGGTAAAATACAATTGAGCCGCTGGATTTCCAACATTATTAAATCTATCACTTCCATTTATATCCACTTGTCCAGTTTCTGAATTTCGTAGCGGTACACCCCAACGTCCATTATCAAATTTTACAGGAACTATAGGTGCTTGTTTATAAGCATTGGTAAAAGCACTTAAAGGTTTGGGTCTATTATTAACAATTGACAAATTGAAGGATTGGGATATTTTTAATCGTTTTTCAAGAAAGGTAAATTCATTACGAGAATTTACATTAGTTCTTTCAAATTGTGTTCCATTTAAAATTCCTTTATCTTTCAAATTAGTAACACCAAAATAAAAATTAATGTTTTCTGAACCACCAGACATGGAGATATAATTACTATAAACTTCTCCTTTATCAGTAATTTCGTCCAACCAATTAGTATCATAAGGTTGAGTGAAGTTAAAATATGATGATGAACCTAAAGCAGAATTATTATAATACACATACCGATAAGCTTCAGACATTTTTATTTCTCTTTGAATTGATCTTCTACCTATATAGGTATCATAATTTATTCTGAGTTTTCCTAGTTTACCCTTTTTAGTAGAAACTACAACTACACCATTAGAACCTTTCTGCCCATATATAGCAAGTGAAGATGCGTCTTTCAAGATATCAATAGTTTCAATTTCATTCGGGCTCAAACCATTCAAACTAGAAGCTTCCAATCCATCAATAATATAAAGTGGATCTCTACCACCTAATACGGTTCCCAAACCTCTAATTCTAATAGAAGGATTGGCACCTGGTTCATCATTGGTTACAATATTAACACCAGCGGCTTTACCTTGTATGGCTTGAATAGCCGATTGCGAGGGAGTTTTCATAATATCATTAGCTTTCACTTGAGCTACAGAACCTGTAATTGAACCAGCTTTTTTTGTTCCATAACCTATTACTACTAACTCTTTCAACAAAAAATTACTTTCATTCAAAACAACAACCATATTGGGCTTCGCTTTTAAAGTAACTTTATCAAAACCAATCATAGAAAACTCTATCATATCGCCTTCAACTGCTTTTAAAGTAAAATTACCATCAAAGTCAGTTTTAGCACTGATAGCTTTATTCTTGACTATAATATTTGTTTCAGGAATTGGCAAACCGTTAACATCTACTACTTTTCCTTTAATTTCTTGAGCATGGGAAAAACAAAATGTAGTGATAAATAATAAGCTAGCAAAAATGAATTTCATCAAAATGATTATGATAATGTTTCAGCTAATATAATAAACTAAATCGTTATAGTGGCAATAGCCATTTCACTACAAAACTACATCTTTTTATTTTAACACATACATAAAATACTAATTGTCAATATTTTAAAAAGATAATAGCACAATAAAAACTCATCGACACATATCATATATGATGTAGTATTGATGAGTTAATAATTATTAAAAACTTAGGGGTAAAATTATTATATAGTCAAAAAAAGTTGTAAAATTATGTATTAATCATAAACTTTGACAAACTATCAACTGATGATAATCCAATTTTTTTGCGCAATCGATACCTATGAAGCTCTACACCTCGATAAGAAATATTCATCAAGGGAGCAATTTCTTTAGAAGAAAGGTTCATTTTTAAATAAATACATAGCTTTATATCTTTAGAAGTTAAAACTGGATACTTTTTTGACAATCGTTGAACAAATTCTTCATTACTTTGAAGTAAGTTCTTTTCAAAACTTGCCCATTCATTTTTATTAATGGCATTTGTTTTTACTGCTTTTTTAATACTACTTTTAAGTTTACTAATATCGTTTTCACCCTCCAAAACATTTAAAATATTTTCTATCATTTCTGACTGTTTGGCAATAGACAACGATTTACCAGCAACCTCTGATGCCTTAGCTTGTATTTGAACTTCTAGGATGTGCTTTTCAAATTCTTGCAGTTTTAATTTATTCTTTGCATCCATTTCCAGTTGAATAATCTCTTTTTGGTGCTTCAGTTCTTCTTCTTTTAATTTTAACTTCTCTAGATACCTGATTTTATTCCATTTATAATACAAATAGAAAATTCCCGAAATCAAAACAATGTATAATAACACCATCAAAGTTGAAAAGTACCAAGGTTTATTGACCTTAAATTGATAGTTAGTAAGCAATATATAGCGCTCACCATTATTAAAATATACCTTTAATTCCTGCAAACCACTTGAAAGATTGTTCAAAATAATATTTTCTCTTTTAACGGGCACGAGATTTTTAGAATCGTTCAATGTATAAAACAACCCCATGCGATTATAACCATAAAATTCAGAGATTATATCCAGAATTACTGATTGATTATAATCTACATAAGTATCATCGTCAATGATTTTGCCTTGGTAATAACCCTCAATAGTTATTTTTTGTGGTTTTACTTCTTTATTGTTCAAATAAAATGAAAAGAACCCATCGTCAAGGTTCATTAACAACTGATTGCCATTGGTAAAAACTTTAGTATCTTGATTGATTATTTTACCTTCATAATATTTTTCAGGAAGTAGTTCCCAACTGAATTTATTATCTACATGATGAATAATATAGAGTAGTTTGTCTTTCAGTACAATAAAATTGGAGCTATTAACGGGTATAATTTCAGAGATATTCGCAAAGTTGGTATTAAATATGGCATTGCGTTCAAGTTTATTTGATATACTGTTAAAGTTATACCAAATACCATTAATAAAAAACAAAATTTCGTTCTTAAAATCAAAAATCTTTACACCATAGTCATTCAGGATTTTGTTTTTCTGTGTAATATTTTCAACGTTTTCCAGTTCATACGCACTATTGAACGTAATGCGGTATAAACTTTTGTAATTGTCAACTGCCCAAAGTTCTCTTGGTTTATTTTGAGCAATATTTTTTATAGGTTTAGTCAAATTACCTATGATTTTATACTTCGTTAAATCAATAGGTGAATCATATACAATAATCCCTGAATAATTGGCTTGTAAATAGTTGTTATCAAAATCACTTTTCAAAAACTTCCAACCACCACTAATCGAATTTACCTTTTCCAATACACCATTTTCATAGATAAAAGTACCGTCGTTGTGACCAATGATATACTTAGCCCCAATTTTATGAATATCCCAAACCTGTCCTTGCGAATTAGGAAGCAACTGTAACTGTTTGTATTGGTATTTAAATATGCCGTGATTAGAACCTAGTAAATATCCGTTTTCCAAGGAAGCCATAGTATAAACCGAACCCAATACACCAGAGTTGTCTGAAAAAATACCAAAAGGCGAATTGATTTCTATGTGCGAAATTCCATTGTCTAAGCCCAACCATAAATCATTCTCTTTGTCAAAACCAATAAACAAAACCGAGTTATTCTTCAACGAATTATTTCGGTTGATGTTTTTATAACTATTTGTCTTTAAATCAATAACATACAATCCTTTGAAAGCAGTACCTATTGCCAATCGGTTAGAGTCAATAAACTTGGCAGTAATTATAATTTCTTTTTTTAACGCTTCATTTAAGGCATTATTCCAAGGGACTAACCTATTATTCTCTTCTACAAAAACGCCATTCTTTTGGGTAAAAATATACGCTTGACCTTTGTTTTTAGCAATAGCATGTACAATATTATTTTCTAGTCCTTGCCATTGATGCACTTTGGTAAAAGTCTTATTATTGTATCGATATACCCCATTTTTAACAGAAGCTGCATAAATTGTATTATCAACTACAAAGCAATAGGAAATTTGAAACGGAATTCTAACCTTCTGTATAGTATCATTCGCAAAAACAAAAAGTTCGTTGAAGGATTGAAAATAAATGACACCATGATGCTTAAATATTTTCCAAATCTCTTCATTAATTGAAACTCCAGTAAAGAGATTTTTGTTTTTAGTCAAAGAGGTGTAAATCATAATGCCATCTACCCTTTTCCAATAACCAAATTCATTATACGAACCACAATAAACCTTGTCTCCATCTACAAATACAGAGCGCAATATGGTTTTGTTAGGCAATTCATATTTTTCCCATCTAACACCGTTATAACGCAAAAAATAATGATTGTTGGCAAAATATAACGCATTGTCATTGCCTTGTGCAACACTCCACACCTGATTATCTCCAGAATAATTAGACTTGGTAAAATTCTCAACAAAAGGAAGTAGTTCTTGAGATTGAACCGCAACTGTTGAAACCAATAATTGTAAATAAAAAAATACCTTCTTCACCAATTCAAAATTAATATTTCAAATGTAAAAAAGATATTGAACAAATGCTGCTTTTTGTTAAAAACAAAAAAAACAACTAGTAAAAACGGCTATTCTCCATCTACATAGTCCTGCAAATAAGCAAATCTTGGTGTTAATTTTCCGTTTTCAGTCATCTTGGCTCTAGCTAGAATTCCGTCTTTATCATTATTGAAAAAAGCTGGAATTACGTGTTCCATAAACATTTCGCCAAAACCTTCGCTGGAGTCTTTGGGTAATTCACAAGGCAAATTGTCTACAGCCATGACCATTATAGAACCCGGATGTGTATAGGGAACTTCTTTGTTTTCGCTTGGCAAAAACCCATAAAATGGCTCAGCTATGGTTGAAGCTCTCAAAGTAGAAGCAATTGGACCTTCAACATCACAAGAGATATCGGCTACCACTTTAATTTTGAAATCGGATTTTTTAAGCATTTCTAGAGTTAATATAGCGGGAGAGCCATTGGCGTGAAAATGTCCTGCCATGAAAATATCTGCCACTTTGGTAAACCGTTCAAAATTTGAGGTATATTCTTGTGGGTTTCTATAAAAGTCTGTTTTGTCTAAAACTTGCCCGTCCAATCGTTTGTTATAATCCAAAACATCAATTTGAGTATACACAGCTTGAGAATATATTTTAGTCAAAAAATCATTTGTAGAAACTTGTTTTATTTTCATCCCATCCAAAATCTCCTTTGCACCCATTCCCACTTTTCCGTGACCTGTTAAAACAATCTTGATGTTGGGCAAGGTTTGTCTTTTCAATCGAGCAACTAAATCTTCTTTGCTTTTAAGTGTTTCCGCTTTGGGTATATTGAATAAATCATATTTAATCCCAAAAGCTCTAAAACCATTATAAGCACCCACAATGCCAGCATAACGACCAAAACCTATCAATCGTTTATTATTGGCATCCACTATCGTTTCATGGTCATAAAGTTCGATGTTTTTATCTAAAATTGCTCGCAACAATTTTTGATTGTGAGATTGTTTTTTAATGGTATGCGAAAAGAAGAAATATTTTTTATTGGGAAGTAAAGCATCAACTGGAATTTCTTTTACCCCAAAAAAAACATCACAATCCGAAATATCATTCGCTACTGCTATTCCCAGAGATTCATAATCGGCATCACTAAAAACTCTAATATCCGAACTTTCCACTTGTACAGTTACCTCAGGATGTTGTTGTTGCAATCGCACCAACTCTTCGGGAGTGAAAACTACTCTTCTGTCTGGCGGATTTTTTCTTTCTTTTACTATTCCAAATTTCATTATACCATTTTTTATCGCACCAAAAGTAGCAGTAACGAAATCGATTTCAAAGTTTTTATCAAAAATAAAATTGTGAAAAACCTGTTGATAGCTTTATGTAAATGTTGCTTTACCTTATACATGGATATTTATATTTGTAATTCAACTATTTTAAAAATGATATTAAAAATTTCCCAACATAAAATCCTCGTTTTATTAGTACTAATTATAACTGTATCGTGTTCAAAACAAGAAAAAAATGAAGAAGGAATTGTTAAGATTAATAAAAATGGTATTCCTGTTATGCAACCCTTGCAAGAACCCTTGCCATTGCTTTCTACCGCTTTTATAAATGACAAAAAATATAGTATTTCAAAATATTTTGAAAAAACATGGTCCGAAAAAAACGATAATGTTAGTTTTCTAGTTGCCAAAAATGGTCAGATAATTTATGAAAACTACATGGGATTTGCCAACAAAAGTACTGAGGAGAAAATCACCAAAGACACACCACTTCATATAGCATCAGTTAGTAAAGTGCTTACAGCAACTGCCATTTTGATGTTAATTGATGCAAAAAAAATACAGCTAAATCAAAAAGTAACTACCCTAATCAATACTTTTCCCTATCCTGATGTAACCATTCAAACATTATTAAACCATAGAAGCGGTATGAGAAACTATGCCTATTTCACCTATGAGAACAATAATTGGGATAAGAAAAAACTACTTACCAATGAAGACATTATAAAAATAATGGTAGAAAAAGGAATATCACTAGAAACAAAAACAGATACCCATTTTAGTTATTGCAATACAAACTATGCGGTTCTAGCACTAATTATCGAAAAAAGTACAGGATTAAAATATCCAAAAGCGATGAAAGAAATGATTTTTGATCCCTTGGGCATGACAAATACCTTTGTGTGTGATTTTGAAAAAGACAGCCATAACATTGTTCCATCCTATAAAGGAAATAATGTTGAAATAGCAACTGATTATTTGGACGGAATCTATGGCGACAAAAATATTTACTCCACTCCCAGAGATATTTTAAAATTCGACACAGCACGTTATGCGCCCTTTTTTCTCAATCCTGAATTACTCAAAAAGGTCTATCAAGGATACAGCTATGAAAGCAAAGGAATAAAAAACTATGGGTTAGGAATTCGAATGATTGAGTTTGAAAAAGGCGAACCTTTTTATTTTCACAACGGTTGGTGGCATGGAAATACTTCTACATTAATCACTCTAAGAAAAGAAAAAGTAACCATGGTGGTCTTATCCAATAAATTTACCAAAAAAACATACCAAACCAAGAAACTCTCGAGTCTATTTGGTGATTATCCATTCAAATTGAATGATGGAACTGACGAATAAAACTCCTGCTATGACTTGCATTCGCATTTAAAATAGAGTACCTTTGTACACTTTTTTAAGTAGAACATTATTTTGGAATTCGGGGCTGAAAACTGGTCACTGAAAACTGAAAACTAAAAAAACATGGGGTCGACTGGTTTTGACAGCAAGTCGAATTGAACAGTAAGCACGTCGAGCATTGTACTTTTTTGCTCGTAAATCCAAAGGTACAAAAACACAAACGGCGAAGGAAACTACGCTCTTGCTGCTTAATCTGAATTAAAGTAAGATTGGCCTCGTCCTACAAGGTAGGAAAGCAGGATTTACCTCGAAAGCTTTGGTTTGTGGCGGTCGGCATAGGTAAATCGTAAATACGAACCTAAGAACAGTAAAGCTTCGAAGCTGTTACGAAAATTTAAGAAGCTAAGCATTTTGTGGCTGTTTCTGGCCTAGCAAAATGACGAAAACCCAATCAGGAAATAAACGTGTAGAAAGCTCTTTAGTTGCTTGTTTGGACCCGAGTTCGATTCTCGGCGACTCCACCAAAGTGGACAACTCGATTTTTTTCGATAATTGTCCACTTTTTTCTTGAAATTCCAAATATAAATAATACTATTCCATATTTTTTTTAATTAATACTAAAATAAAAAGCAGACTTCCGTCTGCTTTTTAAATACTTTAATTGTACTGAAACTAATTCTAATTCAATATTTTAACCTTACTATCATCAATATTGTAAGCATTTATTACTGCATTATAATCATTATAGTCTAATGAACTGTTTTTGCCAAAGAATCCTGGAATAATAACAATTCTGAACGTTTGATTGGTAATAAAACTTGGAGTTAATCCCAAATTATAAGTTCCACCCGCGTAGATAGTAAAATCAACACTACTAAAATCAAAGTCATAATCTAATTCGCCTTGAGGCAAAAACAATGTTCTAGGAATTGATTGCCATATTGGCGTATTTGAATTAATTAAACCCGAGAGTCTATAAATCAAAACGACATCTGATGGAAAAATTTGTGGATTAAAAGTCTGGTAAATAGTGTAACCGTCGTTAGGATTAAAACTAAAGTTGACATTTCTTAATTCAAAAACTTCACTAATCGTATCGTTGTCAATTGTGTCGGTGTTCTCGTTTACGGTACATCCTTGTAGCATTATCATCCCGATAAATGCTAAAACTAAAGTAATTTTTTTACTCATGGCATAAAAAATGTTTTTTTGGTATTCGTGAATCTTTGATTTCATGATTTTTATAATTTAATGACCTGTCAGCCGACAGGCAGGTTGATATAATTTATTACTATTCAATTGTTGTGCCAAAGATTGTTATTCTTAAAAATTTGTACTTTTGAACCATGGGACGAAATAACGAAAAAAATATCAAAGCACATAATGATAAACTTCAAAAAGCAAAAGATAAAGCAAAAGCAAAAAAAATAGCTCGCGAAGAATTGCGCAAAGCTATTTTGAAAAAGTTTAATGAAACTAAAGAATAATTTTTGATTAGCGTATAGTATTCTCTTTTTTTTAATTATTCTTTACTAATTTTTCGGATTATACTACCCCTATCCGTAGTGATTTTTACAATATAAAGACCTTTGGCTTGACCTGTTAAATCCAATGTTCTAGAAACTAGGTCACCCAAAACATTGTAAACACTTATTTCATTGATGACCAATTCATCATTGGAAATAAAAATCTTGCCTTTTGTTGGATTAGGAAACAAATGAACTCTTGTATTTTCATCTAATGTTACGGTTCCTAAAGAGGTTAGCGAATAACAACTCGAAACACTTACACAGCCATTGGTAGTGAGTTGCACTGCATAATTTCCGTTTACCAACGGTGGTGTGAATATTTGACTCGTAGCATTGGGAATGAGTTGATTGTTATTATCACAATCCAACCATTGATAGGTTGTTCCCGTCAAAGTTCTGTCAGCAAATAAAGAAGCATTGCCAACGGTAACAGTTGTAGTAAAAGCATTTTGTGTATCGGTAATCGTAACAGGAATTGTGATGG
>NZ_JBKCVI010000105.1:0-2641 GCF_046317795.1 Flavobacterium sp. | reverse complement strand
GGAAGCCAACGAACAGTTTTTGCATCATGGTGGCGAGGAATTCATGGCAATTCCGTGTATGAATGATGAAGACGAATGGTGTGGTGTGGTTGCGAGTTGGGTTAAAGATTTTCAGAGACAATAGAAATTTGTTTATATGAGATTTGAAATTCCTTTTAATGAAAATATATCAAGAGAAGATTCCAAAAAATATTTTGATTTTATTTGGAAAGACGTTTTGAAAAAGAATAAAAAAAATTTATATGTTGTTTTTCCATTAATTGTATTTGGAATTACTATTATATACGGGAAAAGTAATTTAGGGTATCTTATTTTAGCTTTTGGTTTTTTTGCGATTTTAACATATTATTATTTTTACAAACACTACAAAAAAGAAAGAAAAAGATATTTTGAAGAAGTTGAAAAACATATTTCAGAATATTCATCTCAGAACAAATCTTGTTTTTGGGAATTTAATGAAGAGCAATTTTATTATTCAGATTTTAAATATGATTTAAAAGTTAATTGGAGTTCATTTACAAAATTTAGAATTGTTGAAAACAATTTGATATTAGAATTAAGAGATAATATAATTGCAACCTTCTTTCTAAATAAAGAAGAAGTTGGTCAAGAAAATTTTGATAAAATAATTCATTTTTTAGAAGCAAAAATTAAAAATAACTAATGGAACTTTTCAACTACATAAATCATTTTAACCAATTTAATTTTATGCTTGAACCTTTCTGCCGACAGGAGGGAATGACAAACATTGCTCGAAAGATGAAACAAAAAAAATGAGATTCCTACGGAATGACAAACGTTGCGTGAAACTCGAAACTCGGAACTTGCAACCCAAAACCCGAAACCTTTTAACTCGAAACTATAAAAATGGAACTCTACAACTACATAAAATCATTGCACCTCATTTTTGTTATCACCTGGTTTGCGGGTTTGTTTTATATAGTTCGTTTGTTTGTATACCAAATTGAAGCCAACGACAAACCATCGCCCGAAAAGGAAATTTTGCAAAAGCAGTACAAAATCATGACCTATCGCTTATGGTATATTATCACTTGGCCAAGTGCTGTTTTAGCTACGTTGTTTGCCATTTGGTTATTGATTTTAATGCCCACTTGGATGCAAACGGCTTGGATGCATGTTAAATTGGGCTTTGTCGTTTTACTGATTGCCTACCAAATAAAATGTCATTTAATTTACAGAGAATTACAACATGATATTTTCAACTATTCTTCTAACTTTATGCGTTTGTGGAATGAAGGCGCAACAATTATCCTCTTTGCTGTGGTTTTTTTAGTAATTTTAAAAAATGCTTTCAACTGGGTTTATGGCGTAATTGGAATTGTCTTGTTTTCGGTTTTGATAATGCTTGGATTTAAGTTTTATAAAAGAATTCGCGAACGTAAATCTAACCACTAAGTTCACTAAGAAAGCACGAAAAACACTATCAAAATTTGTGCGCTTTGTGCCTTCCTTGTGTCTTTGTGGTAAAAAATTTAAAATGGTCAAAAACTTCAAAATGTCAATGCTTTCCCTTCGAATTAGGATTTTCCTTTCGATGATTATATTGATAGTTATTGCCTCCATTTTGATGGCTTCCATATCGATTATTCAGTTTAAAAATGAAGCCAAAGACTACCATCAAGAACGTCTAGACCGAAAAGAATTTGCCATCAAAGAGCACATCAATTATGTGCTATCCACTTCGACTTATCCATTAACTCAGGATAATTTACGGCTAATTTTTAAAGATAAAATTCATGAATTGTCCGATATTCATAATCTTGAAATTAATATTTATTCGCTAGAAGGAAAGCTAGTGAAATCCTCTAAAGCTTCCTTTTCTGTTGACAAGGTTGCTCCACCAATACCAAATTATATTTTAAAACTTGTTCAATCATCCGTTGAGAAAAGGTATGTTGACATTAAAAATGTAAACGGCGTTAAAAACCGATCTTCCTACAGTCAAATTAAAGATGATAAATTCAAACCCTTGGGGATTTTGAACATTCCCTATGTGGAAGATGATGGTTTTTATGAAACCGAACTGCGCCAATTTTTATTGCGATTAAGTCAGGTATATTCATTTATGTTAATTATCGCCTTTGCATTGGCTTATTTCCTGTCGAGTTATATTACCAAATCCTTAAAAACCATTTCAGACAAAATCAACGAAACGAGTTTGAATCAAAAAAACGAGAAAATTGTTATCGAAGCCAATAGTAAAGAGATTAATTCCTTGATAAATGCCTACAATCAGATGGTGGATAAACTCGAAGATAGCGCCACCATGCTAGCTCAAAGCGAACGGGAACAAGCGTGGAGAGAAATGGCAAAACAAGTGGCGCATGAAATCAAAAATCCATTAACACCAATGCGTTTGACGGTGCAGAGTTTCCAAAGAAAGTTTGATGCTAATGATCCTGATTTAAAACAAAAACTGAACGATTATTCTAAAACATTAATTCAACAAATCGATACCATGAGTGCTGTGGCTTCGGCATTTTCTAACTTTGCATCGATGCCAGCGCAACAAAACGAAACGCTCAATGTAGTTCAATTGTTAGAGCTCGCATTGGATATTTTTAATGAAGATTTTATTGTATTCGAAAGTAATTAAGAAGAAATTATTTCAAAACTTGAC
>NZ_JBKCVI010000104.1:0-2640 GCF_046317795.1 Flavobacterium sp. | reverse complement strand
ATCAAGGCACCAATAAAAGCTCCAGGAATGGTTCTCATGATAATTTTAGGAGCGTGTTTTTTAACATCGGCTCTTGGTGTAGCAATAGTTTCGGTTAATTTACCCAAAATGTGTAAACGACCATCACGAGCTTGACCTAACGCTTGTTCCATAATATCATATCGTAATCCTTCTATTTTGATGTCCATTTGACACGCTGTGATTCCGTCTTTAGTTCCAGTAACTTTAAAGTCCATATCACCCAAGTGATCTTCATCACCTAAAATATCTGACAATACCGCAAACTTTTGGCCATCAGTAATCAATCCCATAGCAATTCCAGAAACCGGTTTCACCATTTGTACTCCAGCATCCATCAATGCCATGGTACCAGCACAAACGGTTGCCATAGAAGAAGATCCGTTTGATTCTAAAACTTCAGATACGATTCGGATAGTATAAGGACAATCAGCCGGAATCATATTTTTCAGCGCTCGTTGTGCCAAGTTTCCGTGACCCACTTCTCTACGTGAAGTTCCTCTTAAAGGTTTGGCTTCACCAGTTGAAAATGGTGGAAAATTATAATGTAAGTAGAATTTTTCTTCGCCTTGCTCACTTGGCGAGTCAATTTGGTTCGCTTCTCTTGAAGTTCCAAGCGTCACAGTTGCTAACGCTTGTGTTTCTCCACGAGTAAATAATGAAGAACCGTGAACAGAGGGTAAATAATCGGTTTCACACCATATTGGTCTGATTTCGGTTGTTTTTCTTCCATCTAAACGAATCCCTTTTTCAAGGATTACGTTACGAACTGCTTCTTTATTGGTTTTGTAGAAATATTTTCCAACTAATCCGGCTAAGTTGCTATTTTCAGCATATTCTTCTTCTGTAAACAACGCTTGGCACTCTGCTTTTACTACCGAAAATTTTTCGCCTCTTTCACTTTTTCCAGAAGCTTCTTGTGCAATGGCGTAACATTTGTCATAGCCAGTTGCTTTTACTTTTTTGTAAACTTCTTCGTCTTCTACTTCACCTTCATACGAACGAATTTCTTTTTTACCAAAAGCTTCTTGTAATCTTAATTGAGCTTGAATTTGAACTTTAATCGCTTCGTGAGCAAATTTGATAGCTTCTACCATTTCATGTTCTGAAATCTCTTTCATCTCACCTTCAACCATTGCAACCGAATCTAAAGATGCTCCAATCATCATATCGATGTCAGACAACTCTAATTGGGATTTACTTGGATTAATTACAAATTTTCCGTCCACACGTGCTACACGTACTTCAGAAATAAGGTTGTAAAATGGAATGTCGGAAACTGCCAAAGCAGCCGAGGCAGCTAAACCAGCTAACGCATCTGGCATCACGTTTTCATCATGCGACATTAATTGAATCATCACCTGAGTCTCAGCATGGTAATCATCTGGGAAAAGCGGGCGTAAAACACGGTCCACTAAACGCATGGTTAACACTTCGCTGTCGCTAGGACGAGCTTCTCTTTTGAAAAAACCACCAGGAAAACGTCCTGCAGCGGCAAATTTTTCACGGTAATCTACCGTTAAAGGTAAAAAGTCAACGCCTGGGTTTGATGTTCTTGCAGATACTGCTGTTGCTAAAAGCATACAGTCGCCACATCTTACAACAACAGAACCATCTGCTTGTTTTGCTAATTTACCAGTTTCGATTGTGATGCTTCTGCCATCACCTAAATCGATTTTTTCTACAAATAATTGTGGAATCATAAATTTTCCTTTTTTAATTTTACATTGGTTTCACTGCCTGTCAGCAGCATAGTTGTGTTGTTGTAGTTGTTGTATTCCAATGAAAAACCAAACTTTTTTTAAATATTCAAATCTATAAGGTTTTAAATCCTTATAGGTTTTGTGTAAAAACAAAAAGAGGCACTTTCGCACCTCTTTATATATGTATTATTTTCTAATACCTAATTCTTTAATTATCTCACGATATCTATTGATATCTTTTTTCTTTAAGTAATCTAAAAGACTTCTTCTTTTACCTACTAAAAGTTGTAACGCTCTTTGTGTTCCGTAATCTTTACGATTTTTTTTCAAATGCTCAGTTAAGTGAGCAATTCTGAATGTAAACAAAGCGATTTGTCCTTCTGAAGAACCAGTGTTTGTTTTTGCACCTCCGTGTTTTTCGAAGATACCTTCATTAACTTCTGTATTTAAATACATGCCAATATTGTTTAAATAATTATTATGTAGTTCCTGAACTTTTCAAAGAACGGCACAAAGATAGTTATTTTTTTTTGAAAAACAATTTTCGGCTCAAGAAATACATCTTTAACCAAGAAAACCAATGAGTTATAAACAATATTAGGGCAAGATATTCACAATGAATTTAAATTCAAACAGAATAATGTAATTTTGCGTAGTGTTTTGTGTAATTATTCAATACCAAAACTAAAATACTATAAATTAAATTAACTGTAAGTCGCTAAATCATGAGGTTTTTACTACTCTTACTTCTTGGAATATCAAGTATATATTATACATTTAGTCAAACTACTTTTAATAGAAATAACCAATGGGTTTTTGGTGAGGCAAATAAATTAAACTTTAACAATACCACACCTAGTATTGCCAATGTTCCAATTACAATGACTAATTCCACTGCCAATGCAAGTTATGCTGACAT
>NZ_JBKCVI010000103.1:0-27861 GCF_046317795.1 Flavobacterium sp. | reverse complement strand
AGAGGTACCTAGAGCTGGTAAATAACCAAGTCCTTTGCCCTCCAAAAAAGCAGTTTGTATTGCATCAGCCAATCTGTTGAAGACTTCTTCTTCCTCTTTAACTACAATACGGTCAATGATTAAAAGAATATCTTTATTGTCTAGTGAATGCTGGTCTAGTTCGTCTAAACGCACCATTTCGTTATTCACTAAAATCCGAGCAAAACCTTGTTGCAGAAGAACTTTTAGCTTGTCTTCTAATTTACGGCCTTCTTCAAGATGAATAGGCGATAGGAGCAACCATTTGCTGTCTAATGCAAAGGTTTTTACTTTTACTAGAATATCAGTAACGGTATCTTTTTTTACTTCTTTTCCCGAAATAGGAGAAAATGTTTTACCAATTCGGGCGAAGAGTAATTTTAAATAATCATAAATCTCAGTTGATGTTCCTACTGTTGAACGCGCATTAGTGGTATTCACTTTTTGTTCTATTGCAATGGCTGGCGCAATGCCTTTGATGTATTCCACTATAGGTTTGTCTAATCTTCCTAAAAATTGTCGCGCATAACTGGATAAACTTTCTACATAACGTCGTTGACCTTCAGCATATAAAGTATCGAAAGCTAAACTAGATTTCCCTGAGCCCGATAGTCCTGTTATTACAACCAATTCATTACGGGGTATAACAACATCCAAATTCTTTAGATTGTGAATTTGAGCGCCTTTTATTAAGATGTTTTTTTTCGGTTCTAATGTAGCAATTTCTGAACTCTTCATAGCAAAAAAGTAAATGTTGGCAAAGATAACTAATATGTGTTGAGTAATTATATTATCTAATTCTTGTTTTTGTAATTTGAAGCATATATTATTTTGAAGAACACACAATTTATTAGCATTATTTTTAAGGAAAGTGTTTTTTTTATCTAATTTTAATGATAAATAGTAAATTATGATTCTTATTTATTGGTAAAAGGATAAAAAAACTATACATTACCACAACAAAACATTATTAACATTTTAATAATCGATTTAATAAATATCAATAAAAACAATAGTTTAAGTCACTATTTCAAACGTTTTAGTACTATTTTTAGTTGTATAGTTTTTATATAGTATGATAAAAAAGAAGTTACACAACTACTAATTATATTTGTAATTCAACATAAAAAAATTAATCATGAAAAAAATTACTTATTTGTTATTTGCAATGTTCGCAATCAGCGGCTCTGCACAAAACATTATTACCAATGGTGACTTTGGTAATGGTTTAACTTCTTGGACCACATACTTAGCAGATTTTGCTGGAGTATCTGCAACAATAAACGCAGCCAATAATGAAGCTAATGTGACTGGTATTGCGGGAGCAGGTGGTCAAACATGGCACATTCAACTCAATCAAGAATTGTCTCCATCTCAAATTTCGTCTCTTACAGCTGGTCAAACGTACAAAGTAACTTTTGATGCAAGAGGAACAAGTGCACGTCCATTAAAATTGTATTTTGGTGAAAATGGTGGTGGATTTACTGCTCTACACCAACAAGATTACAACCTTACAACAACTATGACAAATTACGAAGCAACATTCACAGTTGGGCAAACTTTTTCAGCAATGAAATTGGGTTTTGAAGGCGGATTAAGTAATGTTGGTTTTTTCATTGACAATGTGACTTTACAACTTGTTGTAGCGCCACCAGCGCCTTTAGATTTACTTTTAGGTTTTGAAACAACAGAAACTGGTGGTGTAAATGGTGGACCATTTGGTGATGGACCAGCACCTGTAGTTGAAACGGGTACTGGTACAAATACTTCTCAAGTATTGAAAATTGTTGGAAATCCTGCAGGTCAGCCATGGCAAGGTATAAATTTAAATTTGACATCATTGGTTAACTTAACACCTACTAAGACCATGACAATGGATGTTTTTTCTGCTGATCCAATTACATTTTTAGTTAAAGTAACAGGAGGAGTAGGTGGTCCAGCTATAGTAGCTGCTTCAGCTTCGCATCCAGGTGGAAGTACATGGCAAACAATATCTTTCACATTTAATACTTCTCTAGATGGTCAACCAGCACCAGCAAATGGTACATACAGTGGTTTTGTTATACACACCTATTGGGCTCCAGGTGCCGTAGGATTTTTTAATCCAACTGTTCCTACTCCTGCAAGAACGTTTTATGTAGATAATATTAGAGGCCCACTTGGAACGCCTCCTGTAGTTCCTGCTCCAACAACTGCTGCTCCAACACCTCCAAACAGACCTGCTGCTGACGTTAAATCAATTTTTAGTGATGCTTACACGCCAGTCACTACAATAGGTTATTCGGGTGGTGATGATAATACGTACAATACTTCTTGGTGTCCGGGTTCGACAACTTTAATTCAAGTTGCTGGCAACAATACAAATAAGGTTACTGGTTTAGGATGTGAAGGTATTGCCTTTTTAGCAGGAAGATTTGATGCTACTGGGTTTACTCGTTTTCATATAGACATTTGGACGGCTACACCAACTCAAGATAAAGTTTTTAGTTTTAAATTTTCTAACTGGAATAACACTACTGGTGAAACGAATGCATTTGAATATACTGCAACAAATGCTAACGTTTTAACAAGCGGTTCCGAAGGAGCTTGGATTTCTATAGATATTCCTTTTACAGCTTTAAATTGTATTAATACACCTCCAGGAAATGCTTGTCCAAGTGTTAATGATTTTGCTCAATTCGTAATTACATCTAATTTAGACATTGTTTATTATGACAATCTTTATTTGCACAAAAACACCGTACTAGATGCTGAAAATTTTGAACTTTCTAAAGTAAAAATGTATCCAAACCCAGCTACTAATGTTTTAAATATAGAAGCATTAGCTACTGTTGAAAAAGTTGCTGTTTACAATCTTTTGGGACAACAAGTAATTTCAGAAACTCCAAATAAAGAGTTGGTTTCATTAGATGTAGCATCGCTTCAAGTTGGTGTTTATATTGTAAAAACTACTATTGGAGGAACTATTTCTTCTACAAGATTTATTAAAGAATAAGTTTAAGTTATTTTTTTTGAAAAGCACGGGATTTATTCCGTGCTTTTTTTATAAATAAATTAACTATAAATAATAATACTATTTTTAGAATTTGTAATATTGTATTACTATGGCTGATAAGATTTTATTTAACAAAAGATTAATAAGTATGATAATACTAGTAGTATTTACTAGTAGTATTTATGCTCAAGATTTACCCCCAATTGTTAAATATAGTTCTACTACATATACTGCAGGAAATCAAAATTGGATGGTTTCTCAGGATAAAAATCATTTTATTTATTTTGCAAATAATGACGGATTATTAGAATTTAATGGTTCTAATTGGACATTATATAAATCACCAAACGAAACAATTGTTCGATCAGTTAAAGTTATTGGCGATAAAATATTTACTGGATGTTACATGGAATTTGGCTATTGGGTAAGAGAAAAAAACGGAAGACTTCAATACACTTCCTTAAGCCAGAAAATTAAATCTAAAATTAATGTAGATGAACAGTTTTGGAATATATGGAATTATGATCAATGGGTTATTTTTCAATCCCTAGACAAAATTTATATTTATGATACCAAAACTAAAGCTTTCAAAATCGTAACACCACAAAATAATATTTTAAAATCTTTTAAAACCTCAAGCTCTATTTATTATCAAACTGTAAATTACGATTTGTTTGAAATAGAAAATGGGTCAAGTCGGCTTGTATTAAATAGTACATTACTTAAGAACAACAAAATTGTTAATGTTTTTGCTGTTACTGATGGATTGCTAATTCATACTCAATTTGATGGTTTTTATAAATTCACCAATGGGAGTTTAGTGAAATTTAGTACTGAAGCAGATTCAGCTATTTCGTTAAGTAGTATTTATAGCAGTCAAATGCTTGAAAATGGCAACTTTGCTATTGGAACAATCTCTAATGGTGTTTTTATTTTAACAAGAGAGGGAAAGGTAAAATACCATATTACACAAAGTAAAGGATTGAGTAATAACACTGTTTTATCCATTTTTGAGGATATTGATCACAATATATGGCTTGGATTAGATAATGGAATTAATTGTATCAATTTGCAATCTCCAATCCGAAGTTTTTTTGATGATACAGGGGCTTTAGGAACCGTTTATGCTTCTGTTCTTCATAAAGGTAAATTGTATATCGGAACTAATCAAGGTTTATTTTACAAAGATTTTTTGAATGACAGTCAGTTCAAATTTATCAAAGGAACAAAAGGTCAAGTTTGGTCTTTATTTGTTCATGAAGGAAACTTGTTTTGCGGTCATGACTCAGGGACATTTATCATAGAAAATGAGTCTTCTAATCAAATTTTTTCTCAATCGGGAACTTGGAAACTTGAAGTTGTTCCAAATAAAAATAATTTATTGCTTCAAGGAAATTATTATGGAATATCGGTATTGGAGAAAATTAATAATCGCTGGGTTTTTAGAAATAAAATTTCAGGTTTTAGCTACTCCTCTAAACATTTCGAAATTACAAATTCAAATGAAATATATGTAAGTCATGAATACAAAGGTATCTTTCGCTTTCAATTAGACGCTGATTTTAGAAAAGGATCTAAACTATACACTTATCATAAACCTAAAAAAGGGAAAAATTCTGGTCTTTCTAAATTCAATAATGCAATATATTATGCCTACAAGGATGGAATTTTTAAGCTAAATCAAAACACAAAAGAGTTTGAATTTGATAACACCTTAAGCTTAGTTTTTAAAAATAATGAATATACTTCTGGGAAATTAATAATTGACAGTTCAAACAAATTATGGTTATTTACAAAAAATTATATTAACTATTTTACAGTAAATAAATTAAATGCTGAATTAAAGAAAAATGTGATTTCTATTCCATCATCAATTACAAATTCTATGCTGGGATATGAAAATATTACTCAGTTAAACAATTCAAATTATCTTATAGGAACTACTGATGGATATTATACATTTAATATTGATGGATTAAATTTCAAAAATATCAATGTAGTTCTTACAAACATTAGCATCAATAAGCTTAATGGTAAACTAATTAGTTTTCCAATAATTGAGAAAGGAAAATTTTCACATGATGAAAATAATATTACATTTAGCTATACTGTTCCTGGATATAATAAATATATTATTACTGAATATCAATACTTATTAGAAGGATTTCAAGATAATTGGAGCGATTGGAGCTCTAAGTCAACCATTAACTTTAAAAATTTACCACCAGGCGATTATACATTCAAATTACGAACAAAATTAATCAATTCCCAACCAGAAAGTAATGTTGTTTATTCTTTCAAAATATCAAAACCTTGGTACAGAACAAATTTTGCACTAATCATCTATTTCCTCTTAATGTGTGTTTTTGCTTATTATATAAATAAAGCTTATGGAAATTATTATTCAAAACAAAAGCAAAAATTAATAGAAGAAAATAATCTACTGCTTGAAATAAAAGAGTTGGAAAATGAGCAACAATTAATGAAATTAAAAAATGAGCAACTTTCATTGGATGTGAATGAAAAAAATAGAGAGTTAGCTTTATCAACTATGAACTTAATTAAAAAGGATGAGTTACTATCACTAATTAGAGAAGATTTGAAGAAATCGTCCGATGAGTCGAGTTCTAGAAGCATTAAATCAATTATAAATACAACAATAAATAAAAACGTTTCAGTCGACAATGCGTGGAATGTATTCAAAGAAGCATTTGACTCAGCTGATAAAGATTTTTTAAAGAAAGTTAAGCAACAACATCCATCATTAACCCCCAATGATTTGAGACTTTGTGCCTATCTGAGATTGAATTTATCATCAAAAGAAATTGCACCTTTATTAAATATTTCTGTGCGAAGCGTAGAAATTAAACGATATCGTTTGCGTAAAAAAATGGATTTACCACACGAAACTGGCCTTGTTGAATACATTCTTTCAATTTAAAAATCTCTTATTAGTATATATTGCCTATACATAAACTATACAAAGTGTTTTATCTTTATAGTAGGTCATCACTTAATTTAGTACTTTTTTCTTTATTTATCTAATGTAAGCCACATTTATGATTTTAAAATCATCTTGTATAGTTTCTTTAATATATAATTTGAAAGTCAAATTATAAAAAATGTAAATTTACAATATCACAATTTAAGTCTTTGTTTTTTACTGAAACACAAAAAAATAGCGGCTCATAATTGTTTTTTAAACAAAAAATTTGTCTAAATAATGTAACATTCAAATTTAATTTAGATTTATAAAACCAAACAAATTACTATTATGAAAAATTTTATTTTACTATTTGCAGTTCTAATTTTTTCAACATCTGTTTATTCTCAAAGCAATAAAGTTGCTATCGTGAATGACAGTAAAGGGATGAAACTTGTCGTTGATGGAAAAGATTTTATTGTAAATGGAATGAATTGGGATTATTTTCCAATAGGAACAAATTATTCCTATAGTCTCTGGAAGCAACCTGATGCATTTATTAAACAAGCTCTAGATGAAGAAATGGGATTGTTAAAGAATATGGGTGTAAATACTATTCGTGTTTATACTGGTATGCCAAAAAAATGGATAGAATATGTTTATACTAATTATGGTATTTACACTATGCTAAATCATTCATTTGGTCGATATGGATTAACATTAGATGGTGTTTGGACACCTAATACTGAATATTCAAATAGTAAAACACAAGCTCTTTTAATGAAAGAGGTGAAAGAGATGATTTCTGAATACAAGGATACAAAAGGTCTGTTATTGTTTTTACTTGGAAATGAAAATAATTACGGCTTATTTTGGGATGGTGCAGAAACAGAAGATATTCCAATTAAAGATAGAAAATCAACGGTAAGAGCTGAGTCTATGTACAAGTTTTTTAATTCTGCTGTTGTAGCCATGAAATCAATAGATACTTCACATCCAATTGCAATATGCAATGGTGATTTGCTTTTTCTTGATATAATTGCCAAAGAATGTAAAGACGTTGATATACTTGGAACCAATGTTTATAGAGGGGTTTCATTTGGAGATTTATTTGAACGAGTAAAAAAAGAATATGGTAAACCAGTTTTATTTACTGAGTTTGGTGCTGATGCTTTCAATGTATTAACCAATCAAGAAGACCAAAATGCTCAAGCTTTTTATCTGAAAGGAAATTGGAAAGAAATATATGAAAACGCTGCTGGTTTAGGCAAATCAGAAAACTGTTTAGGAGGTTTTACATTTCAGTTTAGTGATGGTTGGTGGAAATTTGGTCAAACCAAAAATTTAGACACCCATGATAGTAATGCTTCCTGGTCAAATGGTGGTTATCAAAAAGATTTCACTGAAGGTCAAAACAATATGAACGAGGAATGGTTTGGAATTTGTGCCAAAGGACCTACTAGTGCAAATGGGTCATACCAACTGTATCCTAGAGCGGCTTATTATGTATTAAAAGATTTACATAAGTTTAATCCATTTGACAGTGGAGTTGATGTAACTGCTTTAAATAGTAATTTCGAAAAAGCAAATCTTACGGATGCATCTCTTCGTGCTCGAGGAGATAAAGCTGCCTTAGCTAGTAATGATGGAGAAAAATTAAAAATCAGCAATTTAAGAGCCGAATTCACTACTTTTTCTACTGGTGGAAGTCTACTAACGACTCCTGAAGTTGATGATCCAAATACCAATACATATCCAAATAAAACAGGTTTTGATCATATGCAATCTTATTTTATTGGAGTTGAAGGAAATCCATCATCCAACATGACAGCAAACGTAAACTTTAATATTCTTGGCAATGTAGCAAATAATCCCATTAACGAAATTTTTTATGAAAATAGAGGTAGAGCTCAAACTGTTGTTACAGAAGATGGAAATGTATTAACTACTGATGTAAACAGAATTCAAGTTTATAATGCCTCATACAAATGGAACACAAAGGATTTTGAAGTAAGAGGTTTTTACAGAGTTGGTCATTACCATTGGGGCTATGAAGGTGATTTCTTTGGGTTGTATCCAGAAACGAATTATGGGCCAAATTTAGACATTTATAACGGAGAAACATTAGGTTTAGAAATAGATGGTAAAGGAAGTTTGGATGGATTAAAAGCCGCTTTTGGTCCACAATTATGGTGGGGAGCGAACCCAGCTTATTTGCTAAAATACAGCAAGAAAATTGGCAGGGTTGATGCTACTGCAGTGTATCACGAAGATATAGCTAGTGCTGCTGGTGCCATTACCTCCTTATTTATCCCTCAACCCATAACAAGAAGAGCAACAGTTCATTTTAAAACAAAATTAGGTTCGTTTGGAATTGAATTAGGTGGTATTTGGGGCGGACAACCTTTAAACGGTAGAGAATTCCAAATGATGGATGGTGATGTGGTAAAAGTAGATAAAGTCAAATCGAGCGACAATTGGGGTGGAAAAGCTAAATTAACTTTTTCAGAAGGCAGATTTAATGTTTACGCTCAAGGAGCATTACAAGGATTAGTTGCCAATGGTGGTGTCGATTTAACTCAAACTTTTACAGGATGGCGTTTAAAAGATTCAGGAAGTGGAAATCAAATGAATGTGCTAACAGGATTAACTTATAATGTAAATTCTAATTTACAATTAGCTCCCAACTTTTTATGGCAAAAACCACTTGTTGACGCAATGCCAAATGGCGTGGATGCCCCAGGAAGATTAAGAAATATTTTAGAAGACCCTTTTATTGTAAGAGTCAATCGAGAAACTGTTGGTGGTGAATTCTTGTTAACCTATGACCCAACACCAGCAACCTGGATGTACGAATGGAATAATGATATGGTAGAAGATGCTAAATTTGCATTTAATACTGGATTTGTTTACCGTCATTTACCTACAACACAAGATGCTGCCATAGGGTTTTTAGCCAATAGAAGTCTTTTTGCTTTTGAAAGATCTGCACCAGCTCAAGATTTATGGGAATCAAATACCAGAATAGTATCCAAACTTACTCCCGATTTAGGAATAATTGCTAACATTTATTTTGGTAACGGTCAAGCAAATGGCGACTCCGAAAGAACAATAAATAGAGTTGGTGGCGATGTTAGGATGATATATAAAAAAGTAAAAGTGGTTTCCTCTGTTAAATTTAACGATTGGGGACCATTTGACTACCACCGAGATTTTAACTTAACTTTCCCTGTTCAAACAGCATTAGACATATCAACTTCTGTTGGAAAACCAAGTTGGTTCATTTTACCAGATACTAGAATAGGTATTATGGGAATTTGGCGTTCACTTGACCAATATTCACCTAGGTATTCTCCAACTTTTGTTCCAGAAAATACATTTCCAGCAGTTCCACCACTCAGTCCAGTTGGATTTGGTAATGGTTCTGAATGGGAAATTAGAACTTATGTTCACATAAACATTGGAAAATAAATTAAAAATTAAAAAATTGAAAAGATGAAAAACACAAATTTTAAATTATTTAGAAATTCGCTTCTTTTAGTATTGATTTTACTTATCAATTTTAGTTGCGAAAGAGAGATGTCGGATGACGCTACATTAGCTACTTATCCCAAAACAGCAGAAATCTTCATCGAAGATGTTATAGGGATGGGAACAGATTTTTACTTTCCTTATGGTCCAGATGCCTCTAATCCTGTGGGCTCCTTATTTACAGCTTGGTCGGTTGATAGACAAGTAGGATACAATAGTAATGCCTCCATGCGTTTTGATGTTCCAAATAGTAATAATCCTCAAGGAAACTATGCTGGTGCCATTTTTAGAACAGAAGGAGCAGGTCGTAATTTAACGGGCTATGACGCATTAACTTTTTATGTTAAAGCTAGTCAGGGAGTAACTATTGGTGAGTTTGGTTTTGGTGAAGATTTTTTCCCAAATAAATACATTACAACTATTAAAAATGTAAGCGTGGGAACAAATTGGCAAAAAGTAATTATTCCAATACCCGATGCATCTAAACTTGTAAAAGAAAGAGGTATGTTTAGATATTCAGCTGGTAGTGAGGGAACCAACGGATTTGGTTATACTTTTTGGATTGATGATTTGAAATTTGAAAAATTAGGGACTATTGCACCAGGTCAAGCTTCCATCATGAATGGGAATAATGTTTCTCAAACTACGTTTGTTGGAGTTAGCTCAAGTGTGCAAAATGTGAGAGTAACATTTAATTTACCTAGTGGAGTCAATCAGGCAGTAGCAGTAAGTCCAGCTTTTATGGATTTTACCTCTTCCAACCCGAGCGTAGCATCTGTTGATTCCTCAGGTGTAGTTACATCGAATAGTGCTGGTACAGCTGTAATTACTGCTAGTTTTAAAGGAGCAACCGCTTTAGGAAGTTTAACCATTAATTGTTCTGGTGTTTTTGTTAGCGCGCCAATTCCTACAAGAAATCAAGCGAATGTCATTTCTATTTTTTCAGATACCTATAATAACGTACCAGTAAATTATTATAACGGCTATTGGCAGCCATGGCAAACTACTGTTTCCAACGATTTTTCAGTTCAGGGAGATAATATTTTAAATTATACCATCTTTAATTTTGTTGGTATTGAATTTAGCAACCCAACAGTAAATGCCACTTCCATGACACATGTACATTTAGATGCATTTATACCAGGCCCAATTGCTCCGGGAAGACAACTTAGAGTGATAGTAGTTGATTTTGGTGCCAATGGTGTTTTTGGTGGCGGAGATGATACAAGACATTCTACTACTTTTACAGCGCCTTTTTTAGTTTCACAAAATTGGATGTCCATTGATATTCCTTTCTCTGCAATGCCTGGTTTATTAAGTCGGTCTAAACTTGCTCAACTTATTTTAGAAGGTGGTGATGGTTCGGTCATTTATGTTGACAATATCTATTTTTATAACTAACCAAAAATATCTTTTTAACTTTTCAAATATATAATAATGATAAAAATAAATAATTTACTTTCAGTAGGTATTTGCTTACTATTTTTAGGTTGTTCAACCGATGAAAAGCAAACTGTAATAACCAAAAAGACATTGGTTATGAGTGAAGAATTTGATGTAGCTGGTGCTCCAAATCCTGACTTATGGAGTTATAATATTGGAACCGGCAACAACGGTTGGGGAAACAACGAAAAACAATATTACACTGATAGACCGCAAAATATAATAGTTGAAAATGGTAATCTTAAAATAACTGCTCGTCGAGAATTGTATTTAGGTTCTGCTTTCACTTCGGCGAGAATTTTAACCAAAGGTAAATTGGAACAAAAATATGGCAGAATAGAAGCACGTATCAAACTCCCATTAGGTCAAGGATTATGGCCAGCTTTTTGGATGCTTGGAGCAAACTCCGACACTGTAATTTGGCCTGCCTGTGGAGAAATTGATATTATGGAATACCTTGGAAATAGTCCAACTAAAATATTTGGAACCGTTCACGGTCCGGGTTACTCTGGTGGTGAATCAATTTCAAAAAACTTCTTTCTTTCCAATAGTAGGTTTGATACTGATTTTCATGTCTTTGGAATAGAATGGGATGAAAATAAAATAAATTTTTATGTGGATGACTTTTTATATCATTCTGTTACACCTAGTGATGTTCCTGGAGAATGGGTTTTTAATCAACCTTTTTATTTAATTCTTAACATTGCTGTTGGAGGTAATTTACCAGGTTCTCCAAATGCTGAAACTCCTTTTCCACAATCAATGTTAGTGGATTATATCAGAATATTCGAATAGAAATCGGTTAATAATTATTTAAATCAAATTGAACTTAGAAAGTTTATGAGCCAAATCCAAACAATTATGAATAATGATTCAAAAATTGTAGATAAAACTGTTTCTTTAGAAATGGTCGTTATTGATAATGAAAATTATTATAAAATTGCTAATAATGAAAGCATGCGACCATTTTTTATGAGTATCGTAAGTGATTCAAATCATTGGCTATTTATTTCAAGTAACGGAGGATTAACCGCTGGAAGAAAAAATGCGGAGTTCGCGCTTTTTCCATATTATACGGATGATAAAATTACTGAGTTTGCTGATATTACTGGAAGTAAATCTATTTTTCAAATTCATTCTGACGAAAAAACATTTATTTGGGAACCATTTTCGGAACGATTTAATGAAAATTATTCAATTAGCAGAAACTTATATAAAAACAGCTATGGGAATAAAATTATTTTTGAAGAGGTTCATAACGATTTTCAGTTAACTTATAGATATCAATGGAGTTCCAGTAATCTATTTGGATTTGTAAAAACATCTGAGCTGATCAATAATGCAACATCTGATTATTCAATTACCCTTTTAGATGGGATTCAAAACATTTTGCCTAATGGTGTTAGTAGCGATTTACAAGCAACAACCAGTAACTTAGTTGACGCTTATAAAAGAAATGAATTGCTGAAAGAGAGTGGTTTAGGTATTTTTGCTTTAAGTGCTATTATTGTGGATAAAGCCGAACCCAGCGAAGCTTTAAAAGCCAATATCGCATGGTCTTTGGGATTAGAAAAACCAACATATTTGCTTTCGTCATTACAACTTCCAGCTTTCAGAAATGTTCAACAACTTTACACCGAAACTGATATTAAAGGCGAAAAAGGTGCCTATTTTCTTTCGACAGACTTGTATTTAGTTAAAAATTCAACAAAGAGCTGGAAAATAATTGCCAATGTCAATCAAACCCAATCTCAAGTTATTGCCTTAGCCCATGCAATTACTAATGATAAGCAATTAGAAAATAAGCTTATTGACGATGTTGAATTAGGAAAGCAAAATCTAATTGCGTTAAATGCTACAGCAGATGGATTACAATTTACAGCAGATAAACGCAAAGATACTCGTCATTTTTCAAATGTATTATTCAACATCATGCGTGGTGGAATCTTTGACAATAATTATCAAGTTGAAAAAAGTGATTTTGTAAATTATATTTCAAAAGCAAATAATATCGTTTTTGAAAATAATTCTGGTTTTTTTACTAGTTTACCTGAAACTTTTGACTATTCGCATTTGCAACAATTAATGGCAAGTGTTGATGATGCTGATGTAGTTCGGTTATCTACAGAATATTTACCTCTTAAATTTAGTAGGAGACATGGCGACCCTAGTCGTCCTTGGAATAAGTTTTCTATCAATACCAGAAGTGAAATTGATGGTTCCAAAATATTAGATTATCAAGGCAACTGGCGCGATATTTTTCAGAATTGGGAAGCATTGGCTTATGCTTATCCTGAATTTATTGATGGCATGATTCATAAGTTTTTGAATGCCTCTACTTTTGATGGTTACAATCCGTATCGCGTTACAAAAGAAGGATTTGATTGGGAAACCATCGAACCCGATAATCCGTGGTCTTATATTGGCTATTGGGGCGATCATCAAATCATTTATTTATTAAAATTTTTAGAGTTTATAGAAAAATACCAACCTGGTAAATTGAACTCTTATTTTGATAAAGAATGTTTTGTTTATGCAGCTGTTCCCTACACAATAAAACCGTATCAAGAGATTTTACAAAATCCAAAAGATACCATTTTGTTTAACCATGAATGGGATGCTAAAATCAATTTACGCAGAAATCAGATTGGTGCAGATGGTGCCTTGCTTCGAGACAATAATGATGAAATCTATCACGTAAATTTTATCGAAAAAATATTGGCTACCGTTTTGGCAAAAATGTCCAATTTTATTCCGGAAGCTGGGATTTGGATGAATACACAAAGACCAGAATGGAATGATGCCAATAATGCACTTGTTGGAAATGGCGTTTCAATGGTTACCTTATACTATTTGAGAAGATTTTTGAAATTTTTCCAACAATTATTAGAAAACTCCAATCAAGAAACCATTAAAATATCGAATGAAATGGTGGAATTTTATCATGCTATTAGAGAAAATTTAATTGCATTTCAACCGCTACTTTCAGCTCCCATTAATAACCAAGATAGAAAGAAAATATTGGATGCTTTAGGACTTGCGGCCTCAGAATATCGCTATCAAGTATACAACAGTGGTTTTTGGGGTAAGAAAAGAACCCATTCTATGGCTGGTTTGAAAAAATTTACACAAGTAAGCATTGATTTTATAGAGCATGCAATTAATGCCAACCAAAGACACGATAAACTATACCACGCTTATAATTTAATGTCGATAGAAAATGACGGAATATCCATTTCCTATTTGCCCGAAATGTTAGAAGGTCAAGTAGCTGTTTTAAGTTCAGGATTTTTAGACGGTAGAGAATCACTTCAAGTTTTAGATGCACTTAGAAATAGTGCTTTGTACAGAGCTGATCAAAATAGTTATATTTTATATCCAAACAAAAAATTACCAAAGTTTCTAGAGAAAAACACCATTCCAAAGGAGAAGGTTGAAAAATCCTTTTTACTGAAAAAACTCCTTTCAAATGGTAATTTCCAATTGATTAATCAAGATATAAAAGGTGGATTTCACTTTAATGGAAATTTTCATAATGCAAACGATTTAAAAGAAGCGTTACTCAAGCTAGCAAGTAGCAAAGAATACAAAGAATTAGTAGCTTCAGAAACAGAAGCCGTTTTGCAAATCTTTGAAGATGTTTTTAATCACAAAGCATTTACAGGCCGTTCAGGTACTTTCTATGGTTATGAAGGTTTAGGGTCTATTTATTGGCACATGGTTTCGAAATTGCAGGTGGCGGTTTTAGAAGTCACTAATCAAGCTATTGAACGAAATGAAAATCAAGACGTTATTAATTCATTAAGTACTCATTTTGAAGAAATAGGAGCCGGAATTGGCGTTCATAAATCCCCCGTTGTTTATGGAGCTTTTCCAACCGATCCTTATTCGCATACTCCCTTCAATAAAGGAGCTCAACAACCTGGAATGACTGGACAGGTTAAAGAAGATATTTTGACTCGTATCGGTGAATTGGGTGTGAAGATGCACAATGGAAAATTGCAATTTCAACCAAATTTGCTTCACAAAAAAGAGTTTTTAGCGGAAGATACCGAAGTTGTATTTATTCAAATTGATGGCACTAAAAAGTTAATGACTTTAGAGAAAGATTCTTTGGCATTTACCGTTTGTCAAGTTCCAGTGGTATATAAAAAAGCTTCAAAAAACAGTTTGGAATTGTATTTTAAAAACGGAACTAAAGAAACATACGATACTTTAGAATTAGATGACACACAAAGTAGAAAAATCTTCAATCGTACTGGTGAAATTTCCAACGTGGCAGTTTTTTTAAATGAAGATTACCTGAGATAATGAACAAACTGATTTGCATCATACTACTCTTGTTTATATCATGTAATCAAATAAATACTAGAAATCTAGTTTCAAAGGAAATGACCGCAGAAAAATTATTAGGAAATATAAACTATCAAGCCATTTGTTATGGTGGCTATAGAACACAAACAAGAGATATTGTTCCAACAGTTGCTGAAATTAAAGAAGATATGTTGATTTTATCAGCAATGAATATAAAGGTCATTCGTACCTATAATGTGCACCTCAATGAAATTACTAATTTATTAAAAGCCATATCAGAGTTAAAAGAAACGGATAACAATTTTGAAATGTATGTGATGTTGGGTGCATGGATTGATTGTAAAAATGCGTGGACAAAAGAAAATCCGATACACGACCAAGAAAGTGAACGAAATGCAATTGAAATTGATGAAGCAGTGCGATTAGCCAATAAGTATCCAACTATTATAAAAGTCATTGCAGTTGGAAATGAAGCCATGGTGAAATGGGCAACCAGCTATTATGTAACCCCAAATATTATTTTGAAATGGGTAAACTATTTGCAAGATTTAAAGAAACATGGAAAATTACCTAATACCCTTTGGATTACAAGCTCAGATAATTTTGCTTCTTGGGGTGGAGGAGATAGTGAATACCATGTTGAAGATTTGAATAAATTGATTAAGGCCGTTGATTATATATCGTTGCATACCTATCCTATGCATGACACGCATTATAATCCAGTTTTTTGGGGAATTAAAGAAAACGAACTGCAATTGAAAGAAAAAGAAAAGATTGATTTTGCTATGTTAAGAGCGAGAGATTATGCCATATCACAATACACGAATGTAGTAAATTACATGAAATCTATTGGTGTCAATAAACCAGTTCATATCGGGGAAACGGGTTGGGCTACTTCATGTAATGCACTTTATGGAAAACAAGGTTCAATGGCGACGGATGAATATAAATCAGCCCAATACTATAACCTAATGCGAGAATGGACGAATAAAATTGGAATATCTTGTTTTTATTTTGAAGCTTTTGACGAAAGTTGGAAAGATAGTGCAAACCCTATGGGTTCTGAAAATCATTTTGGGTTAATTAATTTACAATCGGAAGCTAAATATGCATTATGGGAAAAAGTTGATGATGAAATTTTTAAAGGTTTAACCCGAAACGGAAAACCCATCACCAAAACATATAATGGCGATGAGAAAGCATTATGGTTGGATGTAAAAACGCCAAACAAAGTTTTAAAGAATTAATACAAATGGGAAAATTTAAGTTTGTCCATATCAATTTTAAATTTTTGATAATAGTAGTTGTCATGACATTTTCATTGCACAGTTGTAAAGTAACCAATACTCTAAATGCAGAAGTTTATGAAACTTCAGCTCAGGGATATTCATTAAAAAAAGTCGACCAATTTTTGGAAGATAGTACTCCTATATTAATAACTTTAAATCCCAACGAAAAATTTCAAACAATAACTGGTTTTGGTGGCTCTTTTACCGAAGCTTCGGCCTCTTTGCTCAATCGATTGAGTAAAAAAAATCGAAAAAAAATATTGGATGCTTATTTTAGTGAAGATGGCGCTAATTATTCTCTAACTAGAACACATATAGCGTCTTGTGATTTTTCTTTAAGTAATTATACGTACGCCAAAGTTGAAAATGATTTAGAATTAAAAAATTTCACAATTGAAGATGACAAAGACGATCTCATTCCGATGATTTTGCAAGCAAAGTCAATATCTAAAGATGGTTTTAACATCATTGCTTCGCCTTGGTCTTGTCCACCATGGATGAAAGACAATAAAAAATATGTGGGTGGAAAGTTATTACCTGAGTATAATGACACATTTGCTTTGTATTTTTTTAAATATTTAGATGCGTATAAAAAAGAAGGTATCGATATTTGGGGAGTTACTGTAATAAATGAACCTCATGGTAATGGAAACAATTGGGAAAGCACTCTATTTTCTCCAATCGAAATGACTGATTTTGTTCAAAATCATTTAGGTCCAAAACTAGAAAAAGACGGTTGGGGTGATATAAAAATACTGGGTTACGATCAAAATAGAGCTGGAATAAAAGAATGGGTTGATGTGATGTATAAAGATGAAAACACATCTAAATATTATGACGGTTTGGCTATTCATTGGTATGAAAGTACCTATGAGGTATATCCCGAAGAATTACAATACGCCCATCAAAAAGCACCAAATAAATATTTAATTCAAACAGAAGCTTGCGTTGACTCTGAAATTCCACATTGGCAAGACGATGCTTGGTATTGGAAAAAGGAGGCAACAGACTGGGGTTGGGACTGGGCAAGTGAAAAAGAGAAATACTTACATCCTAAATATGCACCAGTCAATCGTTATGCAGCCGATATTATTGGTTGTTTAAACAATTGGGTTGATGGATGGATCGATTGGAATATGGTTTTGGATACACAAGGTGGCCCTAACTGGTTCAAAAATTGGTGTGTGGCTCCTGTAATTGTTGACACTGAAAAAGACGAAGTATATTTCACTCCTTTGTATTATGTAATGGCTCATTTTAGCAAATTCATGCGACCAGGAGCAATAAAAATTGGATGCACGATAAGCAATAGTGAGCTAATCTCGAGTGCGGTACAAAATCCTGATGGATCAATTGCGTTAGTTATTTTTAATCCAACAGATAATAATAAAACAATAGAAATTGATCTGAACAATAACAAAAAAAATATTTCCATTACTGCAAAAGCATTGCAAACAGTGGTTATTAAACCATAATAATTAAAAATCTAAAAATACCTTATATGTCAAATAGTAATTCAAATTCCACGTCCATAGTTCCTATGGGTCAAAAAATTGCCTTTGGCTTGGGGATGTTGGCCAACCAAATGTTTCCTGCTGCTTTAGGTATTTTTATGGTTGTATTAGTGGAAAATTTAGGTATGCCATCATGGATGTGGGGTGTTTTGTTTTTTGTACCAAGAATTGTCGATGCATTTTTTGATCCAATTATGGGATTTATTTCAGATAATACAAAATCGGTTTGGGGAAGGAGAAGACAATATGTCTTTGTTGGTTCCATAATTATGGGAATTGCTTTTATGATTATGTGGCAACTACACAGAGAAGATAGTGTAATGTATAATTTTACTTTTTTTCTAACTTTTTCACTTATATTCCATATTGGGCTTTCTATTTTTAGTGTTCCTTATGTGGCGATGGGATATGAAATGAGCGATGATTTTCACGAAAGAACCAGTATAATGGCCATATCACAGTGGATAGGTCAATGGGCTTGGGTTATTGCTCCTTGGTTTTGGGTAATCATGTATGATCCTTCTTGGTTTCCTAATGCTGATACAGCTACTAGAACTTTGGCAATATGGGTAGGTGTTGTATTTATGTTATTAGCTATGGTTCCAGCTATTTTTATTAAAAGTAAATCTACCAAGTTTGATAATAGTCTAGAGCCATTAACATTAAGTACTATTGGAGGAAGTTTGAAAGAAATTTTGATTAGTTTCAAAGAAGCATTTTCTAATAAACCTTTTAGAAAACTTTGTATTGCTACGTTTTTTATTTTTAATGCCTTTAATACCGTTGCTGGCTTTACATTTTTCATAGTTGTTTATTATTTATTTAATGGTGACACAACTGCATCTGGTATTTGGCCAACACTTTTCGGATGTGGAGGTGCTTTAGCAACTACTTTTATTGTTATTCCGATTGTTGCTTGGATGTCAAAAAAAATGGAGAAAAAGAAAGCATTTTTACTCTCACAAGGAATTTCGGTTTTAGGATATATATTACTTTGGTTTCTTTTTATTCCAGGAAAACCCTATATGTTTTTGTTTGCCCTGCCTTTCTTTTCATTCGGAATAGGAAGTTTATTTACATTAATGATGTCTATGACAGCCGATGTGTGTGATATGGATGAATTAAAGTCTGGCAAACGAAGAGAAGGGGTTTTTGGTGCCATCTATTGGTGGATGGTTAAGTTTGGTTTTGCTATTGCCGGATTATTGACAGGAGTTATTATGTCTGCAGTTTCTTTTAAAGCGGGTGCTCCAACACAACCTGAAGGAGCAGTTACAGGGTTGCGACTTTTCTTTTCAGGGGTGCCAATATTCGGTACCTTAATTGCCATGTGGGTAATGAGGAATTATGATTTAACAGAGAAGAAAGCAAGAGAGATAAAAAAAGAATTAGATACCAGAAAAGGCATTTTATAACTATAATACCAATAAATTATGTCATTTAGAGAAGGGCACTATTTTTCAATCACAAATTTTTCTAACGAATCTGAGCATCAAAATGCCTATCATAGCTATGCTCTAAGAATAGATTTTTCTGAAATCTCTTCAAAAAAGTTAACTGAATTGTGGAATGAAACTTTAGAAAAAGGGATGCATGGTATTTGTTTTAGCATTTATGAAGATGGCCAAAAACCAGGAGATATAATTACAGCAGAACAAGTTAAAAGACGTATTCAAATATTGAAGCCCTACACTAAATGGGTGCGCTCTTTTTCCTGTATTGAAGGCAACGAACACATACCGAGAATTGCACACCAAAACGGAATGAAAACTCTAGTAGGTGCTTGGCTAGGAAATGATTTAGAACTCAACGAAAAAGAAATTGAAAGCTTAATTCAATTAGCAAAAGAAGGTTGTGTGGATATTGCTGCTGTCGGAAACGAAGTAATGTATAGAGGTGATTTAACCGAAAAACAATTGTTGAATTACATCCATCGCGTAAAAAAAGCACTACCAAATATCCCAGTAGGATATGTTGATGCGTATTATGAGTTTTCGCATCGTCCAAATATTACCGAAGCTTGCGATGTAATCCTAACGAATTGCTATCCGTATTGGGAAGGTTGCCCAATAGAATACTCTTTACCTCACATGCAAAGTATGTTTGGTTCTGCTAGTGATGCCGGAAGAGGAAAGCGTGTAATCATTACAGAAACGGGTTGGCCAAGTGAAGGCGGTTCCCTTAAAGGCGCTATTGCATCTGATGATAATGCCATGAGATACTTTGTTGAAACCCAATTATGGGCGAACCAGAATAATATTGAAACTTTTTATTTCTCCTCATTTGATGAGTCTTGGAAAGTAGGACCTGAAGGCGAAGTAGGTGCCTATTGGGGATTGTGGGATAAAAATGAAAAATTAAAATTCTAACGTAATAAAATTTTAAATTAATTAAAAAAAACAGGTGTTAAAAGAGTGTTGTTTTTTTAAATCCAAAAAAAGTATAAAACATAAATTATGAAAAAGAGATTTTTTTTTAAAACGCTATTTACCTTATTTTTAGTTTCACAATATGGATATTCTCAAATCGATGTTGTTTATAATAATTTAGTATGGTCTGATGAATTTAATACGAATGGTGCTATTGATTCTAATAAATGGTTTCAACAAACTCAATTACCAGCAGGAGGAAGTTGGTTTAATAATGAAGTGCAGCACTATACTAACTTATTAAGTAACTCTTTTGTAAATAATGGAAATTTAAATATTGTTGCAAAAAAAGAAACATTTACAAACCAAAATGTTACAAAACAATATACCTCTGCTAGGTTAAACTCCAAATTTGCATTTACTTATGGTCGAGTAGATATTAGAGCTAAAGTACCAAACGCACAGGGAACATGGCCTGCTTTATGGCTTTTGGGAAAAAATATTAATGAAGACGGTGGTTTTTTTGATCAGAATTTTGGAACTACAAGTTGGCCTGCTTGTGGTGAAATTGATATTATGGAACATGGAATTTTCCCAGGACAACCAATTAATTATATTGGGGCTGCAATACACACCACTTCATCTTCCGGAAACACAATAAATAAAGGAGGTATTCAAGCGTCAGATATAGCGCAGAACTACCATATTTATTCAATGAATTGGTCACCTAATCAAATTACATTCTTATTAGATAATGTTGCTTTTTATACGTATAATCCAGCGGTTAAAAATGCAAGTACTTGGCCATTTAATGCAGATCAATATTTTCTACTAAATATAGCTATGGGAGGTTTTGCAGGCACAATTCCAGCAAATTTCACACAAGCATCTATGATAATTGATTATATTAGAGTGTATCAAAATACAGCGATTGATACGCAAGCACCAACTAATTTTGTGGCTTCGGTTGGCACTGTTACAGGATCTTCGGTTGAATTGTTAATGAACGCTAATGATAATTCGGGTACAGTTGCTTATACCATTTCTTATCCCGGTGGAACAACTACCACTTTGTATAATCCGTCAGGAGTGCAAAAATCAGTAGTTATTCCAAATTTAGCGTCAAACACTAATTACACTTTCACAATTGCAGCAACTGACATGACAGGAAATACGGTTACCAATAGCCCGATTGTTCTGAATGCAACAACGACTTTTAATCCTCAGTGTACAGGAAACAGTACTCAAGCCACTGAAGGCACTTTTACTTTAGGGTATAATTACACTTTTCAAACCATAGGAACAGATGTTAAAATCACATTTGAGTTGTTAGACAATAAAGTTGGATTGGTTGCTTTTTTAAGAAGACAATCGCCATTTGCTGAAACTCAAATGACCAATGTATCAGGACAAACTTTTACACAAACCATTACTGGACAAACAATAGGTTCAACTATTTCTTATGCCGTTAAATTTGCTTACTCTGGAGGTTTGTCTGTAACAAATTATTTTTCTTATGTTGTGGGTAATAATTGTTCACTTGGCATAGAAAATTCTTCCATGACGAAACAATTGGGATATCCAAATCCCGTAGAAAATATATTGAATTTGCAATTGAATGATGTTCAAAATAAAATTACTTTATCAGATGTCTTAGGAAAAATTCATTACGTAGGTATGGTAAATGCTAACTATGCTTTTGATATGAGTGCTTATGAATCAGGGATTTATTTTTTGAAAATTGAGAATTCAAATGGGATACAATATTTAAAAATTATTAAAAAATAATTTATAATATGCGTCAATATTATATACTATTTTGTAATTATTTTACATTTTTTTCAATTTTTATTTGTTTTTTAAATTAAAATTTAGTTAAATTTGGTTCATAATTAATTCACAAAAAACTTTTGCCTATAGAAAACAATTACTTTTTAGATTAAAAAATCTTTTTTTAACCACTACTAAAAGGTAATGTTATGGCAAAATTGCAACTTCCTGATGCTTTATTAATTGATAAGTACATTGCAGGAGATGAAAATTCTTTAGCTCTATTAATTAATAGACACCAATCAAAAATATATGGTTACATCTTTTCTAAAGTATTGGATAGAGATGTCACAGAAGATATTTTTCAAGAAACTTTCTACAAAGTCATATACACTTTAAAACAAAAAAAGTATTATAATGAAGAAGGTAAATTTCTATCTTGGGTTTTACGTATTGCCAGCAATTTGATTATTGATAAGTTTAGAAATGATAAAAAAATGCCTTTAAATCGTGACACTGAAGATTTGTCAGTTTTTTCAAAAATTACAGATAATACACATAACATCGAAAACACACTAATTAAGAATCAAGTGAATATTGACTTAAAAGCAATTATTGAAAAATTGCCACATGATCAAAAGGAAGTAATTATGATGCGCTACTTTTTGGAAATGAGTTTCAAAGAAATTGCAGATTTAACTGGTGTTAGTGTTAATACTACTTTAGGAAGAATGCGTTATGCAATGACAAATTTGCGAAAAGTTATCGAAAAAAATAAAATTTATTTACCCACATAAACAATAAAAACTAATTTTTTGCGTTACTATATAAACAACTTAAATTTAATTGTTAGTATATGGCAAAACTTTACTCAAAAAGAAAATTAGCAAAAAAAACAATGTTACCCAAAAAAGAAACAATTCGTTTAATTCTACAATATTCTTGTGCATTGAATATTATTACAATTGGAAACATGAACTTCGACTCAATAGCTAATTAAGAAACAGTCCGGTATAATTTATCGGACTGTTTTTTTATAATATTCTTTTAAAACTGTTTTTCTTCCTATTGTTTTGGTGATTATATCAATGTCTAAATTCCATCCACGTGCTGGAGAATATTCTCTACCATACCAAATAATTTGAAGGTGTAAATCATTCCAAATTTCTTCTGGGAAAATAGCTTTGGCGTCTTTCTCTGTCTGAACAACATTTTTTCCATTAGTAAGATTCCATCGATACATCAGTCTGTGAATATGTGTATCAACAGGAAAAGCAGGAACACCAAAAGCTTGCGACATGACAACACTGGCTGTTTTATGCCCAACGGCAGGTAATTCTTCTAAATACTTAAAACTGTTTGGTACTTGACCGTTATGCTTTTCAATTAATATTTTTGATAAACCATGAATACCTTTAGATTTCATAGGTGATAAACCACAAGGGCGAATAATTTCTTTAATTTCTTCGACCGAAAGTTTCACCATATCATAAGGATTGTCGGCTTTAGCAAACAAAATTGGTGTTATTTGGTTTACACGAACATCAGTACACTGTGCCGAAAGTAGCACTGCAATTAACAAAGTATATGGGTCTTTATGATCCAACGGAACAGGAATAGAAGGATACAATTCCTTTAACGTATTTATAACAACTGTTGCACGTTCTTTTTTGGTCATTTTTTTTGTATTTTTATATTTTAAAAACTTCAAACAAAGTTAAACTTTAAACTATTTTAAACAATAAATAAAATGACAACACTAAAAAAAGGTGATAAAGCGCCAAATTTTTCAGGGAAAGATCAAGACGGAAATCTTCACACATTAGCAGATTACAAAGGTAAAAAATTAGTTGTTTTCTTTTATCCAAAAGCCAGCACGCCAGGTTGTACTGCCGAAGCTTGTGATTTGAGAGATAATTTTGAACGTTTTAAAACAAACAATTACGCTTTACTTGGCGTTAGTGCAGATAATGCCAAAGCACAATCCAGCTTCAAAAACAAATACGAGTTTCCTTTTCCACTATTGGCAGACGAAGACAAATCAGTAATACAAGCATTTGGCGTTTGGGGACCAAAAAAGTTTATGGGCAAAGAATATGATGGCATTCATCGAACCACTTTTATCATCAACGAAGATGGAATAATCGATGAAGTAATCCAAGAAGTAAAAACCAAAGCTCACGCCGCTCAGATATTGAAGTAATAAGCAAGCCAAAATAGCATAGTAAATAAAAATCAGTAATTAGCAAAATCTCAAAAATAGAAAAAGTAGCAAAGGACAATGGAGAATTTTGAAGAATATTTAAGACAAGGTGAACCAAACAAAGTAGAAAAAGCAAAAGTTTGGAAAACGGCTATCGGTTTGCAACAAATTGATGGATTAAAACCTTCTGATTATTTATTAGAAACTGCCAAACAAAATATTGAAGGTATTATTACCATTGAACAAGTAAAACAACGAATAGATAGTTATTACAAACTACACACAACCAAATTTGACGAAGATCGAACTGAAGAAGCAGACAAAGTTTCTGCTCGGATTACAGAAATTTTGAGTGAGCAAACCTTTACCTTTTCGCCAGCCGAATACCTTACAATTCATCGCAGATTGTTTCAAGGTATTTACAAATTTGCAGGTAAAATACGTGATTATAACATTACAAAACAAGAATGGGTGCTAAACGGTGAAACAGTTTTGTATGGTAGTGCCGAAAGTTTAAAAGCAACTTTGGAATACGATTTTAGACAAGAAAAACAGTTTAGTTACAAAGGCTTAAGTCAGCAAGAAACTATAGAACACATTGCTCGTTTTATTTCTTATTTGTGGCAAATTCACATTTTTGGTGAAGGCAACACACGAACAACTGCCATTTTTTTAATTAAATACTTGCGAACATTTGGTTTTCAAGTAAACAACCAATTATTTGAGCTACATTCGTGGTATTTTCGTAATGCGTTGGTTAGAGCCAATTACAAAAATCATACAAAGAACATTTACGATACAAACGAATTTTTATTGCGTTTTTTCGGAAATCTGTTGCTAGAGGAAAACAACACACTACTAAACCGAGAATTGCATATTTTTTATACTGACACTGTAAATTCAGTAAATGACACTGTAAATTCGACTAATGACACTGTAAATGACACTGTATTTTCTCTAGTAAAGCAAAATAAGAACATAACAACTACTGAAATTAGCGAACGGTTAAATCTGAGTTTAAGCACAGTAAAACGAAAAATAAAAGACCTTAAAGGGCAAGGAATTATTGAACGTATCGGAAGCGACAAAACAGGATTTTGGAAAATAATATCCTAAAATACGTTGACCATTTTTTGTTATAAAATAATTTCGATTATTATGTATGCCATTTTCAATGACGTTTACTTTTTCTCTTTCATAATTTGGGAAAAATGGTTTAAAGAATGAAATAGCCAAGAGTTCAATTCTTGGCTTTTCATTGTTTATACTTTTTGCAAACTAATTTTTCTAAAGTTAAATTGATTTTGTTTTAATTGATATACTGCACGCACCAAAATAGCCCAAGGCGTTTTTATCAGGTTTATTTAAATTCACGATATTACCTTTTATATTTCCTGGTGGCACATCGCCAGAAACTGGGGACGATGCCGTTAAATTAAAAATGGAGTAGTAATAATTATACATTTGTTCAGAGATGTTCAGTTGATGTAATCTTGCTATGTCGCCAGTAACCACAGGAAAATTATCAAAAGGTAAATAATTTAATAGAGGTTGCCCGTTGAAAAAGTCATCTTTTTGTATGGCTCTATAAATGTTTCCTGGTGAAGGATTTATCATTAATTGCTCGTTTATAAACAATTGCCATAAATAGAAGTTTCTTTCATTCAAAGGATCAGTTGTGTTTACTGTGATAAAATTTCCTTCTGGACTGCCTAATGCCGATGGAAAGTAATTTACCGTAAGACTATCTATAGCAGCACCTCCTGCTTTCAGAGTTTCATAAGCATTGTATTCATCGCCTTCATAGCTTATGATTAACTTATAAGTTTTGTTGGTTGCTGCAATAAAATTACTGCTGTAAACCCCATTTCCGATATGATTGTATGTATAGTTATTTGTTCCATCATTTACCATAACGATTGCATTTGTTACTGGCAGTGGATTAGTATTGCCTGTATAATTAGCGGAAAGACTGAGCTTTAATTCTTGCTGATTGATAACAGTGTCAATACCCCATAGAATATTTCCTTCTACTACTAGTTTGGGACTTGTATTTTTCAAATCTAAATTTATTTCTTTTTCGCAAGAAGTAAAAAGAGTAGCTGTTGCTACCAAAAGACAGATTGTTGTTGTTAATTTCATATTTATATTCTTTAAAATTTAAACTCGTAACTAATGCTTGGTATTAAACCAAAATAAGTAAGCTTATTTGCCTTGTTATTTCCTGTTCCTAATCCAGTTTCACTATTGTTGTTGGTCAAGGTTTCTTTGAAGGTAATATTTGCAGCATTCTGGCGGTTATACAAATTGTAAATACCAAATACCCATTGACTTTTCCACCGTTTTGTTTGTTTACCTTTTAACGTTGCTGCAATATCCAATCTGTGGTAATCGGGCAATCGATATGCATTGCGTTCGCTATATTCTGGTATAGAAAGTCCGTTAAATGTGTATTTTGATTCAGGATAAGTAGCTGGTCTGCCCGATTGATAAATGAAATTTGCAGAAATAGACCATTTCTCCGAAATTTTATAGTTTCCAGTAATGGCAATATTGTGAGGTTTGTCATAATTTGTTGAGTAGTACGCTCCATTATTAATTCCTCTTCCACCATCAACTCCTGGAGTTCTGCGTTCGGCTTTTGACAATGTGTAACTTATCCATCCTGTAAATCTTCCTTCACTGTTCTTTACCATAAATTCCAAACCATAGGAACGTGCATTACCATTTAGTAGAATTGTTTCTGGTGAATTGTTTAAAATAGGTGAAGCACCATCAATAAAATCAAATTGGTTTTGCATCCATTTGTAGTATGCTTCTACACTAAATTCAAATATATTATCCTTAAAATTTCTGAAATAGCCCGTAGCAATTTGGTCAGCCACTTGGGGTTTAATAAATGTAGAAGTTGGCGTATAGATATCCAATGGAGTTGGAGAAGTTGCAGTAGAAAGCAAATGAATATACTGGTACATTCGGTTATAACCCAATTTAATACTCGACACCTCATTTACTTGATAATTCAAACTGAGGCGTGGTTCAAAGCCAAATGAATTGTTTAAGAGTTCATTTTTTCTATAATTCTTGTAGGATGAAATGTTTCCTTTCTCATAATTATTGATGACTGGATTATAAACAACTGGTTTCCCATTCACGTATATTGGAATGGAGTCGTTTGCCATTTGAGCGAATTGAGATATTCTTAATCCATACATTAGTGTAAGTCTGTTAGAAATTCGGTAATCGTCCTGTAGGTATGCATAATTCTCTATAGCCCTTTTCTCTTTATAATTGGTCGGATTAATTGTAGAATTTGCACCAAAAGGTTTAATATTTCCTGGATTGAATTGATATAAAATAGAACCTATACCAAACTTGATTTTGTGTTTTTCTCCTGCGTAATAATCAAAATCAGCTTTGAAGTTTACATTTGAAAGTGAAGAGTTCCATTGAAAACTATTACCCGGATAAAAAGTAATTTCATAATCGTAG
>NZ_JBKCVI010000102.1:0-8757 GCF_046317795.1 Flavobacterium sp. | reverse complement strand
TCGGTCTCTTTAATCAACAAAGCATCTTCCGTAGTAAAGTTGATGTAGATATTTCTAAGTGAATCAAAAACACTTTTATTTACACCTTTTAATTGAGGTAAATCATTCTTGCATAACGCAATAAAATATTCAACTTCAACTAAAATTCTATATTTAATTAATGCTTCTTCAGAGAAAAAAGCAGCTAGTGATTTGGTGTTTTTCCTGTATCTTCCGTCTATGGGAGAAATGGCATTTAATGTAGTGAGTGACATTTGTTGTGTTGTTTTTGTTGTGTTGCAAAAATAGGAAATAGTGTTCAGTGTTCAGTAATTAGTTTTCAGATTTTATTATTTTTTAAAGTCATTTGTAATACTTCTAGATTTGCACTGGATCGCATGTTATTTGTTAGTTGATTTCCAACTATTTTTTTGTATAAACATCTAATATAAATACAGCGTAACAAAACGTATTATCACAATTAATATATAGGTTATATCAGATTGCCATATCGTTTATGTTCTAGTGACTTCCATACCTTTTTCAAATTTGATTAATTAACTCTAATGGCAAAAGTTATTCTTTTATAATTCTTATTTCTTTTGATTCTAAATCCTAATTTATAAACAAATCAATAAAATTACCTCTTCCTATAAAAATAAGGTTGTAATGTATTATATCTTTTTCAACCACATAAACAGGGTGTTATTTTCTTAATTCTTCCGCTTCAACAATAAGATTTCGAACATTATATTCAAACACTTTTTGGCGTTTAGTATATTGGCTAACAGCTTCTTTACTTGTTCCTATTTCTTTGTACAACTTATTCACAGAATACTTTAATTTTTCTTTATTTGTTAAAAACCAGTCGATTGTGAGGGGTTGAAGTTTTTTTTTTAATATCAACGATTAATTCATCTTTGGCATTGTCAATCATTTTCTCCAAATAATCAACCTTGATCTGCCTTTTGACCAACTATTTGTTCTATCGCTTTTACTTTTTTTTCGAGTTCTGATAGCTTTGTGATTTTGCTCCCTTTTATTTCTACTACTTTAATTCCTATTTCGTTAAAGGAAGAAAATTTACAAATCCAATTGTAATTGTTAACATTATGAACATCATAAAGTTTTTCTTGTGGAATAACGCTAAACCTGCCTTTTTCAAATAAAGAAACTATTTCCTTATAACTCATTAGAATACTTCCGATTCTTACGTAATTATCATAAATTTGCTTTCATGTAAATTGACTTTTTTGGTCAACCTTTACTAGAGTCGGACAAAAAACTGAATACTGAACACTAAACACTAATCATGAAGTATCTAAAACTAATTCGCTACCAAAACCTTCTGCTACTTGCCTTTATGCAATTAATCTTTCGTTATGGATTTTTAAAATTGCAAAATATTCCTTTGGCTTTGAACCACTTTCAATATGGCTTATTGGTTTTATCAACTGTATTAATTGCCGCTGCTGGTTACATTATTAATGATATTTTTGATCAAGAAACCGATTATGACAACAGACCCAATACTATTATAGTTGGAAAAAGTATTAGCGAAAAAACAGCATATAATTTATATTTTATTCTCAATGTTACAGGAGTTGGTATTGGGTTTTATTTATCGAATGTAATTCAAAAACCTAGTTTTACTGGAGCTTTTATTATTGTTTCTGCTACTCTATATATGTATGCTACCAGTTTAAAACAAATGCTTTTGGTAGGAAATATTATTGTGGCTATGTTGCTCTCCTTTAGTGTTTTGATTATTGGATTATTTGATTTACTTCCTGCCACTTTTGAAGGAAATAGAGCAGCAATGGGAATACTATTTTCGATGTTAATTGATTATGCCATCTTTGCTTTTATTATAAATTTCATTCGCGAAATTGTTAAAGACATGGAAGATGTAAATGGAGACTATAATCAAGGGATGAACACTTTACCTATTGCCATTGGAGTAAAGAGAACATCAACAGTTGTCTTTGTTATAAGTGTTGTAGGGATACTAATTTTGCTATGGTACATTAACAGCTATTTAATGTCAAACAAGCTCTATTTTGCGGTGATTTATAGTTTGCTTTTTGTTGTTGCACCACTCATTTTATTTGTCACAAAAATTTGGAACGCATCAGGGAAGAAAGAATTTCATTTTTTAAGTACTATTTTGAAATGGGTTATATTTTTTGGAATTCTATCGGTTTTGATAATTACTTTAAATATAAAATTCAATGCTAAAGGATAAACTTAAAAACTACAAAGTTATTTTAGCTTCAGGTTCGCCCAGAAGACAACAATTTTTTAAAGATTTAGACTTGGATTTTGAAATTCGATTAAAAGAAATTGAAGAAGTATATCCTGATAATCTTCAAGGTGTAGAAATTACCAATTATTTGGCTGAACTCAAAGCCAAAGTTTTTGATGGTGAAATTGCTGAAAATGAAATTCTAATTACCAGCGATACTATTGTTTGGTTGAATAACAGAGCATTAGGAAAACCAAAAGATTATACTGATGCCTTTATCATATTAAAATCTTTATCGAATACTACCCATGAAGTAATTACCTCGGTTTGTTTTAAAACCAAATGGAAAACAGAAACTCTTTTTGATGTTACCAAAGTGACATTTAACTCGCTTTCAGATAATGCAATTCATTATTATTTAGAAAATTACAAACCGTTTGATAAAGCTGGTGCATACGGAATTCAGGACTGGATTGGGTTAATAGGTATTTCCAAAATTGAAGGTTCCTATACTAATGTTGTTGGACTTCCAACAAACTTAGTTTACCATTATCTAAATACTTTAAAATTCTAAATAAAATTTTTTTTTGAACAATTTATAATGAAGAAATAGCACGGAAATAAAACAGAAACAAAAAAGTGCAAGAAAAAAGTAAAAATTACAAAAAAAAGCAAATAAAGTTCCTTTCTATTTATATTTGCCAAAAATTTTTTATGTTTTATTTATAAACGTCTATTAAAATAATAATTTTATTACATATTTAATAAAAAAGTGTATTTTAACGATAAAATAAACCATTTTAAAGATATTATGTATATATTTGCAGTGTAATTATTAATTCATTTTTGTTAAACCCAAATCTACAAAAATCATGAAAACGATTAAACTCACTATTATTTTTGGTATGGTACTGATTTCCAGTAACCTATCAGCACAAGTTATGGCCAATAGTAAGGAAGACTCTTCCCCTGTTGAATTGTCAAAAGGGACTTCACGCTACTATTACTTCCCAAATCTTCAGGCCTATTTTGATAATATAAATTTGGTCTACTATTTTAAGGTCAACAATGAATGGCAAACTGCAGAAGAATTACCTGAAAATTACGGTGGCTATTCTCTGTACAATAAGGCCTATGTGATTATTAAAGATTATGATGGCGAAAATCCACAACAATTTTTAAACGTTCATAAAAAATTGTATCCCTATAATGCTAGAGGAAGATATACAAATGCTACGGCATCTAGCGATTAAAGTTGGTGTTTTCGATTTTTGTTAAAAATAAATTAAATAAAGAAGACCTCTTTATTTAATCTGTACATTTGAAGCTTTTGCAAATTAAAGTAAAAAATGCATAAGCTTTATATTTCTTTTATCATATATTTTCTCCTAATATTTCAAATTAGTATTGCTCAACAACCAGTAAAACCTAATTCGGTTGAAATATACAATCAAATTCAAAAACTGAATTTTCTAGGTTCAGTACTTTATATTGCTGCACATCCCGATGATGAAAATACACGCTTAATTTCTTTTTTATCAAATAATACAAAGGCACAAACTGCCTATTTATCAATCACTCGAGGAGATGGCGGTCAAAATTTAATTGGCCCTGAACTACGAGAACAATTAGGTTTGATTAGAACACAAGAACTTATTGAAGCTCGAAAAATTGATGGTGGCATGCAGTTTTTTACACGTGCTAATGATTTTGGTTATTCAAAAAATCCTGAGGAGACATTACAAATTTGGAATAAGGAACAAGCGCTTAGTGATGTTGTTTGGATTATTCGAAATTTCCAACCTGATATTATCATAAATCGTTTTGATCATCGTTCCCCAGGAACTACTCATGGACACCACACTGCTTCTGCTATGTTAAGTTTTGAAGCTTTTGATAAAGTTGATGATCCAACTGTATTTTCAAAACAATTAGAAACGGTAAAAACGTGGCAACCAAAACGATTGTATTTCAATACTTCGTGGTGGTTTTTTGGTAGTAAAGAAAAATTTGAAGCCGCTGACAAAACCAATTTGATTAATCTAAAGATTGGAACATTTTATTCCACTTTGGGCAAATCAAACCAGGAAATTGCTGCATTGAGCCGGAGTCGCCATCAATCACAAGGTTTTGGTTCTACAGGTACTAGAGGTGATGAAGATGAATATTTAGAGTTGCTTAAAGGGACTATTTCTAACGATAAAACCAATCTTTTTGAAGGCATAGATACTACTTGGAATCGGGTAAATGGTGGAAAAGCAATTGGAGATATTCTTTCTAATGTTGAAAAAAACTTTGATTTTAAAAATCCAGCCGCTTCAATACCAGAATTGGTGAAAGCATATTCTTTAATTGAAAATATAGAAGACAAACATTGGAAAAAAATAAAGTCTGAAGAGATAAAAAAAATAATTGCAGCTTGTACCGGATTGTATATAGAAGCCACAACAGATAATCAAGAGGCAACCCCAGGAAGTACAATAAAGGTTAAACTAGAAGCCATCAACAGAAGTGTTGTTCCAATGAAATTAAAAAGAATACTCGCCTTTCCAGTTTATAATTCTGACGATGAGCAAAAAAACACAGATTTAAAATTCAATATTCCCTATTCAAAAAATATTACTTTAGAAATTCCAAATGACCTAGAATATACTAACCCTTATTGGCTAAATCAAAAAGGAACTAATGGCATGTATCGGATAGATAAACAAGAAATTATTGGTGTTCCAGATGTTTTGCGCAATGTAAAAGTTGGTTTTTGGATTGAAATTAATAGTGTAGAAATACCTTTTGAACAAAAAGTTGTCTATAAATTCAACGACGATGTAAAAGGCGAAGTATACCAACCATTAGATATTGTTCCTGCAGTGACATCTTCATTGACTGAAAAAGTCTATATTTTTAATAGTGACAAAAGCAAAACCATCACTATAAAAGTAAAAGCAGGAAAAGACAATATCAAAGGAAATGTAAAATTAGAACTTCCTGCTAATTGGTCTGTTTCACCCCTTGAAATTCCATTTGCTACTAGCAAAAAAGGCGAAGAAGTGTTGGTTAATTTCAGTGTTACACCATCCAAAGAAGCCAGCGAAATCAATATTAAAAGTATAGTAACCGTTGATGGAGAAATATTTGATAAAGAAAAAATAGACATTAATTATCCTCACATCTATAAACAAATGGTTCTAAAACCAGCCGAAGCTAAAGGTATTCGATTGAAAATTAAAACGAAAAACGAAAAGATTGCCTATATCATGGGCGCTGGCGATGAAGTTCCGAAGACTTTAACTCAAATGGGATATGACGTTTCTATTTTAAAAGCAGAAGATATCTCAATTGAAAACCTTGAACCTTTTGATGTAGTGATAACCGGAATTAGAGCGTATAATGTAGTTAACGCTTTAGCAATCAAACAAAACATCTTATTGGATTTTGTTAAAAATGGCAAAACTATGATTGTACAATACAATACTTTGGACGATTTAGTAACCAAAGAAATAGCGCCTTTTCCTTTAAAAATTTCTCGTGACCGAGTTACCGAAGAAGACGCTGAAGTTCGCTTTTTAGCTCCCAATCATCCTGTTCTAAATTATCCCAACAAAATTACGGTTGACGATTTCAAAGGATGGAAACAAGAACAAGGATTGTATTATCCCAGCGAATGGGATTCCAACTTCACTCCTATTCTTTCTGCCAATGACAAAGGGGAAAAACCCAAAAATGGTGCTTTACTAATTGCCAAATATGGTAAAGGAAATTACATCTATACTGGTTTAAGTTTCTTTAGAGAACTACCCGAAGGTGTGCCGGGTGCCTTTAGACTATTAGCCAACATAATCGCAATTGGAAAATAATATGGAAACAAAAAAAACTGCTTCTTGGAAAAATAGTTATACTTGGGTTTTAGTAGCCAACGCTATTTATATTATTGTCTTTTTTATTCTAATGCAATTATTCTTTTAATATGCAACAACTTGATTGGTTAGTTTTAACAGTAACACTACTTTTCATAGTTTTCTATGGTGTATATAAAACCAAAGGAAGCAAAAACGTAGAAGAATACATTCTTGGAAACAAAGAAACACCATGGTGGACTGTCGGTTTATCTGTTATGGCAACACAAGCCAGTGCTATTACGTTTCTTTCCACACCAGGTCAGGCCTATCACGATGGAATGGGTTTCGTGCAATTTTATTTTGGCTTACCTATTGCCATGGTGGTTATTTCAATGACATTCATTCCCATTTATCATCGACTAAAAGTATTTACTGCCTATGAATATCTCGAACAACGATTTGATTTAAAAACACGTTCGTTTACCGCTATTTTATTTTTAATTCAGCGTGGTTTAGGCACAGGATTAACCATTTATGCGCCTTCTATCATTCTATCGGCAGTTTTGGGTTGGAATTTAACCCTGCTTAATATCATTATTGGAATTTTAGTAATGATTTACACTTTTGCAGGCGGAACAAAAGCCGTTAATGTCACCCAAAAACAACAAATGTTTATTATCATGAGTGGCATGTTTATTACCTTCTTTTTGATTTTACATTTGTTGCCCAATGACATGACCTTTTCAAACGCACTTCACATTGCTGGTGCCAATGATAAAATGAATATACTTGATTTTTCGATTGATCCTCAAAACAGATATACCTTTTGGAGCGGTATTACCGGTGGATTTTTCTTAATGTTATCTTATTTTGGCACTGACCAATCTCAGGTAGGGCGCTATTTATCTGGAAAATCAGATAGAGAAAGCCAAATGGGTTTAATCATGAATGGATTTCTAAAAGTACCGATGCAATTTTTTATATTATTAACAGGTGTAATGGTGTTTGTGTTCTTCCAATTCAATCCGGTGCCTTTGCATTTTAATCCAGTTAATAAAGAGGCGATTGAAAAATCAAAATTTGCAACAGATTACCATTCGCTAGAAAAACAGTTATCTCAATTATCCGAAGAAAAAAAGGAATTCAATTTGCTGTATATTGACCATCTCAATCAAAATTATGACAATCCAATTCTGAGAAAAAAACTGATTTCACTATCTAGCAAAGAAAAAGATTTGCACGAGCAAGCCAAAGAAATTATAACCAAAGTTGATAGTAAAGCCGAAACCAATGATAAAGATTACGTATTTATTTATTTTATTTTAAACTATTTACCTTCAGGATTAATAGGATTATTATTAGCAGTAATTTTATCGGCAGCCATGTCTTCCTCTGCTTCAGGTTTAACAGCATTGGCATCCACAACAGCTATTGATATTTACAAGAGAAATGTTAGAGGAGAAAAATCTGAAAAACACTATGTCAATGCCACTCGTTATTTTACATTACTTTGGGGCGTAATTGCCATACTTTTTGCTTGTGTAGGAACACTATTTGAAAATTTAATTCAATTGGTCAATATTGTGGGTTCCATTTTCTACGGAACCGTATTGGGTGTGTTTTTGGTTGGCTTTTATATTAAATATGTCAAAGCAAATGCCATATTTTATAGTGCCGTGATTAGTCAAATTACCATTTTCTTTATTTATTATTACACTATTCATATCTATCCAACGGGACAAGAAAAGCTTGGTTATTTGTGGTTAAATTTTATTGGAGCATCATTAACTGTACTAGTATCAATTATTTTCCAAATTTGCTTTAGAGACAAACAAAAAATTATAGCATAAAAAAACCACGAACTTTTTAGAATTCGTGGTTAATATTGATAAGAGATAATTATTTTTTACTCCACTCTTTTATACTATCGTTATTCATTTTAACATAGTCCTCATTTTTAGCTTTTTCAGCATTGGCTAATGAAACTTTTGCAGTAGCAATTGCTCCTGTTTTATCACCCAATTTTGCTTGTATTAATGATTTTAATCTCAAATGCCAAAACGGAACGTCTTCGCCAGGTTTTGCCATGCTAATTGCTTTGTTCACATATTCTAAAGCTTTATTCATATCGCCTTCTGATTGAAACAAGTATTGAGCAGAAGAGAAATAATCACCTGCTGTTGGGCCAGCTAAAGTTTTGGTGATACTCGCCATGGCTGCTTTTTGTGTTGGAACTTCAAATTTAATTGAAACCATTGTTTTTTCCCATGATAAGTCTAAAGTAGCACTATCGTTAGTCAAATTATTTATGGAAATTGTGAACGTTTCAACATTATTTCCTAGAGTTATTGGAGAAGCTGTTGTACTTAATGCCACATTTTTTTCATCCCAGTTCTCGGGTGTTCCCCAATTATCTGTATTTGAATAGAAAAATATTTCCCAAACATCAGCTTTTGGTTTAGTGAATATGGCATATTTTCCTTTCTTCAATGTAGCACCTTTAATAACAACATCTTCACTAAAAGTTACCATAGAATTTTGGTTAGCACCAGTTCGCCATAATTTTCCAAAAGGAACTAAATTACCAAAAACAGATCTTCCTTTTGAACTTGGTCTTGAATAATCAATTGTAACATCTGTCAAACCAACTACTTGTGTTAAAACAGATTTTGGACTTGGAGCTGGAGTTTTTACTTG
>NZ_JBKCVI010000101.1:0-6827 GCF_046317795.1 Flavobacterium sp. | reverse complement strand
GAAATGACGGAATTTTAAATATTCTTCGTTGAATATTCTAAAATCAAAATTCTCATCATAACCTTCAAGTGTAAAACTGGCCCAGTCTTTTCCCGTTTTTCCAGTTCTGTATTGCACATTAGATACAATTCCAGCAAAAGTTAAGTTCTTACCTATATAATTTTTTAAATTTTTTAAATTCTCCAATTTACTATTACAGAAGTATTTCATTTCAAATTTATAATCATCCAATGGATGCCCCGAAATATAAATTCCTACTACTTCTTTTTCTTTGGCTAGTTTTTCCATCGTACTCCATTCTTCGCATGGCGGCACTATTGGCTCAGCTATTTGAACATCACTACTCTCGCCAAATAAACTTACTTGAGAGGAATTTTCATTTTCCTGAAATTTTGATCCATAACGGATAGCTTTCTCCAAAAACGTTATTCCTTCGCCTTCTATATGAAAATATTGTGCTCTGTGAGTGTTAGCAAAACAATCGAATCCGCCTGCAAAAGCTAGACTTTCGAATGCTTTTTTATTGGCAGCACGAAGATCAATTTTTTTGGCTAAATCAAATATCGATTTGTATGGTGCCTCTTTCCTGTTTTGAACAATGGTTTCCACTGCATTTGCTCCAACACCTTTTACAGCTCCAATTCCAAAACGAATCGCATAACTATCATTTACCGTAAATTTATAAAAACTCTCATTTACATCGGGACCAAGAACCTGCAATCCCATTCGTTTGCATTCTTCCATGAAGAACGAAACTTGCTTGATATCGTTCATATTATTAGAAAGCACCGCTGACATATATTCCGCAGGATAATTGGCTTTTAGATACGCCGTTTGGTATGCAATCCATGCATAACATGTTGAGTGCGATTTGTTAAATGCATATTCGGCAAAAGCTTCCCAGTCTTTCCAAATTTTTTCTAATTTATCGGCGGCATGCCCTTTGGCTTCTGCTTGTGAAATGAATTTTGGTTTCATTTTATCCAAAACATCTTTCTGTTTTTTCCCCATTGCTTTACGCAAAATATCGGCATCTCCTTTTGAAAAATCGGCTAATTTTTGTGACAAAAGCATTACTTGTTCTTGGTATACCGTAATCCCATAGGTCTCTTTTAGCAGTTCTTCACACGCTTCAATATCATATGTTATGGGTTCTTCTCCATTTTTCCTTTTGATAAAACTCGGAATATAAGCAATTGGTCCAGGACGGTATAGTGCATTCATGGCAATTAAATCCCCAAAAACGGTTGGTTTTAATTCTTTCATATACTTTTGCATTCCAGGACTTTCGTATTGAAAAATTCCGACTGTTTCTCCCCGCTGAAAAAGTTCATATGTTTTTACATCGTCAATTGGAAATTCATCAGGATTGAGTGCTGCTCCTGTTCTATATTTCACCAATTTAATGGTGTCTTTTATTAAAGTTAATGTTTTCAAACCCAAGAAATCCATTTTCAATAAACCCGCACTTTCTACAACAGAGTTATCAAATTGGGTAACATACAAATCGGAATCTTTGGCAGTGGCAACCGGAACAAAATTGGTAATATCACTTGGTGTTATAATAACGCCACAAGCGTGAATTCCGGTATTTCTGAGATTGCCCTCTAAAAATTTTGCTTGATTTATAGTTTCGGCACATAAGTTTCCTTGCTTTGAAAGTGAAATTAACTCTTTAACTCTTTCAAAATCTTCTGGTCGTAATGATTTTTTAATAATGGCTTCATCTTCAGACAAAAATCTGGATAAATTCCATTTTGAAGGCATTAAACTAGGAATTAATTTAGCTACTTTATCCGCTTCAAAAAGTGGTAAATCCATTACTCTTGCAGTATCGCGAATACTGGATTTGGTTGCCATTGTTCCATAAGTGATAATTTGCGCTACTTGTTTGGAACCGTATTTCTGAATTACATAATCCATTACTTTGCTACGTCCTTCGTCATCAAAATCAATATCAATATCGGGAAGTGAAACCCTGTCTGGATTCAAAAAACGCTCAAAAAGTAAATTGTATAATAGTGGATCAATGTTGGTAATCCCAAGGCAATAGGCCACCACTGAACCCGCAGCAGAACCACGACCTGGACCAACAGAAACTCCCATTTTTCGGGCTTCTGCAATGAAATCCTGAACAATTAAAAAATAACCTGGATACCCAGAGTTTTCAATCGTTTCTAATTCAAAATTGATTCGTTCTTTGATTTGCTTCGCCCGTTCGTTATCGCTCGGGTCAGTTGTGATTTCAGGATATCTTCTTTTTGCGCCTTCAAAAGTAAGATGTGCTAAGTAATTATTTTCTCCACGTTTTCCTGAATCTGTTTGATCATCTGCTACTAAAAATTCTTGTGGAATTTCAAATTTGGGTAACAAAACCTCGCGGGATAAATCGAAGATTTCAATTTTATTGACGATTTCTTCTGTAGTGGTAATGGCTTCGGGTAAATCATGAAATAACTTTTTCATTTCATCTCCCGATTTGAAATAATATTCTTGATTTCCAAAACCGTAACGATAGCCCCTTCCTCTGCCAATTGGTGTGGATTGTTTTTCACCATCTTTAACACACAACAGAATGTCGTGCGCATTGGCATCTTCTTTATTAATGTAGAAAACATTATTGGTGGCAACTTTTTTCACTTTATGCTTTTTAGCTAAAGAAATTAAAGTTGCATTTACTCGGTTTTCATCTTCTTGGTTATGACGCATCAATTCAATGTAAAAATCGTCACCAAATTCACTTTTCCACCAAACGAGTGCTTCTTCGGCTTGATTTTCTCCAAGATTTAAAACTTTATTTGGAATTTCTCCATATAAATTTCCAGACAAGATGATAATATCTTCTTTGTATTGTTGAATTACCTTTCTATCGATTCTTGGCACATAATAAAACCCTTCGGTATAAGCTATAGATGATAATTTGGCCAAATTATGATATCCTTTTTTTGTTTTGGCTAAAAAAACAATTTGGTAACCATTGTCTTTTCTGGATTTATCTTTTAAATCATCGCAAACATAAAATTCGCAACCTAAAATTGGTTTTACTATGGTTTCCGATGGTGCTTCACCATTTTCTTCTGCTTGTTTGTTTTTGGCTTGAGCTGATTTATTATGGTATAAAATATCGCGAACAAAATGGAATGCACCCATCAAATTGGCATGATCGGTCATGGCCACCGCAGGCATTTTGTTTTGAACTGCCGCTTTAACTAAATCGGCAACACTAATGGTAGATTGTAAAACTGAAAATTGAGTATGATTGTGCAGATGCACAAAATTGACTTCTGCTAAATTGTGTTGAAATTTATTGTCAACATTAGTAGTTTCAACATTTTTTTCTTTGTTTTGAAATTGTTTTCGAATTTCATCAGAAGCTTGTTTTAAATTGATGTGTTGCAATCCAATAAGTTCTATTTCCTTCGGATTATTTTCATTGAATTCTTTGAAATAATCTGCCTCAACTTCAAGTTCTTCTTTGGTGAAAATTTCTCTACGAATTAATTCCAAAAAACACCTTGTTGTAGCTTCTACATCGGCAGTGGCATTGTGAGCTTCATTAAAGGGTACATTGAAAAGGTAACTGTGTAACTCCGTTAAAGTGGGTAATTTAAATCTACCGCCTTTTCCGCCAGGAAGTTTTAAAAGTGAAGCAGTAACTTCGGTACAGGTGTCTAAAACCGGCATGGAACTCATTGGCGATTGAATGCCTATTCTATAAAATTCGCATCCCATAATGTTGACATCAAAGCCCACATTTTGTCCAACTATAAATTTGGCTTTGGATAAAGCTACATTAAACTTATCTAAGACTTCTTGTAAACCGTGTCCTTGTGCTTGTGCTAATTCTGTAGAAATTCCATGAACTTTTTCGGCATCATAAGGAATGTTGAACCCTTCTGGATTAATTAAATAATCTTGATGTTCCAAAAGATTTCCCATGGCATCGTGCAACTGCCAAGCAATTTGAATACATCTTGGCCAGTTATCAGTGTCTGAAATTGGTGCACCCCAACGCTTTGGTAAACCGGTAGTTTCGGTATCGAAAATTAAATACATACTTTAAAAATTTCAAAAAATTAAATCCCAAATCCCAAAACAAAGGATTTTCAGAACCTTAATTTTGATTTTGGAATTTGATTATTGGGATTTCCCAAATTTACATTTTAACGTGCAAAGAATAAACTTTAGTTATCAACAAATACAAAAAAACCAACTCAAATGAGTTGGCTTTTTAACTATCTATAATAGAATGTAACTAGTATCTTCCTTTATTTCCACCACTGCTATTTCCACCGCTATAGCTTCCGCCACCACGTGAATTTCCACCACCATTATAACCGCCACCTGAACCGCCTGAACGGTTGTTATTATAAGGTTTTCTTTCTCCTTCTGGTTTTGGTTCTGATTTGTTAACTACAATAGTACGACCATCAACAGTAGCACCATTTAGTTCTTGAATTGCTTTTTCGGCTTCTGTGTCATTTTCCATTTCCACAAATCCAAAACCTTTACTTCTTCCAGTAAATTTATCTGTAATAATTTTCACGGAATTAACCGTACCATAAACCTCGAAAGATTCTCTTAAGTCTGCATCGTCTATACTAAACGGAAGACTCCCAACAAAAATGTTCATATTGTATATTTAAAATTCGTTTACAAAGATAGTTCATTTAAAACGTAAACCGCTATAAATTTGGAGTTTATTATATAATTAACAAAAAAACCATCCGAAGATGGTTAAAATATTGACTAATTATTTTTTTTATAATGATGGAAAAATAGGAACTTTATAAAACTCCCCATACTGGAAATTCAAAATTGGATTACCAATAGCACCAGTATTTGAAGCATTAAATTTAAATTTCCCAGTAACGGTCATATTTACATTGTCGTATTTAGTGATTTCTATTTCACCATTGCTGTTTTGGGTATTTAATACTCTAAATTTGCAATTCACATTTCCGCCTGCAACTGTAATTAAATCTCCAGCTATATAAGCATTGCCACGCGATGATAAATTTACAGAAGTAACTACACCTGAAGCATTCGCTACAATATTAACGGTTAATCCACTTCCTGCACCACCTGTTGTTGCTACAGAGGTTTGGCTGCTATAACCTGTTCCTCCAGAAACCAAACTTATGCTTAAAACTGGTCCAGGAACAGCTATTGTTTCATAATCAAGTTCAACTTGATTAAAATTTGATGTATAAGAAGCTGCATTAGTACTATTAGTAGTTCCTAATACATAAGTTCCAACATTAGCACTTGAAGTATTCAGTGTTATTTGTTCGTATTGAGTCAAAGCTTCAATGCTGAGTTGACCTGTAGTTGAAATATAAGCTCTAACATCATTGGCTCTCCAAAACACATCGTCTTTTAAACCTTGAAAACCTGGAGTATTAAATCGCACATCTTCTTGGCATGAAGGAAAAGCTAAAATAAGTAATAGTAGGGGCAGAAATCTTTTCATTTTATAAATTTATTTTAGTACAAAAATAACTTTTAATTTAAAAAAAAGCTAAAAAAATTATAAAAAAATAACATTAAAATTTGACAAAACGAGATGTTATAATTAAAAAAATAAAATTCAGTTAGTTTATTTACGAAAAAAAACTATATTTGCGCCCTTAAATAACCGAGGTCGAGTACCTCAAATTAATCAAAAAGATTATGTCAGTAAAAATTAGATTACAAAGACACGGTAAAAAACAAAAACCTTTTTACTGGATCGTAGCAGCCGATGCTCGTTCAAAAAGAGATGGTAGATACCTTGAAAAATTAGGAACTTACAATCCAAACACCAATCCTGCCACTATTGATTTAAACCTTGACCAAGCGGTTCAATGGTTACACAATGGCGCACAACCAACTGATACTGCTAAAGCAATTCTTTCTTACAAAGGTGCTTTGTTGAAACATCACCTTGATGGTGGCGTTCGCAAAGGTGCTTTAACACAAGAACAAGCTGATGCAAAATTGGCTAAATGGTTAGAAGAAAAAGCAACTAAAGTTGATTCTAAAAAAGAAGGTTTGTCAAAAGCACAAGAAGCGGCCAAAGCAAAAGCGTTAAAAGCTGAAAAAGCGGCCAATGAAAAACGTGCTGCTGCTGCAGTTGAAGCTGCAAAAGTAGAAGAAGTAGTTGCTGAAGAAGCTGCTGTGGAGGTTGTTGCTGATGAAGCACCAGAAGTTGCTGCCGAAGTAGTAACTGAAGAAGTTCCTGCTGCTGAATTAGCTGTAGAAGAAGTTCCTGAAGTTGTTGCTGAAGTTGCAACAGAAGAAGCTGCCGTTGAGGAAGCTCCCGAAGTAGTTGCTGAGGCTGCAACAGAAGAAACTCCTGCTACAGAAGAAGCTAGCGAAGAGGCAGAAGCATAATACTTCAAGCAATTATGCGTAAAGAAGATTGTTTCTATTTAGGTAAAATTGCTAAAAAATTTAGTTTCAAAGGGGAAGTCTTAGTTTATTTAGATACTGACGAACCCGAATTATATGAAAATATGGAATCAGTATTTGTTGAATTCAACAATAATCTGGTTCCATTTTTTATTGAAAGTAGTTCACTGCACAAAAATGATTTTTTGCGTGTTCACTTTGAAGATATAGATAATGAAGAGGAAGCCGATAACATTATTGGATGTGCTATCTATCTTCCGCTAAGCATGTTGCCAAAACTTACAGGCAACAAATTTTATTTCCATGAAGTGATTGGATTTGAAATTGAAGACAAACGTATAGGCGTTTTTGGGAAAATTGTAATCGGGTACCACAACATCACCCAATTTGATAGTGGGGGTTGTCCTGGGCTTTGACGTCGTCGTCCCAGGGAC
>NZ_JBKCVI010000100.1:0-9596 GCF_046317795.1 Flavobacterium sp. | reverse complement strand
GTATTTCTCGATTGCCTAGTTTCAGTCTGCCTTGCAGTGCTGTAATTTCCATTATAAAATTCATTTGTACAATTTCTCCACCAAGTCTTTCAACAAGTTCACAAACGGCTTTTGCGGTTCCGCCTGTAGCCAAAACATCATCATGAATTACTACTTTATCCCCTTTTTGAATAGCATCAATATGCATTTCTAAAGTGTCTGAACCATATTCTAATTGATAGGAAGCCGAAATAGTTTGGAACGGAAGTTTTTTAGGTTTTCGCACTGGAATGAAACCCACGTTTAATTTTTCTGCTAACAAAATCCCAAAGAAAAATCCACGACTCTCTACTCCTACTACCTTGTCAATTTTTTTATCTTTTAGTGACGAAATCAAAATTTCCAAACATTCATTCCGAGCTTGAGGATTAATTAACATTGGAGTTATGTCTTTAAATAGTATACCCTCTTTTGGGAAATTTTCTACATCGCGAATGTATTTTTCTAAGGACATTTTTTTTAGGTTTTAAATCAAATTAGGTTTGCAAGTTACACATTTATGATTATATTTGCACCCAAAAAAAACGCCTCGTGGCGCTCCAGAAGTATCAGGAGAATAGCACACTGTTTTCCAATCAGCAGGCAAATTTGGTAAAAATTAATGGCCTCGTGGCGCAACTGAATAGCGCACTTGATTACGGCTCAAGAGGTTACTGGTTTGAATCCAGTCGAGGTCACTGTAAAAATCCTTAAATATACTTTAAATCAGTAGTTTAAGGATTTTTTATTTTTAATATTTGTATGATTTTTGTAAAATCAATTCAAAAAAACCTAAACAAATTGCTTGTTTCGGTCAGTTGAAATTAAATCTTTACTATGATTTTATCTTTTATTGTAAGCAAAGTTTAGATGTTGCTTGGTGTAGTTTTCAAACTGTCTATCTGAAGAAACGAGTATCATTTTATCGGCAATAGCACTAGATATTATTGAATGGTCAAATGGATCATTATGTCCATCAGCAATTTTTAATTTTGCAAGTATTTTTGTGTGTTTTTCGGTAAAAGGGATGATTTTTATGTAAAGTCTATCTTGGATAGCGTTATATAATTCGGTAGCATTTTTAAACTCTTTTGTTTTTATCTTTTTTATTCTATACAACTGCAAAAGTTCTAATACACTAACAGAACTAGCATATAATTGATTGTTGTAATCGTTTAGAATACTTGTTATTTCAGTGGTTAAATTTTCAGTTTCTCCCAAAATAAAAAATACTAAAACATTAGTATCTAATAAGTATCGGCTCATGATTTCTATTTTAAAACGGCTCTCATATCCAAAATTTTCCCAGTTCCTTTAAGTGCTAAAGCAGCCGCCCAACTTCTTGATACTTTTTTACCATCAATAACAACGTAGTTTTTTTCTTTTATGGGAGCGTTAAATCCTGTGTTTTTTGATTTTGCTTTCATAATTTCTATTTTTAAAACACAAATGTACAAAAAACGTGCTACTTGAGCGTTTTTTTTCGTTTTTAGTATTATCAAAGCGGAGCTTTGATGGATGTTGCGAAGCAAAATCCAGTTTCGAATAACAGATTTTTAATTAATACAGCAAAGCAAAATCTAAATACACCAATTACAACTTATTAATATAATTACTATACAAATCTTTAAACTGATAGCCCTCTTCTACTCTATCTTTACTCAATTTATCATATTCGACTAAACCCCAAAGCACAAACTCTTTCAAAAAACGGCTGTCTTCCATAGGAATTTGTGGTTGGTATTTTTGGATTAAGTCTTCTAATGGTTTTACAGCGTCTAGTTGCATTTTATACTCAACATCTGAAGCATCGTCTAACAATTCAAAACCTGTTTCTGTAAAAAACCATTCTAGAATTTTAGCATACGGACTGGCATCGATATCTTTTTCTAATTTCTCAATTTTTGGAAAATACGCTGGGAAGAACGTATGAATGGCATTTCCTATCAAATGTTGGGCTACTTCTGCTGCACCTTCTTGTTCGCCTTCATAAACCAATTCAACTTTGCCTGTTATGGATGGAATGATTCCCATAAAATCAGACAAACGAACTGATGTTTTGTCTTCACCAGACTTTAACGCACGTCTTTCGGCAGTACTCAATAAATTCTCATAAGCAGTAATAGTCATTCTAGCACTTACACCGCTTTTATTGTCAATAAACTCACTTTCACGGGCTTCAAAGGCAATTTGCTCTAGCAAATCTTTGGCTAATGAAGGCACATAAACCGTTTCAGATTGTTGATTATCAAGCTTCGCTTCTTGATGGGTAATAGTTCTTGCTACCGCAATGTTTTCGGGATAATGTGTCAAAATTTGAGAACCAATTCTATCTTTCAATGGTGTTACAATACTACCACGATTAGTATAATCTTCGGGGTTTGCCGTAAATACAAATTGCATATCCAAAGGCATTCGCAACTTGAAACCCCGAATTTGAATATCGCCTTCTTGCAAAATATTAAACAAAGCGACTTGAATTCGAGCTTGCAAATCGGGCAACTCATTAATCACAAAAATACAACGGTTCGCTCTTGGAATCATTCCAAAATGAATTACTCTATCATCAGCATAGGATAATTTTAAATTGGCAGCTTTGATAGGATCAACATCACCTATTAAATCGGCAACGGTTACATCAGGTGTGGCAAGTTTTTCGGAAAAACGTTCGCTACGGTGCAACCAAGAAATTGGGGTATTATCGCCTTTTTCTGCTATCAAATTTTTGGCAAATCGAGAAATGGGATTTAGCGGATCATCATTTATTTCTGAACCCTCTACCACTGGAATGTATTCGTCTAGCAATTCAATCATCTTTCGCGCTAATCGTGTTTTGGCTTGACCACGAAGTCCCAATAAATTAATATTATGACGCGATAAGATGGCACGCTCTAATTCGGGTATCACCGTATTTTCAAATCCGTGTACGCCTTCAAATGTTGGATTTCCTGATTTGATTTTTTCTCTAAGATTATCTCTCAATTCGTCTTTGATACTTCTTGAAATGTATCCTGATTGTTTTAATCCACCTAATGTTGTTATGTTTTCTATTTTCATATTTTTTATTTTTGGAGCACGATGTTTACAATGTTTTTTCACAAAACTTCCTTCCACCAAGCAGGGTTCACAAAGTTATTTTTTTCTATTTTACTTCGTACTTCGTATCTTGTTCATCGTACTTTCTAATTTCTTTTCTCTATTTTCTAATTTCTTTTCTCTATTTTCTTTTCTCTATTTTCTATTCTCTCATTTAATCTTCTTCTTCCTATTCGTTTCATAATCCTCAAAAATCATTTCGCCCAATCCTTTAAGCCCTGTATAAAATGCTTTTCCTTGATTGGCTTCCGTAAAGCGGTTTACGAATTTTTGCAGATATGGATCATTGGCAATCATAAAAGTAGTTATTGGAATATGCAACTTCCTAGCTTGTGCCGCTTGATTGTAGCATTGCTCCACGATATATTGGTCTAATCCGTTGCTATTCATATAATATTCGCCATTTTTTTCACGAATGCAACTCGGTTTTCCGTCTGTAATCATGAAAATTTGTTTGTTGGTATTGCGTTTTCTGCGCAACATATCCATCGCCAATTGTAATCCGGCAACGGTATTGGTATGATAGGGACCTACTTTTAAATAAGGTAAATCTTTAATAGCTATAGGCCACGCATCGTTTCCAAAAACTAAAATATCAATGGTATCTTTTGGATAACGAGTAGTGATTAATTCTGCCAACGCCATAGCTACTTTTTTGGCTGGAGTAATTCGATCTTCGCCATACAAAATCATGCTATGGCTGATGTCAATCATCAAAACCGTACTCATTTGAGCTTTGAAACGTGCATCTTCTACAACCAAATCATTTTCGGTCAATCGAAACTCATCTGTACCATTATTGATTTGAGCATTTTTTAAACTTTCGGTCAAAGAAATACTCTCCAAACTATCCCCAAAATGATATTCTCTGAATTCACCCGTTTGTTCATCACCATTTCCCGAATATTTTGTTTTATGATTGCCGCTTCCCGATTTTTTCAAATTACCAAAAATTTGGTCTAATGCTTGTTGTCGGATAGCTCGTTCTGTTTTAGCAGTAATTCCAGTCCCCGAAGTTCCATCGTCTTTGAGTTCTTCGCGGATATATCCTTTTTTCTTTAAATCTTCAATAAAGTCGTCGATGGAATAACTGGAATCGGTGAGTTTATATTCTACATCCAATTGCCGTAACCAATCAATAGCTTCGTCAAAATCCCCCGAAGTATGCGTAATTAACTCTTTAAAAATTTCAAATAGTTTATCAAATGGAGATTGAAAGGGTGCTTCGTATTTTTTGAATAAAAATCCTTTTTTGATACTTTTTTCCATAGTGTATAAAATTAGTATATAAACTTTAGAATGGGTATAGAACGACTATTAATTTTTAGTTAAAGTAAATAGTATTGACCAATAACGGAACGGATAGAAACAAAACCAATACTTTCAAGTTTTATTTCGCTTCGTTTCATCCAAATCAACTCTTTTATTTCGTCTTTGGCAGTGATATCAATGGTTGAGGTTTCTAATTGACACTCATAAATAATATCCATAGTTCTGTAAGCCACATTTTTGTATAAATAATCATTGGGTGAACTAGTAATATATGTTAATTCGGAAGGGAGAATTGTTAGCCCTATTTCCTCTTTTATTTCCCGACAAGCGGCTTGTTCGGCTGTTTCACTTGGATCGATAAAGCCACCAGGTAAATCGAGTTTTCCTTTGTCGGGATCTACATTTCTGACGGTGAATAAAATTTTGTCCTCAAAAGTGAATACTATAGCAACAGCAGCTGCAATATTGTGATACAATACAAAATCACACTTATGGCAATTGAATTTGAAATTATTTTTGTATTCGAAATTTTGGGAACCACAATTGGGACAAAATTTAAAAAAAGTAGTGCTTTCCATAATTTATAGTATACCAAAAACTGTGTTTTCCTGCTCGGTAACTCCAATAAATGTAGTACGTTTGTTTGGTACTTTGATTTTCGATGCACCACGTTTTGGTCTAATCATTACATCTTTAAATCCTAATTTGAGGTCCGTTTCAATTCTCATAATTTCATTATTTCAGTACCTTCAAATGTATTACTTTCCATAAAGATGAACTTCATAAACAGAAATTTCATCCATAAAAATTATCAACAATTGTTAGTAATGGATTGCTTTATAAATTACTAGCTTTGGCAATTAAAAACAAATTTATGTCCAAAGATTATTTTGCAGACCAAGTGTATCATGATGTCTTCTTTCTCGAAGCTGATATTAAGTTCAAAGAATTCGAAAATTGCACCTTTCATTTCTGTGATTTTACCGATTGTACGTTTCAAACCGTAACTTTTATCGATTGTAATTTCTTTGATTGCAATTTTAAAGATACCAAAATCAATTATGTTTCCCTTCGTGGTGTTTGGTTTACCAAATGTAATTTTACGTCGGTTAATTTTGCCATGACCGACCAAGTTATTTATGAATTTCATTTCAAGGACTGCTTATTGGATTACACCAAATTCTATGCCTTGAAGCTAAAGAAAATGCAGTTTATCAACTGTAGTATGATTGCGGTTGATTTTATGGCAAGTGATTTGACGGAAGTGTTGTTTGATAATTGCAACCTGAGAAGAGCCGTATTTATGGATACAATTGCCAATAAAGCTGATTTTTCTACAAGTTATGATTATACAATTGACCCAGAAAAAAACAAACTAAAAAAAGCTGTTTTCTCAACCGATGTTTTAAAAGGGCTTTTGGACAAGTATAATATTGTTGTAAAATAATAAACCTTCAAAAGTTAACTCTTGAAGGTTGCTATTTTTTTATGTTTAAAGATTTAGAAAACAAAAATGGCTCTTTCGCTCATCATTTCATTGACGGCATCAGCTACTTCCTCAATTACAGACTCATTAGTATGATTCATCAACACTCTATCGATTAATTCCACAATAGTTTCCATATCGTCTTCAACCAAACCACGAGTTGTGATTGCAGGAGTTCCAACACGAATTCCAGAAGTAATGAATGGCGATTTATCATCAAAAGGCACCATATTCTTGTTTACTGTAATCTCTGCTTTTACCAATGCATTTTCGGCTTCTTTACCTGTGATATTTTTATTTCTTAAGTCGATGAGCATCATGTGATTGTCTGTTCCTCCCGAAATTAAATTATAACCTCTTTTCATAAAAGCGACAGCCATAGCTTTTGCATTTTTTTGTACTTGCATCGAATAATGAAAAAACTCATCGGTTAATGCTTCGCCAAAAGCAACTGCTTTTGCTGCAATAATGTGCATTAATGGCCCACCTTGATTTCCTGGAAAAACTGCTAAATCTAATAGTGACGACATCATTCTGATTTCTCCTTTTGGTGTGGTCAATCCCCAAGGATTTTCAAAATCTTTCCCCATCATAATTAATCCACCACGTGGCCCACGCAATGTTTTATGAGTTGTAGTGGTTACAATATGACAATGCGGAATTGGATCATTCATTAATCCTTTAGCAATCAAACCGGATGGATGAGAAATATCGGCTAATAATAATGCGCCAACACTATCGGCAATCACTCTAAATCGCTCAAAATCCATATCACGACAATAAGCTGAAGCACCAGCAATAATCATTTTTGGTTTTTCACGAGTTGCAATTTCTTGAATTTTATCATAATCAAAACGACCAGTTGCTGCTTCTACACCATAAAAAGAAGGTGTATATAATTTTCCTGAAAAATTTACAGGCGAACCGTGAGTTAAATGACCACCATGAGATAAGTCAAAACCAAGAATTTTATCACCCGGTTGTAAACATGCTGAAAAAACAGCAGTATTCGCTTGTGAACCTGAATGCGGTTGGACGTTGGCATAACCTGCACCAAACAGCGCTTTGGCTCTATCAATGGCAATTTGTTCTACTACATCTACTACTTCACAACCACCATAATATCGTTTACCAGGATAGCCCTCTGCATATTTGTTTGTTAAAACAGAACCTGCAGCTTCCATCACTTCATCACTTACAAAGTTCTCTGAGGCAATAAGTTCAATTCCGTGAATTTGTCGTTCTTGTTCCTCAAGAATAAGGTCAAAAATTTGTTCGTCGCGTTGCATTTGAAAATATTTCGTTAAATTAAGGTCAAAATTACAAAAATCGTTTGGTAAATTAATAGTTAATGATATATTTGATTACTATTTTTTCAACAATTAATCTTAATAAAATTATGCCTAATTCCACTAATAATCTTATTCAAAAATCATGGCTTACTGTCCATGAAAACAGTGACTTCCCAATTCAAAATATTCCTTTCGGAGTTTTTTTAACCAAAGAAGATGTCATCACAATTGGAACAAGAATTGGAGATTATGCGATTGATTTAGGAGCTTTACAGCAGTTAAATTATTTTGAAGGCATCGAATTAACCGATGATATGTTCATGCAAGACACCTTGAATGACTTTATTTCAGATGGCAAAAAAACCTGGCGATTAGTTAGAAATCGTATTGGAGATATTTTTGATAGTAATAATCCCAAATTAAGAGACAATAAAGAACATCGTGATATAGTAATTTTTAACATGGAAGATGTTGAAATGCAATTACCAGTATTGATTGGTGATTACACCGATTTTTATTCGAGTAAAGAGCATGCTACGAATGTTGGGAAAATGTTTCGCGATCCCGAAAATGCTTTATTGCCCAATTGGCTTCACATTCCTGTTGGCTATCATGGAAGAAGTTCTACCATAGTTCCTTCTGGAATTCCAGTACATCGTCCGATGGGACAAACCTTACCTAATGGTGAAAGTACCCCAGTATTTGGTCCGTCAAGATCAATTGATTTCGAATTAGAAACTGCATTTATCACAACAGATGCTAACGTAATGGGCGAAAATATTCCAATCAATGAAGCCGAAGATTACATTTTTGGTATGGTTTTATTAAACGATTGGAGTGCCCGTGATATTCAAAAATGGGAATATGTACCACTGGGACCATTTTTGGCCAAAAACTTTGCTTCTTCCATTTCACCATGGATTGTAACAATGGATGCTTTAGAACCTTTTCGTTGTAAAGGCCCGATTCAAGAACCTATGCCGCTTCCCTATTTGCAACAAAAAGGAAAACATACTTATGACATCAATTTAGAAGTTTATGTAGAACCCGAAAATGTAGAACCTTCTTTAGTTTCTAAATCTAATTTTAAGTACATGTATTGGTCAATGTCGCAACAGTTAGCACATCATACTTCAAACGGTTGTCGCGTAAATTCGGGCGATATGATGGGTTCGGGTACTATTTCAGGTCCTACACAAGATAGCTTTGGCTCTATGCTCGAATTGACTTGGGGCGGAAAAAATCCAATAAAAATGGCCGATGGCACCGAACGAAAATTCATCAATGATAACGATACTGTAATTATGAAAGGATATTGCCAAAACAGTGCTATACGTATTGGTTTTGGGGAAGTATCCAGCAAATTATTACCTCCTTTCGTTAGAAAATAAAAGTTAAAAATTCCAATAAATAAATTCCAAATTCCAAGTTTAAAATCATATAATTGAAATGAAAAATATAGCGTTAACGCACGTACACGAAAGTTTAGGAGCTAAAATGGTTCCGTTTGCAGGATTTAATATGCCAGTGCAATATGAAGGCGTAAATGCCGAACACGAAATAGTTAGAAATGGCGTTGGCGTTTTTGATGTGTCACACATGGGAGAGTTTTTACTGTCTGGTGAAAACGCTTTGGCATTAATTCAAAAAGTGACTTCCAATGATGCATCGGTGTTAGCAATTGGTCGGGCACAATATTCTTGTTTGCCAAATAATGATGGCGGAATTGTTGATGATTTAATTGTTTACCGAATGAAAGAAAACCAATATTTATTGGTAGTTAATGCTTCAAATATTGACAAAGATTGGAATTGGATTTCGTCTCACAATGATTTGGGAGTTGATATGAAGAATATTTCTGATGATTATTCTTTGCTTGCCATTCAAGGTCCAAAAGCCGTTGAAGCCATGCAATCTTTAACTTCAATTGATTTATCAGCCATTAAATATTATCACTTTGAGGTGGCTGACTTTGCCGGAATAGAACATGTCATCATTTCGGCAACAGGTTATACTGGTTCAGGTGGGTTTGAAATTTATTGTAAAAATTCAGATGCAGAGCAAGTTTGGAATAAAGTGTTTGAAGCGGGTAAAGCATTTGGCATAAAACCAATTGGTTTGGCAGCACGTGATACGTTGCGTTTGGAAATGGGTTTCTGTTTGTATGGCAATGATATTAATGATACTACTTCACCACTAGAAGCTGGATTGGGATGGATAACCAAATTCACAAAAGAATTTACTAATTCAGAGAATTTGAAAAAACAAAAAGAAGAAGGCGTTTCAAAAAAATTAGTTGGTTTTGAAATGACTGAACGCGGCATTCCTCGTCATGACTACGAAATTATTGATGCTGATGGAAATAATATTGGCATTGTAACCTCAGGAACGCAATCACCGTCAATGGGAATTGCCATCGGGATGGGTTATGT
>NZ_JBKCVI010000099.1:0-51823 GCF_046317795.1 Flavobacterium sp. | reverse complement strand
TGACAGAACCAAAATATCTTCTTTTCTATCAAATTGTACTCTTATTCCATTAAATAATGAAATTAAAGAAATTTGCATAGACCTCAAACAAAAATCAAAATCTAAAACACCAGATGCTATTGTTGCTGCATCCGCTTTATTTTTGGGAATCCCACTGATAACTGCTGATAAAGGTTTTGAGAAGATTGATAATTTGGATTTATTTTTATATCAATTTTAATGTTATGCTCAACATCGTTCTAGTAGAACCCGAAATCCCAAATAATACCGGAAACATTGGTCGTCTTTGTGTGGGCACTGAAAGCCGTTTGCATTTGATAAAACCCTACGGGTTTAAAATTACCGATTCCAATTTGAAACGTTCTGGTTTGGATTATTGGGTGCATCTCGATTGGACAGAATATGAAACCGTTGATGAATGGATTGCCCAAATTCTTGATAAATCTAGGGTTTTTTTAACCAGTTCTCATGCCACAAAATCCATCTATGAAGTGGAATACCAAGATGGCGATTGGTTGGTTTTTGGTAAAGAAAGTGTAGGGCTAAGTGCCGAATTTTTAAATCAATTTGAGAACCATTTGAAAATCCCAATGTCTAATTTAATCCGAAGTTTTAATATTGCCAATTCGGTTGCATTTGTGGTTGGCGAAGCGAAGAGGCAGCTATCAGTAAACAGTCGCAGTGATCAGTAATCATTTCTTTGCGCTCATAGCGAAGACGATTTAGCGACCTTTGCGGTAAAATTATAAAATCACAAACTTCCCTTTTTCACCATCAAAACTGATTGCATTGTCTTTAAAAAGGGAATTGAAAACACCTTGGGTAATCAAATTACAAGGTTGGTCTTGCACCACAGTTTCATCCGTCATCACAATCATTTCATCACTCAATTGAATGGCTAAATCCACATCATGAGTGGAAAACAATATACATTTATCAGTTTCCTGTGATAGTTTTTTGAGCAATTTAAAAACTGAAACCTTGTGTGGTAAATCCAAATGCGTTGTAGGTTCATCAAGAATTATCAAGGGTGTGTCTTGTGCCAAAGCTCTGGCAATTAATACAATTTGTAACTGTCCATCACTGATTTCATAATGTTTTTTATCGAGTAAATTTTCAATATGTGTTAATGCAATGGCATTGTTGATTTTTTCATAATCTTCGTCTGAAAGTTTGCCCAACCAATTCGTGTAGGGTTGTCTTCCAAGAGCTATCAACTCAAAAACAGTTAAGTTGCTAGGGGGTAATTTTTCGGTGAGTACTACACTTAAATTCTGTGCTAAATCTAACGTACCAAAGTCATGAATGCTTTTCGAATTCAAATATACTTCTCCATCCAATGGTTTTTGAATTCCGGTCAAAGTGCGTAGCAAAGTAGATTTTCCAATACCGTTTGCGCCAACAAGAGCAATGAGTTTTTCTGCTTCCAAGCAAAGGTTTAATTTAGATGCAATGGTGTTTTTACCCTTTTTGGTGGAATAACCAACGGATAAATTTGATGTAGAAAGTATATTTTTTTTTATAATCACAAATTCTCGAATTATTATTTTACTAAGTACTGAACACTAAATACTGATTACTGATTACTAATTATTGAATACTTTTCTTCCTAACAATTAACCAAATTACCACCGGCGCACCTATTATAGAAGTGATAGCATTGATGGGCAGTGTAAAATCAAATCCAGGCATTTGTGAAACCATATCACAAAATAACATAATAATAGCACCAATTAAAACAGTTCCAAAAAATAATGTTTTATGATTACTGGTTTTAAAAGTTAGTTTAGCCAAATGTGGAACTGCCAATCCAACAAAAGCAATTGGGCCAGCAAAAGCGGTAATACTTCCGGCTAAAACACTCGTAGCTAGTATTATAATATAGCGTGCTTTTTTGATATTTAAGCCCATACTTTTGGCATAGTTTTCTCCCAGTAATAAAGCATCTAAAGGTTTTAAAGAAAGTAAACTCAATAACAATCCAATAAAAACTGCAATGCTTAATAGCACAATATTTTCCCAAGACAAATTGCCTATACTTCCCATCGACCAAAACGTATATTTTTGCAATTGTTCCGCACTACTGAAATAGGTAAATACACTCACAATGGCACTCGTAAAACTGCTAAACATTAAACCTACAATCAAGATGGACATAGTATCTCTCAAACGTTGGGAAACGATAACAATCATTATCAAAACCACTAAACTTCCAAAACAAGAAGCCAAAATTATTCCATATTGCGATAACAAAATTTGAGATAAAAAAGTTGGTAAAAAAGTAGCACCAAGAATTACAAAAGCCACTCCCAAACTAGAACCCGAACTCAATCCCAAAACATAAGGTCCAGCCAATGGATTTCGAAATAAGGTTTGCATCAATAATCCAGCAATGGAAAGACCAACGCCAACAAGTAAGGCCGTAATAGCTTTTGGTAAACGAAAATTAACAATAATATATTCCCAAGTCTCTTTGGAAGCATTTCCACCAAATAAACTTTTAAAAACTTCTTTCAATGGAATGTCCACTTGACCAAATGAGATATTCAATAGCAATGTCAATAGCAATAGCAATGACAAAATGATAAAAAGAAATGTATTTTGGTTTTTAGACATTTTTATTACTGTTTTTATCATTCCGAGGAACGAGGAATCTCTTTACTATAATTCAGATTATGAGATTCCTCGTGCCTCGGATGACAACATTGTGGTGAAAACTATTTTAATTTCTCAAAAAAGAAAGGTGTATAACTCGGCAATAATTCAGGATGCAAAATCTTTACTAAATCTTTCAATACAATATCCGGTCGGTTGGGGGCCAATTCATAATACAAAATACCGCCTGTTTTTCCTTTCTTGCCACTGAACGAATATACATTTTTATTTTTGAAAGCTTTGAATTTTGTATAATGCGGATTAGAATTAGTCATTTCGGATAAAGTTGAAAATTGTCCCGAAGTAATCCAAAAATCAGCATCTTTTGCTTTGAAATATACAGTTTCAAAAGACAACGATAAACTTCCTGTTCCCGAAGTTTCTTTCCACAAATAATTGCCATTGGCTTCCTTTAATAAAATGCTTCCCCAACTGGTTCCTTTGGGCAAATACCATCGGTCTTCAAACATATCTCCTGCTAAAACAGTAGGTTTTACTTTTGCATTTTTGGCAATTTTGACAGTATTCAAATAGTCTTTTTCAATTTTAGAGAAGATTTCATTAGCTTGTTTTTGCTTGGCATAAAGTGCACCGAAAAACTTTATCCATTCCGCTTTGCCCAATGGTGTTTCTTCGTTCCAATCGCCATTGAGTAGTACTTTCAAACCGCTTTTTTGCAAATTATCTAACGTTGGATTTTGGTTGTCAATGCCGTAGCCAATGATAACATCGGGTTGCAAATCTAATAGGACTTCGGTATTTAAATCATGGTTGTTCCCAAGTTCTTTTACTTTTCCTGCTTCAATTCTGCTTCTGACTTTATCGGAAGAAATGTAATCGGTGTGAGGAAAACCAACCAAAGTAGTTGTTACACCAAGCATTTCCAAGGAAGGAATGTGAGTGGTTGAGGTAGCCACTATGGTTTTTATCGGAATGGGAATGATAATATTTTGTTTCAAGCTATCTGGAAGGATTCCATTTTTTTCTTTTAATATGTAGGTGTAGGTTTTACTGGCTTTAGGCCAAGGATTTTTAACGGTTACAACGGAATAGCCATTATAATTTTCAATTGAAAAACCTTTGGAATACTTAACTACATTGACAGAAGAAATTACGTTTTCCGATTTTAAATCCCTCTTGCAACTTAAGAGAGAAATAACTAGAAACGAAACTAAAATTTTTGAGGTAATGGATTTCATATTACTTTTTTGCAACTGCCACAAATGTAAAACGAAACCCGTAAAGAATACGTTTTATTTTTTCACCAATTTGTAATTGGCTTTTTGACCGTTATCAAAATTGAGAGTTAAGATATAGATTCCAGTACTTAATTGTGAAGTTTGATTGTTTAATTCCGATTTAGAGGATGTTGAAATAATTGTTTTTCCAGTAATGTCAATTATGGAATAATTAATAATGGTTTGTGTTGTTTGAATTTCAAAATTGTATGAAAATGGATTGGGTGAGATTAGGGCTTTTGAATTTATAAACTCTTCATTAGATAAATATGAAACCGTTACAGTTTCAACATCTGTAGTACTAAAATTGTCACAAGAAATGGTTGAAGATGAGTTTTTAGCATAAACATTAAGTGTGTAATTTCCTGAATTTACTAATGGAATAAAAAAATCATTTTCAAAAAATAAAACAGGTAATGTATTGTTAAACCAATAACAAACGTCTAAATTAATTGTATTACCAACCGTTGTATAACTATGACTTAAATAACCAGCTCCATTTCCTGAGACAGCTTTTACAGTTACATTTATACCGTTAGTTGTTGGTGAAGCAAGAACTTCGGTGATATTTATACTTTGGCAAAACGAATTTAAAGAAAACAAATAACAAGTAATGCAAAGAAATATTTTTCTCATAATCAAAACAGTAATAGTTGAGTAAAAATACAAAAAAAGAATTCATTTTTTAAAATATAAAAAATTACATTTGTTCCCGAATTAAGGTTGTGATTTTACTTTTTAAAATCGCATTAAAAGGGAATCGGGTGATTGAAGATTGATGAGTAACAATTGAAGATTGCAGAACTAAAAATCTGAAATCAAAAATAAACATTCAAAAATCAAAAATCCCGAGCTGTTCCCGCAACTGTAAGCTATTATCCCGAAGTATCGGGACTGTTGTTATCTACAAAACCACTGTTTGTAGATTTAGGAATTAGGAATTAGGAATAGGGATTTTTTTAAATCCCAAATCTAAAATCCCAAATCCCAAATCCGAATGGGAAGGTCAACAACAAGACGCAAGCCAGGAGACCTGCCTCATTTCATCGAGTAACAAACTTTCGGGACAAAAGGTTTGGGTATGGGTAAATTCTATACTTTTCTCCCACAATGGTAATTAATCAATATGTTTAAAAGTAGCATATTTATTTCTATGCGTATCTCTGAGCTACTTTGTGTATCTCTGTGTAATTTTTTGTTTCACAGAGTCTCACAGAGATAAAAATTGAGATTCACAAAGACTTTAAATCTATTGATTGTAGTTTAAATGAAAAATGAAAATAACAGTTAAAGCAATGGCTGTACTTGCATTGCTAAACGCTTGTGTCTATGCACAAGAACAGGATTCTACCAAAGTGAATTCCCTACAAGAAGTGGTGATTTCCGATACCAAATTTGCACAGCGCAAAGAAAAATCAGGGAAGGTTATCGAAGTAATTTCGGCTGAAGATTTAGCCAAAAAATCGGGGCAAAATTTAGCTACCGTTTTGTCCCAAGTAGTAGGAGTGGATATCAACGGAAATCAATCGGCAAACGGAAAAAATTTAGGATATTACATTCGTGGTGGAAAAAACCGTCAGGTCTTAATTTTGATTGATGGTATTCCGGTAACTGATGCATCGGGTATCAGTTTGGAATATGATTTACGATTATTGTCTGTGGAACAAGTAGAACGCATTGAGGTAATGAAAGGCGCAGCAGGAACGCTTTATGGAACTGGCGCAGCAACGGGTTTAATAAACATCACTTTGAAAAAAGGAACTAAAAAAGGAATGACCGGAAATGCCTATGTCAACATTGGTTCGAACAATACTATTGATGATAAAAAATATAATGGTCAAGATTTCAATCAAGGAATTTCCATTAACGGTAATAACGAAAAGTTCAGCTATTTTGCCGGCTTTAATAGCACAGAAACGGGTAATATGTCGCAAATCGCGGCACCAAGTTCGGGTTTGAATTATGAAGAAGATATTTTTTCTAGACAAAATGTTTTAACAAAATTTGGAGTAAAAGCTACAGATAAGATAACGCTAGATTTTTTTGCTAATTATGATAAAATCAATAATAATTATGACGCAGCATTTGACAATACTGGTTTGAACGATAATGCGGTAAATACCACAACTTCAGAACAATTCAGATTTGGTTTTGCACCAAAATATAAATACACTAAAGGGGAATTCAATATTAATGCAGCTGCAAATAGAATTTCGCGCGATTATTTTGAGCTGAATAGTTTTTCAAATACGGTTGATTATTCGTTGTATGAATCGCGCAGTGCCATTGTAGATGCTTTTAATAAATACCAATTCAATGACTCCTTTTTTATGGTAACGGGTTTAAATTATCAGTTTCACGATATGCTAAGCCAAACACCATTTGGTAATCTAACGAGAGAAAATACCAAATTTAGTATGATTGATCCTTATGTTACTTTGGTGTACACCTCCAAATTTGGCTTGAATATTAATGCAGGTTCGCGCCTCAATCATCATAGCGAATATGGTAATTTTGTAGTATATAACGTCAATCCATCCTATAGTTTTAAAACTTCGTTTCCGTTGAAAGTGTTGGCTTCCTTCAGCACCGCTTACATCACGCCTAGTTTATATCAACTGTATTCCGAATTTGGAAACACCAGTTTAACACCCGAAGAAAATACAACTATCGAAGCAGGATTTGAAACTGAGTTATTTAATAAAAGACTACGATTGAATGTGGTAGGGTTTTATAGAGATGAAAAGAATTCCTTTGGTTTTTATTTTGACCCAACCACATTAGATGCTTTCTATATTAATATCAATGGAAAAAATAAAGCTAAAGGAATCGAAACCGGCCTGAGCGTTGCTGTTTCTAACCAAATAAAATTCAACGGAAACTATACTTTTACTCAAGTAGATGAAGCGTTGAATAGATTAATTCCTCGACATAAAGCCAATGCCAGTTTGGATTTTCAACTGTCAATAAGAACGCTGTTCAATTTGAGTTATCAATATTTTGATGCCAGAAATGATGCTTTTTTTGATGGAACTACTTTTCAAACCACAACAGTAGAATTGGGTTCTTACCAACTATTTAATTTTCTTTTTAAACAAGAGTTGATAAAAAATAGATTATCCTTTTTTGGCACAGTAACCAATATTTTGAAGGAGGAATTTACAGAAAATGTGGGTTATGCTACACGAGGACGAAATTTTCGAGTGGGTTTGAATATTACACTTTGACCTATTAATTGGCAGCAAATAAAAAAATGGGATAACTAAGATTATCCTTTTTTTTGTTTACAAAAGTTTCTAATAAAATTAATCAGTTTCGATCGATATACATTTCTGTTCGCAAAGGGTTTATTGCCTTGGCATCGGTAAAATCTCTTTCGAAAACGCTTGGAACTTGAGGCATCATTCTTCCATTGGCGATAATTTGGTTGATGGCAGCGTTTAGTAAAGGTTCGTTCACATTGCCTAAAATTCCTAAATCATTCAAGTTTTCGGGTAATAAAAATGTAGGTGAAATTCCTGCTGTGTAATCGCCAAAACCGTTTTTGTCTATAATTTTTAATACTATAGGTTGCATGGCGAATTTATGGTTGGGATTCACATTTTGTTTGGCAAAAGTTGGAGAATCATATAAAGTGATGGAACCTACATTTTTCCCAGCGGTAACATCGCCGATTTGAATAACATTAATATAAGGTTTCAAACAATTAATAACCAATTCGCTAGCCGAAGCGGAGCTTTTCGTAGTTAACACATAGACTTTGTTGAGGTTCAAACTGTTCAATCCCCCAATGAATTTATTTTCTAAGGAACCTGGATTGTTAGCTTGAAAATAAGCTTGAGCTTTAGCATTCCACTGTTGGCGAGCAAATAATTGTCCGGAGAATTGTCCAGTAATCATGCTGGCTAATTTGGTAGCTGTATTGACTGAACCACCAGAATTGTAGCGCAAATCTAAAACTAAATGTGTTACACCATGAGAAATAAAATCGCCAAAGACAGTATTTAATTGATTATCAAAAGAGGGGAAAAACCCATTATACATCAAATAACCAATTTTCTTATCATTTTGTGTAATTACATTACTTAATAAAATAGGATTTTCTGCCAATGCCGTTTTTGTAAGCGTTACCGATTGTCCGTTGGGTGTGATATTTCCACCATCAAAATCGGCAAAATTTACTGTATAAGTTTCATTGGCCAAAAGTGTTCTGTAATTATCAATCGTCAGCGGCGTTCCATTAATTGCATAAAAGATATTCCCACGAGCAACGGGTTTTGCAGCAGCATCAGAATTAGGAATTATATATCGAACCCAACCATAAATATCGGTTGTGCTTCCTGATTTATAGCGCAAACCATAATCCATTCCGTTGTTTAAAGTATTGCCCGAAAGCACACCTTCCAAAACCGAATAATCACTATAAATTACACTAAACCTGTCGATAGAAGTATTTACACGAAGTGCGTTAAAAAGTGTTGTTGGATTTTCAAAAGTTTCCAAAAAAGTATTCAATTGTGTTTGATTGGCAAATCTATCATCGGCTAAATCGGAAACATCGGCTTGCCACAAATAATATAAATTCATGCCTTTCCATATAAAGTCTTTTATTTGAAGCTCACTCGGAACCGCATTATCATCCATATCTTCACAGCTCAATGGTAGGGCAAACAGCAATAACAGTAAAAAAGATTTCACGATATTTTTCATAGTAGTAATTTGTTTTAATAAGCGTAAATTTACTAAGTTTTGATTAATTATTACATTTTGTTTGTAACAAATAAAAATGTGTGTCGTCTAGACTACATAACTGATAACCAAGAATAGTTTCAATGAACCAAAATGAGTTTATGCTTCTGGTAAATCCTTTTAAGGACAAACTCTTTCGGGTCGCGAAGCGATTACTTGTAAGCACAGAAGAAGCTGAAGATGCAACTCAAGAAATATTGGTTAAGCTATGGAGTAGAAGTGAGAATTTAGACGAATATAAAAGTGTGGAAGCCATGGCGATGACAATGACTAAAAATTATTGTTTGGATCAATTGAAATCAAAACGAGCCAGTAACATGAAAATTGTTCACAACAATTTTACTGACAGAGAAGCTAGTTTGCAACAAACAGTGGAAGACAAAGACACGTGGAATTGGGTGGAGAAAATAATGAACGACTTGCCCGAGCAACAAAAACTGATTGTTCAAATGAGAGACATTGAAGAAATGGAGTTTGAAGAAATGAGCACTATTTTAGAAATGAACGAACAAGCCATCAGAACGGCATTGTCAAGAGCACGAAAAATAATAAGAGAAAAAATGATAAAAACACATCATTATGGAATTGGATAGAATAGAAAATTTACTAGAAAAATACTTCGAAGCTGCAACCAGTATTGCCGAAGAAAAAGAGTTGAAAAACTATTTTGCTTCTTCAGATGTTGCGCAGCATTTGAAACAATACCAACCAATATTTGGCTATGCTACTCAAGCAAAACAAGAACAGTTCAAAGCAACTATACCTTTAATCACTAGGAAACCCTCAAGCGAAGTTTGGTTTTCAGTTGCCGCTTCTGTGTTCGTTTTATTGAGCGTGGGTTTGTTTACATTCAATCATTATAACCAACCAAAATCCAATGATTTAGGTACTTATGATGATCCTGAAGTGGCGTTTAGAGAAACGCAAAAAGCATTGGATTTAATTTCAGAAAGTGTGAATAAAGGCATCGGAAGTATGAATTATTTAAATGAATACGAACAAACAAAAAACAAAATTTTTAAAAAATAAACAATCAGAAATTATGAGAAAGTTACTCTTTAGTATAGTATTAATGTTAAGTGCAACTACTTTTTTTGCACAAAGTGTCTTCGATAAATTTGAAGACCAAGATGTCATTACAGCCGTTATTGTCAACAAAAAAATGTTTTCACTTTTGAGTAAAATGGAAGTAAAAGACAAACAGGAACAACAATATGTCAATTTGATAAAGAAACTAGATAATCTTCGCGTTTTTGTGACTAGCAATACTTCTTGGGCTAACGAGATGAAAGTCACTTCGGACAAGTATTTAAAATCATCCTCTCTTGAAGAATTAATGCGTATAAATGAAAAAGGGAAAAGTGTAAAGATTTATGTAAAATCTGGTGCTACTGATTCGCAAATCAAAGAACTATTAATGTTCGTTGAAGGTATCGGACAAGAGGAAACTGTATTGATGTCATTAACAGGCGATTTTGATTTGGAGGAACTTTCGGTATTGACAGATAAGATGAATTTGCCTGGTGGCGATGATTTGAAAAAAGCATCAAAAGGTAAAAAGTAAGAAAGCATGAGAGCCATTGTTTTTTTAACTGTTTTTTTGACTTCACTATTATTGCTTAGTTGCGACAGTAAACCTACATTACAAAAATATTTTGTAGCCAATTCAGAGAACAAAGATTTTGTAGCGTTAGACATTTCACCAACTATTTTGAATGTGGACAAAACAAAATTGACGGCTGAGCAAAAAAAAGCATTGGAATCCTTTGATAAGATGAATGTTTTAGTATTCAAGTTGGACGAAAATAATCAGCCGCAATATGAAGTTGAAAGTCAAAAAATAACTCAGATTTTAAAAGACGAAACATATCAACAATTGATGAAAGTAGGTTCAGGAAAGGATGGTGCAACCATTAGTTTTGTGGGTGATGAGGATGATATTGACGAATTTGTAGTTTTTGCAAAAAGAAAAGAAAACGGATTTGCTGTAGTAAGAATTCTAGGCAATGATATGAATCCTAACAACATTATGACAATGCTTTCGGTTTTGAAAGAATCAAAAATTGATACGGCACAGTTGGCACCACTTAAAGATTTAATCAAATAATTGGGTTAGTTGTTTAATGCAAAAGTTCCAAACAGCAATGTTTGGAACTTTTATCTTTTTTTTAACGGTATTTGAACGAAACCGCTAAATCCCGAAAATTATTTAAATAAGGTGACTAAACTTAAATCGCTTTTTTAAAAGTGAATTAAAAGGATTGCATTGTAATAATATTTAATTACAGTAAATTCAATCGGTAGTTAACATAACATTTTGCCATTAGTCCAAATTTTTGATAATCGGGAACGCGAATTCGGGTGTTTTTAATTTCTGTTGAAGGTGTTTTCTTTAATTTAGACAAAAGTTTTTTGTAATAAACAAAAGCAGTATAAACGCCAAATTTAGCTTCTAAAGGTAATTTTAAAATACCTTCAAATCCGGCAGCAAAATCAGATTCGATTTCTTTGATGATTTCATTTTTTGAATGTTCGTCTAATTGAGACAAATCAGTATTGGGGAAATACGTTCTATTCAAATCTTCATAATCTGCTTTCAGGTCACGAAGGAAATTTACTTTTTGAAAAGCAGACCCTAATCGCATAGCCGAATGTTCTAGTTCTTGAAACTTGGTATCATTGCCATTAACAAAAACTTTCAAGCACATGAGTCCCACCACATCGGCTGAGCCATAAATATATTCGTTGTATTCGGCAATGGTTTTGTATTCGCTTTTGTGCAAATCCAATCTCATACTATTCATAAAAGCATTTATCAAATTCATTGGAATAGAATAGAGATGAACAGTATGTTGAAATGAATTTAAAATTGGGTTTAAACTGATTCTGTTTTCCAAAGCACTTGTTAAATCTTTTTCAAACATATCAAACAATTCTTCTTTATTATACTCATGAAAAGTGTCTACGATTTCATCAGCAAATCGAACAAATCCATAAATGTTATAAATGTCTTGACGAATGCTAGGGGCTAACATTTTTACAGCAGCAGAAAAGGAGGTGCTATAAGACTTGGTAACGTTTCTGCTACAATCGAATGATATGGTGTCAAAAATTGATTTCATAGGTATTATAAATTTTTCTCAATAAGTTCGGCAACAAGTTTTCCGGAAATTAATGCTGGTGGCACACCTGGACCAGGAACAGTTAATTGTCCGGTAAAATAAAGGTTTTTTACCTTTTTACTTTTTAATTTTGGTCTTAAAAATGCTGTTTGTAATAACGTATTTGCCATACCGTAAGCATTACCTTTGTATGAATTATACTCTTTAATAAAGTCTCTAACACAAAAAGATTCCATAAATATAATATTATTTTTCACATCTTGTTGAGTGATTTTTTCAAATCTTGAAATAATTTTTTCAAAGTAAAGTGCTCTTAACTCATCTGTATCTTCAATTCCTGGCGCTATAGGTATCAAGAAAAAACCATTTTCACAACCTTTTGGAGCTAAATTTTCATTTGTTATTGATGTAAAGTTGGCGTAGAATAAAGGTTTTTCTGGCCATTTTGGATTATCATAAATAGCAGAAGCATGAATATCAAAATCAACATCAAAAAATAAATTATGGTGTACTACATTCTTTAGTTTTTTATTGAAACCAACATAGAATAGGAGAGAAGAAGGTGCAAATGTTTTCTTCTCCCAATACTTTTCAGAATATTGACGGTATTCTGGATCGAGTAATGTTTCTGAATGATGGTAATCAGCACCAGTTAATACAATATCGGCTACTATTGTATTCCCATTAATGATGATTCCTGTAGCTTTTTTGTTGGTAACTATAATTTTTTCAACAGCTGAATTAGTATGAATAGTAACTCCTAATTCTTTTGCTAATTTTTCCATACCCAAAATTACGCTATACATTCCTTCTTTGGGTTGCCATGTGCCCAATCCAAAATCAGCATAATTCATAAAACTGTAAAATGAAGGAGTATCTGATGGTTTTGCACCAAGAAATAGAACCGGAAATTCTAATATTTGTATTAGTTTTTTATTTTTAAATTTCTTTTTAACATCTTTACTTATGTTGGAAAAAAATTGATTAACCTTTTTTGCCGTTTGAAGTGTTATTAATTCTAAAGGTGATTCTCCTGGTCTATAAACCAAATCTTTAATAGCAATATCATAATTGCTTTTGGCCTCTTTCATAAACGATTCCAATTGTTTTCCACTCCCTTTTTCTATAGACTCAAATGTTTCTATTATTTCTGGAAGATTATCTGAAATAGTAACATAGTCATTTACGTCGAAGAAAACTTTGTAAGCAGGAGATAATTTACTGAGTTCGTAATAATCGGAAGGTTTTTTGTTAAAATCATTGAAGAAACGTTCAAAAACGTCGGGCATCCAATACCACGATGGGCCAATGTCAAAGGTAAAACCTTCTCTAACTAACTGTCTAGCTCTTCCACCAATAGTTGGGTTTTTCTCATATAGAGTTACTTCATGCCCTTGATTAGCGAGGTAACAAGCACTTGCTAAAGACGAGAATCCTGAACCAATTATTCTTATTTTTTTTTTCATATTGTTTAACAAAGTAAAAATAGTTAAACAATTAAAAAGTTTTATTCAATGTATTCAACTAATTCTTTAATGGAAGTAAAGGTAGTGTTTTTTTGTGTTAGATATTTTGGGTCTATATTTTCAATCATCCTACCAATAAACCATAAGTCTGAAGTATCTTCTAGTATTTCTTCGTTGAGTTTTTGGATATAATTATTGATTTCGTTTTTATCTGGTTCTACTGTTGTGTAGCAAATATAGGTAATATTGTCAAAATATTTTTTCAAATCTTTCAAGCTATCAATTGGAACACTTTCTCCCAAATATATTGTTTTATATCCAAGACTTAATATTTCATAATTCAGATACATCAGTCCTAATTCGTGAATTTCATTCATAGGAAGGTATAAAACAAAAATTCTATCTGTTTTTGTTGGTGGCTTAATTTGAATTTTCTCAGTATTAGTTAGTAACTTTTGTTTGATTAAATACGTTATGAAGTGTTCATGTGCTGGTGTGATAGTATCCGTCTGCCATAAATATCCTAATTCTTGAATTAGAGGGATAAAAACATCATAAAAGACTTCTTTAAAAGATTTTTCAGACAACAAATTATTGTATGTATTGAAAAATGCAGCGTGATCAAAATTCATCATCGCCATTTTAAATGAGCTTATGGCATGGTGTTTTACACTTTTTTCAGATATAATTTCATTAGCTAATTGAGGAATGCGCTCAGGTGAAAGCTGTGATATTCTTGAAATTTTATATCCGTGATTGTGCAATAAAGTGATATTCAAAAGTTTCTGAAGATTTGATAAATTATAAGTTCTTATATTAGTTTCAGTTCGCATCGGCTCTAAAACATTATATCTTTTCTCCCAAATTCGAATGGTATGCGCTTTTATTCCAGATAAATTTTCTAAATCTTTAATACTAAAAATATTTTTAATATTGTTCATTGTTTAATTAAATTAGTTCAACAAAAGTAATTAAAATATGTTTACAACTTAAATAAATGCTTTAAAAACTTAAAAAATAATGGAATTCAATCAATTTATAATTTTTGTGTGGCACTTACACTCTGTAAATTGTATGTTGAAATATTTTTTACATAGTAAAGTTTTGGTAATTGAAATGCATCTTGAATAATCACATGAATTAGATATACTAATTCTAGCTTTTAATTGGAGTAGATAATTAAAGTAACACTTAAAAAAAGAAAAAGGTTTTAGTTAAATGACTAAATGTTAACTAAAACCTTTGTTGATGCCTATAAATAAGTATCATCCGTGACCACGATGGGATTCGAACCCACACGTTCTTTCGAACACCACCCCCTCAAGATGGCAAGTCTACCAATTTCTCCACGTGGCCAAAAAAAGTAAAGACGCTGCTCAGCAACGTCTTTAAAATCTGTGTGACCCGACTGGGGCTCGAACCCAGGACCCCATCATTAAAAGTGATGTGCTCTACCAACTGAGCTATCGAGTCTTAAAGGTGTACTAGAAAAAAAATGTGACCCGACTGGGGCTCGAACCCAGGACCCCATCATTAAAAGTGATGTGCTCTACCAACTGAGCTATCGAGTCTTTTTCTATTCTTAAATACTTCACTGGTGTCTATTTTTATAGGAGTTCAGTGATTCGCCATGTGGCTTAATTGCGGGTGCAAATATATGACCTTATTATTTATATTTCAAAGCAATTTTATTTTAAATTTGCCTTTTTTTGACCAAGGGTGTTAATAACTTAATTTATAAGGTTTTATTGCAATGCAGAAAGTGATTTTAATAGGTTATATGGGGGTTGGAAAGACAACTATTGCACGATTTTTAGCTCAAAAAATGAACTGGAAATGGGTTGATTTGGATAAAATCATTGAAGAAAAAATGAATTTAAGTATTAAAGAACTATTCCAACAAAAGGGTGAGATTTATTTTAGAAAAATAGAGTACGAAGTTTTTAAAGAATTAGTTGAAAATAATGAAAAGCTTATTATTAGTACTGGAGGAGGTACTCCATGTTATGCTAATAACCACCTTTTGCTAAACGATGATGAGGTTGTTTCCATCTATTTACAAGCATCAATAGCGGTTATTTTTGATCGATTGAAAGAAGCAAAGAGTGAACGACCATTAGTAGTAAATCAAAATGATGAAAATTTAAAAGAGTTTATTGCCAAAAATCTATTTGATAGAAGCTTCTTTTATAATCAAGCTACGTTCAAGATTTGCGTTGATGCTAAAACACCAGAGGAAATAACAGCTGAAATTTGTCAATTACTAAACTAAATAAGCGTAGTTGTTATTGTTTTCAAATACAACATGAACGTGCTCTTTTGAGGATGTTGAGAGTGAAATACCTTTAAAATCTGCTTTTACTGGAAATCGTTTGTGATTTCGGTCTACCAAAACCACGGTTTTGAATTTCTTAACGGGTACTTCTAAAAAATGTTTGACACAATATATTAATGTAGTGCCCGAATTTAATACATCATCTACAAGCACGATACTTTTGTTACTATATATTTCTTTTGGTATTGTGGTTGTTATTGGGTAAAGCGGATTTTGCTTTTCAATTTTTACTTTACACAAAGTCACCTCAATAGATGAAATCTCCTTTAGCACCAAATTAATTTTTTGAGCTAAAATAAAACCATTATCCGCTATACCAGCCAATACTATTTCCCCGTCATCTACAAATGTCTCTAGTATTTGAAAAGCTATTCGTCGGATTTTATGTTCAATTTCTTGATGATTGAGAATGATATTTTGGTTCATGGATTTACTTTTTTCAAAGATAAAAATAGATTTTTTATTTTTTGTGATAGTTTGATGTAATTTCAGAATAAACTACTATAAATAATTATTTTCCAAGATTTTATTGAATCAATATTTTCTTTTTGTTTTTTAATGCGTTAGGAATTCTTTATCATCAATTATTTTCTTCACTATCCAAACCAAAGTCTTCTATATCTCTTCTGTCTTTCTTGGTAGGTCTACCAGTACCAGTTTTACGATAATGTTCTTTAGAAAGTTTGAGTAATTCTAGATGAGCAAATGTTTCAGGTGGTGTATTGTCTTTTCTATATATATCAACTAATTTAGCACCAATACGATTGTCTGGAATATCTAATACAGTGATTTCGTAGGTAATTTGGTCTTTTCTAAACGAAACTTTATCGGTTGGAAAAACCTCTCTCGATGCCTTCGCTACTTGTCCATTCACCGTGATATGATTTTTTCTGCATGCCTCAGTGACCATGTTTCTAGTTTTGTAGTACCGTATGCACCATAAATATTTGTCCACTCTCATTTTTTTCCAAAATCAACGTTAAATTGTGTACAAAAATAAATCAATATTGTATCTTGCGGGCTCAAAAATCAAACAAAAATGAATATTATTAATAAAATCATCGTACTATTAATTTCAGGTATGGTTATAGTTTCTTGTACTCCTGAAGAATCAAATATCCCACCTTTGAGAGATTATACAGAGCAGTATGCCAAAGATATTGCAGCTATCGAGGAATATCTTCAAACCCATTATATGGAAGTTATCAATAATCCTGGTGCTGCCAATGATCAAAGTGTAACTTATACCTTAATTCCGGAGGGAGGAACTCAAACTTCTATTTGGGATCAAACCCAGTATCCGTTACAAACCCGTTTGGTGCTACAAAATAATATTGTCTATAAAATATATTACTTGCAATTAAGACAAGGTTCTGGAACCAACAGTAAATCACCTTGTAATGTTGACCAAGTGTTAACTTCTTATAGAGGGGAGTACATTTATACAAGTACTGAAACAATAAACGAAGAAGAATTTAGAACCATAAAATCTAAACAATTTGAAGAGTCAATTGATCCTCAAGCTTATTTTAATTTGACCGCTGTTATTAAGGGGTGGAGCGAAATTTTTCCACTTTTTAAAACAGGTTCCTATTCAGCTAACCCAGATGGTACGCTTTCTTATTTTAATTTTGGAGCTGGTGTAATGTTTATTCCTTCGGGACTGGCTTATTTTTCGGGATCTCCTTCATCAATTCCTTCTTACTCACCGTTGATTTTTTCTTTCAAATTATATGAATTACAAAGAACCGATCAAGATGCTGATGGAGTGTATTCTTATCAAGAGGACATTTCAACTTCAGTGGTAAACAGTGATGGTACTGTTACTATTACTAATGGCATTCCAGATGGCTATATGAAGATTTTAACTAAAGATGAAGTAAATCCTGATGATACAGACGGAGATGGAACTCCTAACTTTTTAGATATTGATGATGATGGTGATTTTTTCACGACTAAAAGTGAAATTAAAAACCCATTGACCAATCAGCCATATGCTTTTGACTTAATTCCCACGTGTACCGATGGTAAAAAGAAACATGTTTCCAATGTTTGTCATTAAAATATTGAATTCATAAAAAAAGTCCCGATTGGGACTTTTTTACTTTAATAAACTTCAATTATTTTCTCTTAATTACTTTTGTTACCGCTTCTTCAATCGCTTGATGGTTTAACTTGTATTTTTCCATCAATTGTTCAGGTGTTCCGCTTTCACCAAAACTATCGTTTACCGCAACAAACTCTTGGGGTTTTGGATTATATAATGCTAAAACTCGAGCCACACTTTCGCCTAAACCTCCTAAAAAGTTGTGTTCTTCAGCTGTTACTACACAACCTGTTTTAGCTACTGATTTTAAAATAGCTTCATCATCTAAAGGTTTAATGGTGTGAATATTGATAACTTCAGCCGAAACGCCTTTGGCTTCCAAAGCTTCAGCAGCTAGTAATGCTTCCCATACTAAATGCCCTGTTGCGACAATAGTCACATCGGTTCCTTCGCTAAGCAATAACGCTTCTCCAATGACAAACGGTTCGTCAGCAGGAGTAAAGTTAGGCACTACTGGACGACCAAAACGCAAATACGCCGGACCATGATGGTCTGCTAAAGCAATGGTTGCCGCTTTGGTTTGGTTGTAATCACACGTATTGATTACCGTCATGCCTGGTAGCATTTTCATCAAACCGATGTCTTCTAGGATTTGGTGAGTCGCACCATCTTCTCCCAAAGTCAATCCGGCATGAGATGCACAAATTTTCACATTCTTATCAGAATAGGCAACCGACTGACGGATTTGATCATACACTCTTCCGGTTGAAAAGTTGGCAAAGGTTCCCGTAAAAGGAATTTTTCCTCCAATGGTCAAACCGGCAGCAATCCCAATCATGTTAGCTTCGGCAATCCCAATTTGGAAAAAACGCTCTGGATGGTTTTTCTTAAACTCATCAAATTTCAATGAACCTATCAAATCCGCACAAAGTGCTACTACATTTTCATTCGTTTGTCCAAGTTCGGTCATCCCAGCTCCAAACCCCGAACGCGTATCTTTACTTCCTGTGTTTAGCCCCCTAACCCCCGAAGGGGGAATTATAAGATAAGGTGCTTTATTGGTATTATTTTTTGGTGCTGTTTTGCTGTGAGCAGTATTGTTTTCTGTTCCCCCTTTGGTGGTTAGGGGGCTATAATCCCCTAAAGTTTCACTATTCTGTGCCAATCCTACAGCCAATTGCTCATCATTAGGTGCTTTTCCGTGCCAAGCGTGGGTGTGCATCATAAAATCAACTCCGTTACCCATAACTGTGTGCAACAAAACACAAACTGGTTTTCCTTTTCCAGTTCGGCTTTTAGCTTCAGTCATGCCTGCAATAATAGCATCGATAGTGTTGCCTTCTTTGATTTCAAGTACATCCCAATCAAACGCTTCAAACTTGGCTTTCAAATTACCCATGTTCAAAACATCCTTTGTTGCACCGTCAATTTGTTGTCCGTTGAGGTCAACTGTAGCAATGAGGTTATCCACTTTTTTGGAGGAAGCATACATGATGGCTTCCCAATTTTGTCCTTCTTGCAATTCGCCATCACCAGTTAACACATAAACTAAATTGCTGTCGTTGTTTAATTTTTTAGCTTGTGCAGCACCTATGGCAACAGATAATCCTTGTCCAAGTGAACCAGCAGCCATTCGAACTCCAGGCAAACCATCATGTGTGGTGGGATGTCCTTGCAAACGGGAGTTTAATTTTCTGAAAGTAGCCAATTCCGATACTGGAAAATAACCACTACGAGCTAAAACGCTATAGAAAACAGGCGATATATGACCATTGGACAAGAAGAATACATCTTCTCCAATTCCGTCCATACTAAACCCTGGATTTCTTTTCAATAGGTGTTGGTATAACACCGTGAAAAATTCGGCACAGCCCAATGAACCACCCGGATGTCCCGAGTTTACGGCATGTACCATACGAAGAATGTCTCTACGTACTTGTATGGTAAAATCGTGTAAATGTTGTGTGTTAGACATTATAAATAGGTATAAATTATTTGCTGTCAAAAGTAAATCTAATTTTAAATCGTGACAAATGAACTTATCACAAGTTATAAACGATTAGCTATTTTTTAATAAACCATATTTCACGATACAATACAAAGCTCTAAAGCCGTCTCTCCATCCAATTTTTTTCCCTTCGGCATAAGTTCTACCATAATAGGAAATACCAACTTCATAGATTCTGACATTTGGAATGCGAGCAATTTTTGCAGTAACTTCGGGTTCAAAACCAAACCTGTTTTCTTTTAATGAAATTTTTTGAATGAGTTCTGTTTTAAACATTTTGTAGCAAGTTTCCATATCAGATAGATTCAAATTTGTGAACATATTTGACACAAATGTTAAAATATTGTTTCCAATAGAATGCCAAAAAAAGAGAATTCTATGAGCGTTTCCGCCCATAAATCGGGAACCAAACACTACATCGGCGAAACCATCCAAAATTGGTTTTAAAAGCAAATTGTACTCTTCTGGGTTATATTCCAAATCAGCATCTTGAATGATTACTAACTCTCCTTTTGCTTTGGAAATTCCTGTGTGTAATGCCGCTCCTTTTCCTTTGTTGATCTCGTGTTTATAATACTGTATGTTCAAATCGGGGTTTTGAGTGATATAGCTTTTTATTGCCTCTTCAGTATGGTCTTTTGAACAATCATTAACGATGATAATCTCTTTTTCCAATCCACCAATAAGCTGTACACTTTTTACTTTATCAAGAATAAAGTGTATGGTATTGCCTTCGTTATATGCGGGAATGATTATGGATAATTTTTTCACGATTAGCTATTTATTATTTTTATTAAATATTTCTTTTTGAGGACTTCTTGCCTTGATTTTGCTACTAAAAATTGTATTTTCAATCTGGTAATTGGGTAATCATCAAAGCTTTTTTTAACGGCTATTTTGAGATTTAAATCTTTAATTTCTTCCAAATCTTCTTCAGAAATATAAACCCAAAACGAGTTTTTGATGGAAGTTAAATTTTCCTTGGTTATTTTTTTGGTAAACGGATTGTTGGTATAAAAATTAAATGAATTGGAATAGGTTTTATAAATATAAATTTCTTCGTTGTTGATGTTTTTATTTGCCCATTTTCCCGCTTCAGAGTCGGATTGAAACGTTACCAGTTTTGGATAAAAAACAAAACTTAAAAACAAATTTAAAACTAAAACAAAAACAATCAGTTGCCCACTATTTTGCTCTTTTGTTCTTCTAAAATAAAACAAAATAAACAATTGTAAAACAACACAAATAATAACCCAAATATTAAATTCTGGGAAGAAAAACAAGTTAAAAATTATGAACAGCAATAGGATTAAAATTCCAAAAATACAGTTAGTTATTCTCCAACGTTTCCATATTTTATAGTTAATTTTTGTTAAATATTCTGCTAAAATAATGGAGGCAAATGGCAATGTAACAAAAATATAATGTGGCAATTTGTATTTTGATAACGATAGCATGGCAAAAATTACTACAAATCCAACTAAAGTCGTTATTTCGGGAAGTTTAACTTGGCGATTTAAGAGGTTTTTTAATTTAAAAAAAAGCGAAAAATAAAGCGGAAAAATCCATGGGAAGAAATCCCAAATTATTGACCCTAAAAAGAAGTGCCAGGGCGCACCATTGTTCCATACGCTTTCTCCCGTTATGCGACCAAAACTTTGCAACCAATAATAAAAATACAACCCTTTTTTTCCTTTTTCGGGATGCAAATCAAATTGGGTATATAATCCATAGGACATTGGAATCAGTATAATAGCTACAATGAATAGCACTAAAATCCATCGAAAATTAAAAACATCGCGCCATTTTTGCTGGTACATTAGGTTTATTCCAATAGGCATTAAAACCGCAATGGCACCAATAGGTCCTTTTGCTAACATTCCTAATCCCATAAAAATCGAAGCCAAAATTAGGTTACTAATTTTTCTTTTTTCAAAAAATTCAGAAAACAACCAAACCGATATTATGGTGCAAGATGTTAATAATGCATCGGTTCGAACATCGTTTGTAATTAAAAAATAAGCTTGTGTAGTTGCTAAAATTAATAACGCATTTTTTGCAATTTGTCTTGAATAATACAAAATAGTAAAACGGTAAACTGCATATAAAGAAAAAAGTATGAAAAGGAAAGAAACAATTTTATAACCAAAATTTGTTGCGCCAAAAATTTTAATACTAACACTTGATAACCAAAATAATAAGGGTGGTTTGTCTAAGTAATCTTGCTGAAATTCTTTTACTTCAAGATACGAATTGGTTTGCGCCATTTCGGCTGAAATTCCTGCATATTGTGCTGCATCAATTTGCATAATATCTATAAATAAATTATGAAAATAAATCGCAAATACAAACAGAATTAGTATTTTTTCAAAATTTGTAAAGTAATTAAAGAAAGATTTCATCGATTAATATTCTAAAATAGCGGTTAAAAGTAATTCTAATTTTATCGAAAGGCAAATCTTTGTTTAGAAGTTAATGGATGTTTTTAAGTATTATAAAAACTGTTAAATAAAATCATAATATACAATCCACAATTCACAATTCTTTTATCTTTGCCGACTGATTTAAAGAGAACAATGAAATTTGATTTATTAGCCAAAGACCCAAACTCAAGTGCCCGTGCCGGAAGTATAACTACCGATCATGGCGTAATTGAAACCCCAATATTTATGCCTGTTGGCACGGTAGCTTCTGTAAAAGGAGTACACCAACGCGAGCTGAAAGAGGAGATCAACCCCGATATTATTCTAGGAAATACCTATCATTTATACTTGCGCCCACAAACTGCAATCTTGGAAAAAGCGGGAGGATTGCACAAGTTCATGAATTGGGATAGAAATATTTTAACCGATAGTGGTGGTTACCAAGTGTATTCTCTCTCTGCCAATAGAAAAATAAAAGAAGAAGGTGTAAAATTCAAATCGCACATTGATGGTTCGTATCATGTTTTTACTCCCGAAAATGTTATGGAAATTCAGCGCACTATTGGTGCTGATATTATCATGGCTTTTGATGAGTGTACCCCTTATCCGTGTGATTATCGGTATGCACAAAAATCGATGAAAATGACTCATCGCTGGTTAGACCGATGTATCAATCATTTGGAAAATGTGCCTACAAAATATGGGTATGACCAAACTTTTTTCCCAATTGTTCAAGGAAGTACCTATAAAGATTTGAGGCAACAGTCGGCTGAATATATTGCCAATGCTGGAGCAGAAGGAAATGCCATTGGAGGACTTTCGGTAGGCGAACCCGCCGAAGAAATGTATGCGATGACCGAAGTGGTAACAGCAATTTTACCCGAAGACAAACCAAGGTATTTGATGGGAGTTGGAACACCTATCAATATATTAGAAAACATTGCTCTTGGTATTGACATGTTTGATTGTGTGATGCCTACACGAAATGCACGAAACGGAATGCTATTCACAGCCAATGGAACTATCAACATCAAAAACAAAAAGTGGGAAGACGACTTTTCACCTCTTGACGAAATGGGATATACCTTTGTCGATACCGAATATACAAAAGCGTATTTGCGACATCTGTTTGCTGCCAATGAGTACTTGGGCAAACAAATTGCAACCATTCACAATTTAGGTTTTTATATGTGGTTGGTTCGTGAAGCTAGAAAACATATCTTAGCAGGAGATTTTAGAGTTTGGAAAGATACGATGGTAAAAAATATGAGTCAACGACTTTAATGTTTGTAGTTTATTGTTTGTGGTTTAGATTTATTAACCATAACCATAAACCATAAGCCATTAACCATAAACTTGAACAATGTTAAAAATTATTGACAAATACATTCTCAAACGCTACTTAGGCACATTCATCGTAATGCTGCTGATGTTCATCCCGATTGGGATAGTGATTGATGTGTCTGAAAAAGTCAATAGAATGATTGAAAATAAAGCGCCATTTAAAGAGATTGCTAGTTATTATTTAGACTTTACCATTTATTTTGCCAATCTGTTGTTTCCCATATTTCTCTTTCTATCGGTTATTTGGTTTACTTCCAAATTAGCTAATAATACCGAGATTATAGCCATTTTAAGTTCGGGAATTTCCTTTACAAGATTTTTGCGGCCTTATATTATCGGAGCCACAATAGTATCAGTTTTCGCCTTGATAATGAGTGTTTTTCTGGTGCCAAGTGCGAGTGCTGGATATAAAAATTTTAGGTATACTTATCTCATTGGAAACGGACAAAACGAAGTTAGAGACAATACCGATGTGTTTCGACAAACCAGTAAAGACGAGTATATTTTTGTAACAAGCTTTAATGAAATTACCAAAACGGCATTTAATTTTTCAATGGAGAAATTTGACAATGACAAGTTGAAATACAAACTCGTAGCTAATAGAATAAAGTGGGACGAAAAAACAAAAAAATATACCCTGTTTAATTATACCAAGAGAAAAGTAGGTGCTTTTGGTGATATCATCGAATCAGGAGAAAAAAAAGATACTGTTTTTAATTTTGATTTAGAGGATTTAACACCTGTAGTTTATATCGCCGAAACCTTACCACTCAATGAACTACATAAATTTATCGATAAAGAAAAATCTCGAGGTTCCTCCAACATTAATGTCTATTTAGTAGTGTTGTATAAAAAATACAGCATTCCGGTTTCGGCTTTTATTTTGACAATTATTGCTGTATCTGTATCCTCCATGAAACGTCGTGGCGGAATGGGGACAAATTTAGCCATAGGGATTGTTTTAGCGTTTGCATTTGTGTTTTTAGATAAAGTTTTTGGTGTACTTGCCGAAAAATCAACCGCTCCTCCATTGTTAGCGGTTTGGACACCCAATATTGTTTTTGGAATTTTAGCCATTTATCTTCTTCGAAATGCCAAGCGATAATGTAAAGAGTTATCTTCATCTCCATTTTATTGTATTTATATGGGGATTTACAGCCATTCTCGGTGCGTTAATATCGCTAGAAGCTTTACCTTTGGTTTGGTTTCGAATGTTGTTTGCTGTTGGTTTTATTGCTATTTACATCTACTATAAAAAATTGTCTTTGAAAGTCCCCATCAAAATACGGATGCAACTTTTATTTTCGGGACTGATTATTGCGTTACATTGGTTTACCTTTTTTCATGCGATTAAAATTTCAAATATTTCCATCACCTTAGCTTGTCTCTCTACAGGTGCTTTATTTGCCTCATTATTGGAGCCCATTTTATATGGAAAAAAAATAGTTTTTTATGAGGTCTTCTTCGGGTTACTAGTTGTTCTTGGTTTGTATATTATTTTTAATGTAGAAGGGAATTATTTTTGGGGAATGATAACTGCTTTGACATCTGCTTTTCTATCGGCTTTGTTTGCGGTAATTAACAGTAGGTTGGTTAAATCCTATGATGCCACAATAATTTCGTTTTATGAACTCAGTGGTGGTGTTTTGTTTTTTACCATTATATTGTTATTTGGAGAACGTTTTTCAGCTGAGTTTTTCCAACTTTCGATAAAAGACCTTCTTTATTTATTACTCTTAAGTTCTGTTTGTACTGCTTATGCTTTTATTGCATCTACATCAGTAATGAAATTTTTAAGTCCTTATACGGTTATGCTGACCATCAATTTAGAACCCATTTATGGTATTATTTTAGCGGTTCTTATTTTTCAGGAAAAAGAAAAAATGAGCTTTGAATTTTATATTGGTGCTTTCATAATTTTACTAACAGTGCTATTAAATGCGCTATTAAAAAGTCGCAAACTCAAATTAAATTAAGGTTATACTGAGGTTAATTATTGTTTAAAACTAATCCATTGAATGTGCTTTTTATCACAATATAAAATTTTATATTTGCTGTTCGATTTAACAAAACTAACAACCCTATGGAATATTTAGATTTTGAACTTCCAATCAAAGAATTAGAAGAACAACTCGATAAATGTCAGGTAATCGGAGCCGAGTCCAATGTTGATGTCTCCTCAACTTGCAAACAAATTGAAAAAAAATTAGAAGAAACTAAAAAGAAAATCTATAAAAACTTAACGGCTTGGCAACGGGTTCAGTTGTCTCGTCATCCCAACAGACCTTATACTTTAGAGCATATTACCAATTTGACTAAAGGTACTTTTTTAGAAATGTTTGGTGATAGAAGTTTTAAAGATGACAAAGCCATGATTGGCGGTCTAGGTAAAATAAGCGGACAATCGTTTATGCTTATCGGACAACAAAAAGGGATTAATACCAAGATGCGTCAGTTGCGTAATTTTGGGATGGCCAATCCTGAAGGATATAGAAAAGCACTGCGCTTGATGAAAATGGCAGAGAAATTCAATATTCCAGTTGTTACTTTAATTGATACTCCAGGAGCATATCCTGGATTGGAAGCCGAAGAAAGAGGACAAGGAGAAGCCATTGCCAGAAATATTTTTGAAATGTGTCGTCTTAAAGTGCCAATTATTTGTGTTATCGTTGGCGAAGGTGCTTCTGGTGGCGCATTAGGGATAGGTGTAGGCGACAGGGTTTTGATGATGGAAAACACTTGGTATTCAGTAATTTCACCTGAGTCATGTTCTTCTATTTTATGGAAAAGTTGGGAATACAAAGAACAAGCCGCCGAAGCTTTGAAACTGACATCAACTGACATGAAAAAACAAAAATTAGTCGACGATATTATCCCAGAGCCATTAGGTGGAGCTCATTACGATAAAGAAACTACTTTTAAAACTGTGGAGCAATACATCATGAAAGCGTATCATGAATTAAAAGATTTATCAACAGAACAATTAGTGGCGCAAAGGATGGACAAATACAGCAAGATGGGCGAGTATAAGGAGTAAAATCTTATAAATTAAATATAAATCCGAAGCCCTACAGTTTCGGATTTTTTTTTGGTTATTAACAGAAAACAGAAACTTATCAACATTGCCTTTGTATAACTCAATCCAAATAATTTTCACAAAATAGTTACTTTCGTTTCATGGAAAATCTCAGAAATATAAACCCAATAAAAGTAGATAAAACTACGATAATTAACCTAGAAAAAGGGAAGCTTCCACCGCAAGCACTCGACTTAGAGGAAGCTGTACTAGGTGCTATGATGATTGATAAAAAAGGAGTTGATGAGGTTATTGATATTTTGCAACCCGATGCTTTTTATAAAGAGGCACACAAGCATATTTTTGAAGCTATTTTTCAGTTATTCACAGACTCTCAACCCATTGACTTATTAACAGTCTCGGCACAGTTAAAAAAGACGGCAAAGCTAGATTTGGCAGGAGGTGATTTTTACCTCATTCAACTTACCCAAAAGATATCTTCTTCGGCACATATTGAGTTTCATTCCAGAATTATTCTGCAAAAATACATACAACGTAGCTTAATCAAAATTTCATCTGAAATTATTGAAGAGTCCTATGATGAAACTACCGATGTTTTTGATTTGCTTGATAAAGCAGAAACCAAATTGTATGAAGTTACACAAGGAAACATCAAACGAAGTTCCGAAACTGCACAAAGTTTAGTAATTCAAGCCAAAAAAAGAATTGAAGATATTGCCAATAAAGAGGGAATGAGTGGAATTGCCACTGGTTTTGAAAAATTGGATAAAATAACTTCGGGTTGGCAACCAAGTGATTTAATCATTATTGCTGCAAGGCCGGGAATGGGAAAATGTTTAGGAAAAGGCACTAAAGTTTTACTATATGATGGTTCTCTTAAAAATGTAGAAGATATTTCTGAAAATGAATTATTAATGGGTGATGATTCTACTCCAAGAAAAGTGCTTTCCATTGCTCGTGGACAAGAAAAAATGTATTGGATTCATCAAAATAAAGCCATGTCTTATAGAGTAAATGAGAGCCATATTTTATCTTTAAAAAGAAGTAGAAACGAGGGAACTCATAAGCAAGGCGATATTCTAAATATAACAGTTAAAGACTATTTAGAAAAATCGAAAAAATTCAAATCAAATTATAAAGGGTATAAAGTTGGTGTTGAATTTAAAGAAAAAGAACTTCCTTTAGAACCCTATTATCTTGGTCTTTGGCTTGGCGATGGGCATTCATACAGTCAAAGAATTACAAATGTTGATGAAGAGATTATAGAATATTTAAACGATTATGCCACTCGCTTAGAAAGTGAATTGGTTGTATATGAACAAAAAGATAGAACTAACAATTATGCTATTGTAAATAAAAACAAATTTACTTCCGTAGAATTTACATCCTGTATTCAAACTGAATTAAGAACTTTAGGAGTACTGCAAAACAAACATATTCCAAATCAATATTTAATTAATTCAACTGAAAATAGGTTACAATTATTGGCAGGAATTATAGACTCTGATGGCTATTATACCTCTGAATTTAATTGTTTTGAAATTGTTCAAAGAAATGAAGATTTACTAAATCAAATAAAATTTCTTTGTGATAGTTTGGGTTTTAGAACCTCGGTTAGAAAGAAAAGAACTTCAATTAAATCATCTGGATTTCAAGGAGAAGCTTTTAGACTAAGGATATTTGGAAATCTAAATGATATTCCAACAAAAGTGGAGAGAAAAAAAGCCCGAGAATGGAAATCTAAAGTGGATTGGAAAGTAACTGGAATTAAAGTTGAATATGATAGGATTGATGATTATTATGGTTTTGAAATAGATGGTAATAGATTATTTCTTTTAGAAGATTGTACTGTAACGCACAATACTGCCTTTGTTTTGTCAATGGCTCGAAATATGGCTATAGATTTTGGACATCCCGTAGCGTTATTTTCATTAGAAATGTCATCGGTACAGTTAATTACGCGTTTGATTTCATCGGAAACTGGTTTGCCTTCCGAAAAATTGAGAACAGGTAAATTAGAAAAACACGAATGGGAACAGCTATCTACCAAAGTAAAAGATTTAGAAAAAGCGCCTCTGTATATTGATGATACACCTTCGCTTTCTATCTTCGATTTGAGAGCTAAAGCCCGTCGTTTGTCGTCGCAACATGGCATAAAATTAATTATAGTGGATTACCTTCAATTGATGACCGCTGGAGGAAGCAATGGAAAAGGTGTTGGAAACCGTGAACAAGAAATTTCTACCATTTCCCGAAATCTAAAAGCATTGGCGAAAGAATTAGAAGTTCCTGTAATTGCATTATCTCAATTATCGCGTGCAGTAGAAACTCGTGGTTCTAGTAAAAGACCATTGCTTTCTGACCTCCGTGAGTCGGGTGCCATTGAGCAAGATGCCGATATTGTATCCTTTATTTATCGTCCAGAATATTATAAAATTGATGAATGGGATGATGAAGATCAAACTCCAACAACTGGCCAAGCGGAATTTATCATTGCTAAACACAGAAACGGTTCGCTTGAAAACATTAGATTGAAGTTTATTAGTCAACTGGGTAAATTTGATAATCTTGAAAGTTTTGGTAGCGCTTTTGATGATTTACCATCCAAAATGAACCATGATGATAATCCATTCATGACTAAAAATTTACCTTCTGCTAACGAAGCTTTTGGAAGCAATTTCAATAGCGAAGATGACGATAGTGATGTCCCGTTTTAGTACTACGTAAAAACACCTGTTTTTTTAACATTTTTTGATTTTATTAAAATTTATTGTTAATTTTGAGTATTATTAACAATAAAACGAGATTAATTATGTCAAATAATGCAATAGATTTAAAAGAAGCTAAAGAATGGGCACAACTTTACAGAAAAGCTAATCCTGATGGAGTCATAGCATATCTAATCCCAAAAATAGATATGACTCAATTATTAAATCAAGAAGGAGTTGCAGATTTTAGAGCCTATTTGGGATATGATCCTATTATGCAAATGGAAAAATTAATGATTGTTGGGGTAGATGAAAATGGTAACGATTTAATTAATGCTCAAAAAGGAAATTTTATATACGATATGACTAGTCCTTGTCCGAAAACTTGCGATGTAACAAGTCCTCTTTTTAATCTTGATTCTCAAGAAAAACAATAAATGCTGAGTAAGTGATTATAATACTTGGACTTATATTATTGCTAATTAATTGTTTCTTATTTTTTATAAGTATGAGTAAAAAAGCAAAGACTTACAAAGTTTTTGCTTTTTATCTTTTAATTATGGCTATAATTCAAATAGCTTCATTTGTAACATCTAAACTAAAAATACATAATATTTTTTTAACCCATTTTTATTTTGTTATACAGTTTCTTATATTAAGTTATTTTTACTTTTTATTATTGATAGATTTAAAACAAAAGTTATTAATTAAGATAATTACTCCATTAGTTATAACAAGTCTTATTATTTATTATTATAGCTATCCTCTTGATTTTTATATATTTAATCCATTTGAAATTTTTATAACTTCATTGCCTTTAGTTATTTATACTACATTTCATCTATATAATTTATTAAACCAAGATAAAAAGTTTTATTACATCAATTTAGGATTGTTAATTTATCTTTTCGGAAGCACTTTAGTTTTCTTAACAGGTAATTTGCTTTTACTTATAGATGGAAATTACGTTTTTGATATTATATGGAGTTTTAATGAGTACATTTATGTAGTTTATCAGTTATTAATATTTAAAGATATTTACCCTTTATCTAAACAATGGAGACCAAGTCTGAAATAATTAGAATTTTTATTTATACTTTTTTAGCTTTCATGACGATGGCCACAGTGTTAATATTTTTTTTTTATTTTTCACGAAAAAAAATCATCAAACAAGAAATAGAAAAAAGGAACTTAGAAGTTAATTATCAGAAGGAAATTTTAAAAACGGTTATTTTAACTCAGGAAACAGAACGAAAAAGAATTGCTCAGGATTTGCATGATGAAATTAGTTCAAAATTAAATATAGTTTCTTTAAATAGTCATTTGTTAATTAGTCCAAATTTATCTGTTTCAGAAATTAAAGAAATAACGGCAAATATTAATAAATTAACATCGACTGCATTAGAAAGTTCAAGAAGAATTGCCCATGATTTATTTCCTCCAGTTTTTGAAAAATTTGGACTTGAAGCAGGAATTCAAGAATTAATTGTTGAATTTAAATCAACAAATCAATTCGATATTCAGTATTCTAACCAATTAAATTTAAATGAATTTAATAAAAATACACAACTTGGGCTTTTCAGGGTTTTACAAGAATTACTTCATAATACACTTAAACATGCAGTTGCTAATACAATTAATATAACTTTTTTTAGAGAAAAAGACACTTTTTGCTTACTCTATACTGATGATGGAATTGGTTTTAAAATTTCTGAAGACAAGAAAGGAATGGGTTTAATCAACATTGATAGCAGGATAGGTTTGCTCAATGGCAAGTATTTTATAAAAACAGCTCCAAAAAATGGATTTGAAATTAAAATAATCTTTAATGATTTATGAATAAGATAAAATTGCTTTTAGCAGATGATGAAGAATTGTTTCGGAAAGGTATTAGTTTTTTACTGCAAAGGCAGGATAATATCCAAATTCTTTATGAAGCAAATAATGGAAGTGAAGTTGTAGAATACCTAAAATCGAGCTCAATTCATCCCGATATTATACTAATGGATTTAAAAATGCCAATGCTAAATGGAGTTGAGGCTACAAAACTTATTAATAAAGAATTTCCTTCCATTAAAATCATCGCTTTAACAAGTTACAATACAAAATCTTTTATAGCAAATATGATTGAAATTGGCGCTGCCTCTTACATTGTTAAAAACTCATCTCCTGAAGAAATGATTACTACAATTAATCAAGTAATCGAAAAAGGATTTTACTACAACGAAGAGGTATTGAATGTAATTCAAGAAAATTTAATTACTAATAATAGAAAAAATATTTTTTTTGAGGATATTATTTTAACAAAAAGAGAAAGAGAAATTTTAGAATTAATATGTTATCAAAATAGTACTCAGCAAATAGCTGATAAGTTATTTATTAGTCCAAGAACTGTTGAAGGTCACAGGAATAACTTGTTATTAAAAACAGATTCGCAAAATAGTGCAGGTTTGGTTGTTTTTGCGATTCAAAATAAAATAGTTATTTTATAAAAAAAAACGTGAGTCTATTATAAAATAAAGCTCACGTTCACCACAATTACAAGTTCAGTCTCAATTTAACTTATAATGATATCTATACTTATTATACAACTAATTACAATTAGAACAGCTAATATTACTAACCCTATTTTACTAACTATACTTAAACTTTTGATTGGATCTTCCATGTGAAATAAAAATTTATGTAATTATTATTTGTCAAAAATAAAAGGAATAATTTAGTCAGCTATACGTAATTCTACCTGTTTTTTAGAAATTTTTTATGATTTTTTATTTTTTATTATACTGATAAAAGGCGTATCTTCGATTAGTATTATTTTATTACCAATGAATTATATAAAGACCATTTTTTTGTTAGTTGGATTGCTCTATTTTTCTATAGTCAATGCGAATTTCATCTTGTTGCCAATGGATGAATCCACTCAAAAAAATCATCTAAAAGCATATGGAATTACCTATTGGGCATTGGACAAACAATTCAAAGCCAGTTGGTTATTAAATTACCGAGGCGGTTCTTTCCTTTTGCCCGATGCTTCCGAAATTAGAAAAGAATGTCAAATTCGTGGCGTGAGTTTTGAGATTTTATCCGATGCCGAGATGCAATCAATTTTAGCTGAAATTTCCAGCCCTTCACAAAATACAGAGACTGTTGTTTTAGAAAAAGCACCAAAAATTGCTGTGTATTCGCCACCAGGAAAGCAGCCATGGGATGATGCCGTAACGATGGTTTTGACGTATGCCGAAATCCCTTTTAAGGTCGTTTATGATGAAGAAGTTTTGAGTGATCAATTACTTTTATACGATTGGTTGCACTTGCATCATGAAGATTTTACTGGACAATATGGTAAATTTTATGGTGGCTATAGAAATGCACCATGGTACATAGAACAGAAAAAGGATGCCGAAGCATTAGCCGCTAAATTAGGTTTTGCTAAAGTATCTCAAGATAAACTGGCTGTGGCCAAAAAGATTAGAGATTTTGTTATTGGCGGTGGTTTTATGTTTGCCATGTGCTCGGCAACCGATAGTTTTGATATTGCATTGGCTGCCGAAGGTATTGATATTTGTGAGCCCATGTTTGATGGTGATGATAGCGAACCAAATTACCAATCGAAAATAGATTATCGAAAAACCTTCGCTTTCAAAGATTTTATTTTAGAAAGAAGACCAGAGCGTTATGAGTTTTCAGATATTGATATGACAGAAAAACGCAGAATTCCTTTTGAGAAAGACTATTTCACTTTAATGGAGTTCTCAGCCAAATGGGATGTAATTCCAACTATGTTATGCCAAAACCACACCCAATTGGTTAAAGGTTTTATGGGACAAACCACTTCTTTTGATAGTAATCTAATTAAATCGAGTGTGCTGACTTTAGGAAAAAATGAACTTAATGACGAAGCACGTTATATTCATGGTCAAAAAGGAAAAGGATTTTTCACTTTTTATGGCGGTCATGATCCCGAAGATTATCAGCATAGAGTAGGCGATGAGCCCACCGTTTTAGACTTACATCCAAACTCTCCCGGTTTCCGATTGATTTTGAATAATGTGTTGTTTCCCGCGGCAAGAAAGAAACCTCAGAAGACTTAGTTTATAGCGCCAATAGTATCATTTTTTTTTATATTGTATTTTCTTTATAATAAAGTTTGCAAATTGAAAACTTTTTATATCTTTGACCAATGAAAATTTTGGTCAAAAAAACAATTTTGTATTATATAGCTAATTACCCATTAGCTAAAACACAATTGTTAATTTGGCACGCAGAGTTTTCTAAAATGGAATTTCAAAATTTTAATGAATTAAAAAAAATCTATGGCAACGCTAGTATAATAAACAATAATAGGGTTGTTTTTAATATCAAAGGGAATGATTTTCGTTTATTGATTTCAGTGAATTTTATCCAAAAAGCATGTTATGTAATTTGGTTTGGCACACACAAGGAATATGATAAAATAAAAGTGGAAACTGTTTTATTTGATACTAATATTTTAAATTTTAAAACAAAATAACAATGAACTGGAAAGTGCTAAAAACGGAAGAAGACTATAATAAAGCTTCATTACGATTGATGGAAATTTTTCAATCGGAAGTCAATTCCCCCCAAAATGATGAATTAGAATTGTTATTGGTTTTGGTAAAAGATTATGATGATAAACATTTTCAATTACCATCCTTGGATGCCTTGGAAGTGATTAAATATAAAATGGAAGAACAAGGTTTAAAAGCCAAAGATTTAGAGAGCATCATTGGGAGCAAAGGGCATGTTTCGGCAATTTTATCTGGAAAACGTGAAATAACTTTAAAAATGGCACAGAAACTCAAAAACTATTTTAGTATTCCAGCAGAAGTTTTTTTACATACAGCATAAATAGTATCTTATTGATTTCTAATGTCTTCTGTAATTTTCAATCTCTTTGGTTTAACTGTTAGCATTCCTCGTTGCTCTATGTAGGGTAAGGAAGAATATTTGTTACAAGGTTTGCGTATGTATTTCAAACCTGAGGATTACCAACATCGACTGGGAAATGAGTCAACTTTTTTAGATTAGCATCCAAACTCTCCAGGTTTCCGATTGATTTTGAATAATGTATTGTTTCCCGCGGCAAGAAAGAAACCTCAGAAGACATAGAATTTAAATTCCAAAAAAAATACCAAATTCCAATACACTTCGACAAGCTCAGTGAGACATTGGAATTTGGGATTTTATTGTTGCAGTCTTGACTACTTATTATTCTCAATAATGTAATTCAACACTTTAGTCATCAAGTGTACTCTGTCTTTACCTAGTACATTGTGTTTATGCATTGGATAGGGAAAATAATCAACTTGTTTTCCTACTTCAACGAATTTCTTAACTAGCGAAAGATTATGCTGTTCTACAACCACATCATCACTTGTTCCATGAATTAAGAGCAGTTTTCCTTTCAAATCTTTGGCATAATTCATCACACATGCTTCATCAAATCCTTTTTGGTTTTCGGCTGGTGTGTCCATGTAACGTTCGCCATACATGATTTCATAGTATTTCCAATCGGTTACTGGTCCACCGGCGACACCCACTTTGAAAGTGTCTGGTTTTCTTAGCATTAACGATGTTGTCATAAATCCGCCATAGCTCCAACCATGAACCGTTAAACGATTACCATCTACATAGGGCAATGATTTTAAGTAGTCAACACCCTTTAATTGGTCTTCCATTTCGTTAACACCTAATCTTCCATGAATTACACTTTCAAATGCAAATCCGCGATTGTCTGAACCGCGATTGTCAACTGTAAAAACCAAATATCCTTGTTCTGCCATCCAATACATCCAAAGGTTAGCACCATCGAGATAAGAATTGGTGATCATTTGTGCATGTGGTCCGCCATAAACATAAATTAGAACGGGATATTTTTTTGAAGAATCAAAATTACTCGGTTTGATTAATCGTGTGTATAAATCGGTTGTGCCATCAGCAGCTTTGATGATATTGATTTCTGCCGAACCCATTTCGTAACCTTCAAATTTGTTTTTACTTTCGAGTAAAGTGATTGCCTTGCCCTTTTTATCATATAATAATGATTTTGATGGTGTGGAATGATTTGAATATTCATCAAAAATCCAATTTCCATCAGTAGAAACCATCACGTTATGAACACCTTCGTCTTTGGTAATCAAGGTTTGTTTTCCTTTTAAATCAACTTTATACACCAACATATTAATGCCTTTTTCACCAGTTGCTTTGAAATAAATTTCGTTTCCAGCTGAATTTGCTCCAATAATTTCGCGAGTTGGAAATTTATTGGTAGTCAGTGGTTTGATTAATTTTCCGTCAATAGAATAATAATAAAGGTTGTTAAATCCGTCTTTTTCGGAAATCCAAACGAAGTTATTTGATTTATTGTTTGGGAAAAATGCAGGATGTTCTGGTTCAACCCAAGCATTATTTTTTTCATTAAAAAGTGTCTTGATAAACGAACCTGTTGAAGCATCGTATAAATCCAAATTCATATTATTTTGACCACGATTTAACGCAGCAATAAGTAGGTATTTTTCATCTGGTGACCAAGTGAGGTTTGTCAAATAATCATCGGTATTTCCTCTTGGCAAAATAAAAACTGTTTTTTGTGTAGCCAAATTGTAAATTCCAACGCTTGCTTTTTCTGATTTTTGACCAATCATTGGATATTTAATATTTACCAATTTCCCAGGAGTTTCATTGATGTTCAATAATGGATAATCGGCAACATCTGTTTCGTCTTTTTGATAAAATGCTAGAAACGTTGATTGCGGCGACCAAAAAATGCCTTCATTAATGCCAAATTCATTTCTAGAAATGGTTTGTCCTGAAACAATATTTTTATCTAAATTATTGGTAACTGTTATCTTCTCTTTATTTTTATTAAAGTAGTATAAATTGTTTGATTCTGTAAATGCTACATTTATTTTTGCGTCATCAAAGGTTTGATTTTCGGCAGTTTCTGGAACTTCTTGAATAAGTTTTCCTAATTTAGTATTGATGTTATAACTGTAATACTTTCCTGTTTCAGAAATTAAAATGGTAGTTGAATCAATCCATTGTACCCCAAAGAAACTTTTTAATTTAGTTCCAAGTGCGGTATTGATGTCGTTAAGTTTTACCAATTCAACGGCATCTTTTTTTGTCACATTGGCACTCATCATTTTTGTCCAAGAATCGGTGTAATAAATATAAGTATTGGAATTGGGTATCCATTGAAAACCGGTTAATTTATCGGCGCCAAATTTTCTGTTTTGTTGTAAAACGGCTTCTTCTAAGCTGAATTTTTTTAACTGGGCTTGAGTTGAATATGCCACTAAAAAGCAAACGAGGAGTAAAATCTTTTTGTTCATGAAGTACTTTTTTAATTGAACGTAAATATATTTAAAAATACAGGTTGGAGATGAAAATATTATGGATTAAGAGAAATATCTTCTATAATTTTCAAATGATGCTTGGTATGAAGTTCTAGAAACCAAATTGATTTTTTCACATTCAAATTACCAAAATAGGGATGAGCAAAATAACACTTTGGATCAAGACTTTCCAGTTCGTGGCTATTTTTTTTTGCTAACTCTAGTTTAGCAATTAATCCATCTGTTGAGGTTGTTTCTGTTGGTTGAACTATTTTAGGTGCTTTTCCTTTTCCTCTAGGAATTTTATTAATCGTTTGAATATAGAATCGAGACAAATTAAATCGCCATTTATATTGATTTGGATTAGAATTTTTTAATTGTGCCACTATTCCATTAATGACTAATAAACTATGGTCAATATGCCAACCAATAGAGGATTGTGAAACAGCAAGGTTTATTTTTTCATGCAGTATAATCTTTTTTTCAAGTTGGTCAATACATTGGGATAATTTGGTCATGTAAAATTTTATTTTTTATAATTCTTAATCGTCATTACCTTCATTTTCTTTATCTAAATATTCTTGAACAATATTGATGGCATTGGTCACAACATCACTAAGTGCGGTAATGTAACTTCCTTCTTCGGCATTATCTATAGCGTGTTTGATTGCTTCCACTTCTTTTTTGATAATTTCATGAGTTACTGTTCTTCCACTTTCAGCAATACCTTCCATGATTAAACCAATGATTTCCTCTTCGGTTCTGCCTCGCAAATGTTTTTCTTGACGAATAATAATATGGTCAAACATTCGTGCCGCAATGGTTGCACATTCTTTAATATCTTCGTCACGACGGTCACCAACACCGGCAATGATTCCGATTTTTTTGGTAGCTTCAATAGTACTTAAATAATCTTCAATACCTCTATAACCTGCCGGATTATGAGCGAAATCAACTAAAACCTTAAATTTTTTGAATTCAAAAACGTTCATTCGACCAGGAGTTTGAGCAGCGCTAGGAATAAAAGTTTGTAATGACAAACTAATGTCATCGGTTTTGAATCCTTGTAAATAACTTGCGAGTGTTGCGGCTAAGACATTTGCTATCATGAATTTTGCTTTTCCACCCATGGTTAAAGGAACATGAGAAGCTTTTTCAACGCGAATTTTCCATTCTCCTTTTTTGATGGTAATGTATCCGTTTTCGTATACGGCTACAATTTTACCTTCTTTAGAAAACTGCTTTGCTTTAGGATTGTTTTCATCCATACTAAAGTAGGCCACATTGCAACTTAACTCATTTGCAATTTTTAAACATTGCTCATCTTCGGCATTTAAAATGGCCCAGCCGTCTTTTTTAATACTTCTGACTACAGTAGCTTTTACACGTGCTAAATCGTCTAAGGTGTGAATATCGCTCAATCCCAAATGATCTTCTTGTATGTTGGTAATAATTCCAATATCACATCGACTAAATCCCAATCCTGAGCGTAAAATTCCACCACGTGCTGTTTCAAGCACTGCAAATTCTACCGTTGGGTCTTTCAAGATATATTCGGCAGAAATAGGTCCGGTTGTATCTCCTTTTTCCATCATGTGGTTTTGTACATAAATTCCATCTGATGTAGTAAAACCAACTTTATAGCCATTATTTTTTACAATATGAGCCAATAATCGAGTGGTGGTTGTTTTACCGTTGGTTCCAGTCACGGCAATGATTGGAATACGACTTGGTTTACCCGGAGGATAAAGCATGTCAATAACGGGAGCAGCCACATTTCTTGGCAATCCTTCAGAAGGAGCTAGGTGCATTCGGAATCCTGGAGCCGCATTTACTTCTAGAATACATCCGCCATTTTCTTTGAGGGGTTGTGTTAAATTTTCGGCCATAATGTCTACACCGCAAATGTCTAATCCTATAACACGTGAAATCCGTTCACAAAGAAAAATATTTTCGGGATGCATCATGTCGGTCACATCAATCGATGTTCCACCAGTGCTTAAATTTGCTGTTGATTTTAGATAAACCACTTCTCCTTTTTTTGGAACAGTTTCTAAGGTGTAATTTAGTTTTTCCAATAAATCGGTAGTGTCTCTATCCACATCAATTTGAGTTAATACATTTTCATGACCATAGCCACGTTTTGGGTCAAGATTTGTTTCGTCTATTAGTTGTTGAATTGTTTGAATTCCATCACCTTTTATGTGCGCAGGTTCTCTTTTTGCCGCCGCAACGAGTTTGTTATCAATCACCAAAACTCTAAAATCATAGCCAGTAATAAATTTTTCCACAATCACTCGGTGACTGTATTTTTTGGCATACGCTAATCCTTCAACAGCATCTTCCCATTTTTTTACATTAATAGAAGCACCTTTTCCATGATTTCCATCTAATGGTTTTATCACAATTGGGTAACCAATTTTTTTGATTACATCAGTCAAATCCTCTTCATCAACACAAATTCCCCCATTAGCCACAGGAATAGAAGCTAAATCAAGCATTCTTTTGGTTTGTTCCTTATTGCAAGCGATATCAACGGCAATACTACTCGTTTTACAGGTAATAGTAGCTTGAAAACGCATTTGATTGATGCCATAACCTAATTGTACCAAAGAATTTGTACCCAAACGTATCCAGGGAATATCTCGAGCAACAGCTTCTTCAACAATACTTCCTGTGCTAGGACCAAGACGTACGCGTTCCCGAATTTCGCGCATTTTTTGAATATCAGCTTCAACATCATAATCATTACCGGCAATCAATGCCTCGGCAATGGCTACAGCACTTTCAGCAGCAAATAGTCCCACATTTTCTTCGGTATAGCTGAAAACCACATTATAAATTCCTGGCGTTTTAGTTTCACGAGTTCGTCCAAAACCCGTTTCCATTCCAGCCAATGTTTGAATTTCTAATGCGATATGCTCAATTACATGTCCCATCCAAGTGCCACGTTCGATGCGTGAAAAGAAACCTCCACGAGTCCCTTCTGAACAGCGATGCTCAATCATGGTTGGGAACATGGCTTCTATTCGTTCCCGAAAACCTTCAATTTTATTGGTTGGTAATTGTTCCATCTCTTCCAAGTCAAGACGCATTTGGATTAATTTTTTGCGTTGTACACTCCAAATGTTTGGTCCACGAAGTGCTTGAATTTTATCTATTTTCATGATTGGGAATAATTTGTAAATGTAAGTAGTAATGATTTTGTTAAAAATAGGGAATTTTTATTGTTGAAAAGTAATTTTTTTACAGAAATGGCAAAAAGTTGTATCAATATGGGTGCTAAATCTTGGTATTAATTGATTTTCAGAATTTTAGATGGCTGAAATAGCAATACCATTACTGTCTAGCCCTGATTGGAGCTGGTTACCGTGTAACGCGGAAAGCAGGAAAATGGTAGCTAAAAACGCCCGAACTTTTCGCTCCTTAAATAAAATCGACAATTTTTTGATACAAATCAGCGTCGTGCATACTATGTCCTAAGTTAGTAGTTTCATAATAAATTGCATTTTTCCATGTGCTTGCATATTTGCGACCTTCTTCAACGAGAACCACTTTATCATGAGTATCATGTGCGATAAACGCTTTTTGAGTAAAGGTTTTAGCAAATTGATGTCCTGAGAAATCATCAATAGGAATATTGAATTTTTCTTGGTAATAATTTTCTAGCCGTATTTTAATCTTTTTATTCAAACTTAAAAGGGAAACATAATTATCGCTCAAAATTTTAAAATCAGATGGAGAACCGAGTAGAACTACTTTTTCTATCAAAGGATTTTTGTATTTGTGAAGATAGTAAGCGATGGCTGCACCACCAATAGAATGTCCAATGATGGTTTGAGCTTGGTATTTTTGAGTTACGACATTGATAAATTCGGCATATTTTGGTGCATTAAACTCTTTGCCTTCACTCAATCCGTGTGCTGGCCCATCAATGGCTATTATAGTGTTTCCTCGGGGTTTTAGATGATGTAATAACTTTTTCCATCTTGAAGAGTTGCTTTCCCAACCATGAATTAAAAGAATGATGTTTTTGTCACCTTTCCAAATGTAGGTTTGAAAATTATCATCTAAGTATTGAAAAGTTTCGAATGTTGCCTTTTGTAATGTTTTGGGCAGCTTTTCTTTTTTAATTTTTCCTTTTCGAGGTTGACTAAAAAGGGTGTAAGCACTATTTTTTGCTTTCTCTTCATTAAAGAAACTAAGCATGTTTAGATACAGCCCAATTGATTTGGTAAGAATGTAATATTGAATTTTCTTCATAAAAAATCCCGTCTCGTTTGCCGAATGTGACGGGATTAAGTTATTATAAGTGAGCAAATAATTTTTGCATTTTTTCTTTTTCTTCTTCTGCTAAGGCAGAGTCTACTAAAATTCTTCCTGAATGTTCATCAGTAATTATTTTTTTTCTAGCAGCAATTTCTACTTGTATTTGTGGTGGTATCGTAAAAAATGAACCTGCCGATGCGCCACGCTCTATTGATACTCCTGCTAAACCATTGCGAACACTTGAACGAATTCTTTTGTAGGCAGCTAATAATCTTTCTTCTATTAAAGCTTCATACTCAGCGGATTTTTCAGTTAAAAAGCTTTCCTCTTTTTGAGTTTCAGCCATGATATCATTTAGCTCCGCTTTTTTATGCTTTAAGTGCAATGTTTTCTGCTCTAATTTTTCTTTAGAAGTAGCAATTACTTCTTTTTTGTGTTCGATAGTAGCTTTCAATTCTTTGATTTGCTTTTCGGCTAATTGAATTTCCAATTCTTGAAATTCCACTTCCTTCGTCAATGAGTTGAATTCTCTGTTATTGCGAACTTCTTTTTGTTGTGTAGTGTATTTTTTTATTGCGGCTTGATGTTCATCAATTGCATTTTTTTTGGTTTTAATTTGTTCTTCAATTAGAACTAAATCACTTTTTAATTTATCTAAACGAGTGCTTAAACCGGTTACTTCATCTTCTAAATCTTCCACTTCTAAAGGTAATTCACCTCTAACGTTTCTGATTTCATCAATTCTAGTATCTATGATTTGTAGGTCGTAGATAGCTCTTAATTTGTCTTCAACACTTAGTTCTTTTGTAGTCGCCATATTTTATAAGTACTTAACTGGATTTGTATTTTCTTCCGAAAAAATGATGGCAAAATTAAGGATTTTTTTCTTAAGAAAATCAACAATATAATTTTTTGTAAATCTTTCGCTTTCAAAGTGACCAATGTCGGCTAAAACCAATTGATTTTCAGCTTCATAAAAGTTGTGGTACTTTAAATCTGCGGTTAAAAAAATATCAGCTCCAGCTTGTTTGGCATTGCTAATGGCAAAACTTCCCGAACCGCCAAGAACCGCTACTTTTTTTATTGGTTTTCCCAACAAAATACTATGTCTGATACCACCGCATTGCATTTTGTCTTTGACAAAAGCTAAAAAGTCGTTTTCACTCATGGGTTTTTCCAACTCGCCAATCATTCCCAAACCAATGGTTTGATGCGTGTTTTGTAAATCATACACTTCATAAGCAACTTCCTCGTATACATGATTTTTAAAAAGTGCTTTTAAAATATTGCTTTGCAAATGTTTTTCAAAAGTCACTTCAATTTTGATTTCTTCATTTTCTACAAATTCAAAACGTTCGCCTATTTCGGGATTGCTGTCTTCGTTACCCATGTAAGTTCCGATGCCTTTGGAATTGAAACTGCAATCTTCATAGTTGCCAATTTTTCCAGCACCAGCTTCAAACAAGGCATTTCGTAATGCTTCAACATTTTCGGGAATGGTGTAAGTAACCAGTTTTTGAATAAAATTTTGTTTAGGAACGAGTATCTTAGTGTTGATTAATCCCAAAGCATTCGAGAATATTTTGTTGACACCATGTTTATGATTGTCCAAAGCAGTGTGAACAGCATAAATGGCAATGTCGTTTTTGATGGCTTTGAGCACCGCGCGTTCGACGTAATTTTTACCTGTGATTTTTTTTAAACCTGAGAAAATAATAGGGTGGAAGCAAACTACTAAGTTACATTTTTTGGTAATGGCTTCGTCAATAACGCTTTCCAAAGCATCGTGGCAAACCAATATTCCTGTGGCTTCGGTATTGGAATCGCCAACGAGCAAACCCACATTATCAAAATCTTCGGCATAGGCCAAAGGTGCCATTTCTTCTAGGATTGAGAGTATTTCTTTTATTTTCATTTTTTCATTTTTTTTTGCTAAATAACAACTTCCTTCCTCCAACTGAACTCAGCAACTGAACACTGAAACTGAATACTGAACACTTCCTATGTTGCCCATTCATTTAAATATTCTCTGATAATCCATTGTTCATTTACTTTTTCAAGCAATAGAAATCGCCCGCTGTTGTGTTCGATGTTTCTGTAAAAAGCTACTTTAACTAAAGCAAATTGATTTTTTAAAAAGTAAATGGGTTTATTTACAATGAGTAATCTTTGATTGTTTTCGCCGTATTGTTTTGAAATTTCTTGAAATTCTTCTAATGTTACACAAGCGTTGACTTTACTTTTTAGATATTGATTTTGATTGTCAAATAATAGATTGTAGGCCTCAGACCAGTTTTCATTGACAAATACAATTTGTTTTTTTATTTCGGCTGCATTTTTTTTTAACAATTCATTTCCCGAAATGACTTCAATCACTTCTTCATTATTAGGTGCTTTATTGCAATAGAAACTAAGGAGTTGTAATCTGCCTTTGACAATTACTTTTTCGGTTTTATAATATTTTGTAAAAATGACTTTTAATATAGCGGCATTCTCTATTTCTTGTGAGAAAACAGAGACCGTATTGATAAAAAACAGAGTGATTAAAAAATAAAATATTTTCATTGTTAAACTCCTATAAATTCAATTAGTTTTTTTGAATTGAAACTTTTCAAAGATAAAATCTTTTTTATTAAAATTCTACATTTCATTATCGTATTCGAGGCAAATTCTCTATTTTCGTACTATGATTTTGTTGCGAAAAATTCTTTTCCCTTTTGCCATACTGTATGGCTTTATCACTTCAATTAGAAATTATCTTTATGATAAAGGTATACTAAAATCCTATTCTTTTGACATTCCAATTATTGCTGTTGGAAACTTAAGTACTGGTGGTACTGGAAAAACACCTCAAATTGAATATTTAATTCGGTTAATTTCACCAAAATATAAAGCCGCCACGTTGAGTAGAGGTTATAAAAGAAAATCGGAAGGTTTTGTTTTGGCTGATGCCAACGCTAATGCAGCATTACTAGGTGATGAACCTTATCAATATTATAAAAAGTTTCCCAATATTCAAGTTGCAGTTGATATTGATAGGAAAAATGGGATTGAAAAATTAATATCTGCAAAGGATAAACCCGAAGTCATTTTGCTTGATGATGCTTTTCAACACCGCAAAGTGAAAGCGGGATTTTACATTCTCTTGACTTCGTATGACGATTTGTATTGTGATGATGTTATGCTGCCTACAGGAAACCTTCGCGAAAGTAGTAATGGCGCTAAAAGAGCCAACATGATAATTGTCACTAAATGTCCGCCAACAATTTCTGAACTTGAACAGGAAACTATTAAAAACAAAATTGGTCTTGCTATTCCTATTTTTTTCAGTTGTATTGAATACGATGACAAAATTTATAATCAAAATAACACGTTAGAAGTTTCGGAAATTAAATCAAAAGAAAAAGTTTTGTTAGCCGGAATTGCTAAGCCAAAACCGTTTTTTGATTATTTGCAAAAAGAAGGAGATGATTTTATGTCATTTCCCGATCATCATCATTTTAGCGAAAGCGATATTTCAGTCATAAAAAACAAAGCCAAAGATAAAATTATAGTCACAACCGAAAAGGATTTTGTACGTTTGGACGCTGAAATTTTAGCAAAACAATTATATTTTTTACCTATCAAAAGCAAGTTTGTGGATAATCAGGAATCTTTTGATAAAACAATTTTAAACTATGTGGGAACTTGTACAAGAAACCGTTAATTTTATAAAAAACAAAACCAATTTTACTCCAGAATATGGTGTGATTTTAGGTTCAGGATTAGGGAGTTTTACCGATGATTTAAAAATTGAATTTATATTGCCCTATCATGAAATTCCAAACTTTCCTGTTTCAACAGTTGCAGGTCATAAAGGCGCTTTGGTTTTTGGAACCATTGGGAATAAAAAGGTTGTAGCCATGCAAGGCAGATTTCATTACTACGAAGGATATTCCATGCAAGAAGTAACTTTTCCAGTTCGTGTCATGAAGTATATAGGCGTAACAAAATTGATTGTTTCTAATGCTTCTGGTGGTGTAAATCCCAATTATAAAGTGGGTTCCATTGTGGTGATCAAAGACCACATCAATATGATGCCTGAACATCCGTTGAGAGGAAAAAATGACGAACGTTTTGGACCAAGATTTGTTAATATGAGTGAACCTTATAGCGTGAAAATGATTGCCAAGGTTAAAGAAATTGCAATTGCTCAAAATATTGAAGTTTTTGATGGGGTTTATATGGGATTGCAAGGGCCGACTTTTGAAACCTTGCATGAGTACAAAATGGTAAAAGTTTTGGGTGCCGATTGTGTTGGAATGTCAACCGTTCCCGAAGTAATCGTTGCACGCCATATGGATTTAGAGACTTTTGGAATTTCTGTAATTACAGATATTGGTAGTGAAGAATATTTAGAAAGCATTACTCATGAAGAAGTATTAAAAGCTGCAAATGCTGCAGAACCAAAAGTCAGACAATTGATTAAAGAGTTGATTCTTCAATACTAACAGATTTTATTTTTTAATAAAACGTTGTTTTCCATCAATAAAATCAAATCTATTATTCTACTAGAATACCCAATTTCATTGTCATACCAACCTACTACTTTTACCATTTTACCGATAACAGAAGTTAATTGAGCATCAAAAAGACACGAATTCGAATTGCCAATAATATCAACCGAAACAATAGGATCTTCGGTATAAGCTACTATTCCTTTTAAGTTAGTTTCAGACGCTATTTTAAACGCTCTATTTATTTGTTCAATAGAAACTTGTTTTTTTACATAACAAGTAATATCTGTCAATGAACCATCGGGAACAGGAACTCGGATGCCGCTACCGCCAATTTTACCTTCCATTTCTGGAAAAATTTTGGTGAGTGCTTTGGCTGCACCAGTTGTAGTAGGAACAATAGACTGACTTGCACCGCGAGCGCGACGTAAATCTTTATGGGGTTGGTCATGCAAACTTTGATCAGTAGTGTAGGAGTGAACAGTGGTGATATAAGCTTGTTCAATGCCACAAAGTTCGTTGATTACTTTAATCATCGGTGCAGCATTGTTGGTTGTGCAGCTGGCATTGGAAACAATGGTTTCTGTTCCGTCTAAGATATATTCATTTACACCAAGAACGACAGTTTTAATTTCGGGTACTTCAGATGGTGCGGAGAGTATTACTTTTTTGGCTCCAGCCAGAATGTGTTTATTAATTTCTTCAAGAGAGGTAAATTTCCCAGTACATTCCACCACAAAATCAATATCTTTCCAATTAAGATTGCTAATTTCTTTTTCATGAAAAAAAGAATATGATTTTCCGTCAACAATTATAGAAGTATTATCAAAGGAAACGGCACAAGGCAAAACACCATGTATACTGTCGTACTTTATCAAATGCGCCATTGTACGGTTATCGGCAATATCATTAATGGCAACTACTTCAATCGTTGGGTGTTTTAAAAGCAATCGGAACAAATTTCTTCCTATTCTTCCAAAACCATTGATGGCAATTTTTGTTTTATTCAAAGTTTAAAATTGTTTAAACATTTTATAGAATATGTTTCTCCGCGTGATAAGACGAACGCACCAATGCACCACTTTCTAAATGACGGAAACCCATTTCTTTTCCAATTTTTTCGTATTTCTCAAACTGTTCCGGTCTGATGAATTCTTTTACAGGTAAGTGTTTTTTACTGGGTTGCAAATATTGACCTATTGTAACAATATCCACATTGTTATCTCTCAAATCCTGCATGGTTTGAATTACTTCTTCTTCGGTTTCTCCTAGGCCAAGCATTATTCCCGATTTAGTTCTCTTGATACCTTGCTGTTTCAAATAGTTAAGAACTGCCAAACTCCTATCATATTTTGCTTGAATTCGAACTTCTCGAGTTAATCTGCGAACGGTTTCTACATTATGAGAAACTACTTCGGGATTGGCTTCTATAATTCTATCTATAATTCTTTCTACACCTTGAAAGTCTGGAATAAGTGTTTCCAGAGTCGTTTCTGGATTCATTCTGCGAATGGCCTGCACGGTTTCCAACCAAATGATAGAACCCATATCTTTCAAATCGTCTCTATCTACACTAGTGATAACGGCGTGTTTGATTTTCATAATTTTGATTGAACGCGCCACTTTTTCAGGTTCATCCCAATCCACTGTTTCAGGTCTGCCCGTTTTCACACCACAGAAACCACAAGAACGCGTACAGATATTCCCTAGAATCATGAAGGTTGCAGTGCCTTCTCCCCAACATTCACCCATATTAGGACAACTACCCGAGGTGCAAATGGTATTTAGTTTATATTTATCAACTAAACCGCGAAGTTCAGTATACTTTTGACCAATAGGTAACTTAACCTTTAGCCATTTTGGCTTACCACCAATAGGTAAGTTATTATCTAAAACAGTTTCCATTTTCCAAATTTTTGCGGTACAAAGATACAAAGGTAAATCGTAGAACAATAGTTATGGAAACTCTAATTTTTATACTCTAAATAATACATATAAATATTTTATTATTCCACAAAATCCATGTGCTTGTTATGGGTTTCACTAATAGTTATTACAGAATAAATTCCAAGGATAAAAACGATGACACCAACTATTGCAGCAGAAGTTATTACACTTTGGGTAATTTTTAGATAGTCAAATCCAATTAACATTAAAGGAACGCAACCACGAACCATATTAGGAATGCTGGTGGTGGCAGTGCTTCGCAAATTAGTTCCAAATTGTTCGGCAGCCAAAGTAACAAACATGGCCCAAAATCCAGTACTCAAACCCATCCAGGCACAAAAGAAATAGTAGGTATTTTCACTTTTAGTTCCACCAAAAAGTAATAAACCAACACCTAATGCTGTAAATAACATCATGTAGAGAATTGTTTTCTTTCGGGAATGCAACAAATGAGAAATAAAACCACTTGCAAAGTCGCCAATCGAGCCAAAAGTATAGGTCCAAACAATAGCTTTTGCAGGGTCTATTTTGGTAATGCCCATTTCAGGAGCAAATTGATTGGCCATAAAAACCAATATTCCAATGCAATACCATATAGGAACGCCAATAAAAATACATTTCATGTACTTAATAAAAAGAGTTTTATTGGTCAATAGGGATAAAAAATTACCTCTTTTAATTTTTGAATTTTCTTTAACCGATTTAAACATGCCGCTTTCTGCCACTCTAATGCGCAACACTAATAAGGCCAAACCTAAACCGCCACCAATAAGATACGCTGTTGACCAGCTGCCCGAAAGTTCTACTGTAAAATGAGCTACCACTGCGCCTAAAACGCCAAAACCAGCTACTATAGAAGTTCCAATAGCGCGAAGTTCTTTGGGTAATGTTTCTGAAACTAAAGTAATTCCGGCTCCCAATTCTCCAGCTAATCCAACGCCGGCAATAAATCGCAACCAAGCATAAATCATGGCTTTATCACCAAAATTAATTTGGGGTAAAAGTCCACATGCAATATTGGCTAACGAATACATCAAAATAGAGCCAAACAAAACCGATAGCCGTCCTTTTTTATCGCCAAAAACTCCCCACAAAACTCCGCCTACAATCATTCCCGTCATCTGGAAATTGATGATCATAGTGCCTACTTTATCGGCATCCAAATGCAAATCATTTAAACTTTGAATTCGAACAATGCCAAAAAGCAATAAGTCATAAATGTCGACAAAATAGCCAAGAGCTGCAATAATTACAGGAAAACTAAAGAGGATTTTGAATTTTTCTTGACGTGTAAATTGTTTCATTGGTAGAGTTTGAATTTTATAATTATAACAATGACTAGTCCTAAATAATCTGTATCGATTACTTGGGACTAGTCAAATTATCCTTAATCTTGCTATATACCCAGAACTTTTTTAGTTTTATTGGTTAACCCATCTTTATGCACCATTACCGAAATAGCTTTTAATTTTATGTATGGAATACTCATGTAAACAAATCCCTCTTTCCCCGAATTTGTTCCCCAAGAGTTTTTTACTTTGTAATAGTGGTTTCCTTTTTGGTCTATAACTTTCCCAATAATATGCATTAAGTGGTCGTCTTGTGTGTTGTAATTTTCAAATTCCGCTTGACGATAATCAGGAGAAATCTTTTTTTCGGGGTTAATTTCTGTTAAAATGGTTTTAGAATCCGTGTCGTTTTCTGGAATAACAGCAATACCATATTGACCTGAAAAAGTACTTTCGCTTACATCAGTATCTAATGCTAACGTAAAACCTTTATCTAAAGCATTATCAATGTTTTGTATAAATTCATCTAAAGGCACGTTATACATACTTCCGTTAGCAAAATTATCGGGAATACTTAAAATAAATGGAGTGTAAAACGTTTGATTTGTAAACGAAGTAATGGTAACATAATCATCTAAATTAAGTTTAGTTGTACTTAAAAATTGCTGAGGAGTAAGCTTATTTTCCTCTGATACTACTTTTTTATCTAAACTTAAGTCAGCCCAAACAAACTTAGTGTTTTCATCAAATTTTCCCATATATTTGTCTAGAATGGCAACATAATCTTCTTTCCAATTTGGGTATTTTTTTGGCGTTTCTGCTACCGCTTTTTTAACAACCGCCTCTAATTCGGCAACCATTTTAGAATGGTCGTACTTTAAATCAGGATTTGTTTTTCCATTAAAACTACTTTCAGGAACAATGCCATATTTTCGGGCGCTATTGATTACGTCGTGGCTTAATCCGCCTTCTCCAAACTGTGCTTTTCCTTGTCGCATGACATAGTTTTCGGCTTTATCAAGATAAGTATTGCGCACTGTATACATTTCAGACAGGTCAATCTTATTGCCTGTCAAACGAATAATTTCAGCTTCTAAAAAAGAAGTGGTAGAGAAACTCCAACACGAACCCGTTTGACCTTGAGAGACAACAGGAGTAGCTTGGATGTCCTTTAAAATTTGAAATGTATAGGGCTGTGAAAATCCTAACAAACTAGCTAGCAGTAATGATAAGGTAAAATAAGATTTATTCATAAGTATTCCTTTGAGTTTTAGAATTTGAGTTAAAAATGATTTATTTTTACGCTAAAATAATGCAATTCTTTTCTTGCACTGTTTTTTTAACGAAAAAAATAAGAAATCATACTAAAACCTTTGTTTATGAGTAAAATACAATGGCAAACCGCTAAAGTGTTTGAAGATATCACCTATAAAAAATGCAATGGCGTTGCAAGAATAGCATTTAATCGTCCCGATGTTCGCAATGCATTTCGTCCGAAAACCACATCCGAATTGTTACAAGCGTTTCATGATGCACAAGAAGATACCTCCATTGGCGTAGTCTTGCTTTCTGCCGAAGGACCAAGTTCTAAAGATGGTGTGTATTCGTTTTGCAGTGGTGGCGATCAAAAAGCTCGCGGTCAACAAGGATACGTGGGCGATGATGGGTATCACCGATTGAATATTTTGGATGTGCAACGATTGATACGGTTTATGCCAAAAGCCGTTATAGCTGTAGTTCCCGGTTGGGCAGTTGGTGGCGGTCATAGTTTGCACGTGGTTTGTGATTTGACTTTGGCAAGTAAAGAACATGCTATTTTTAAACAAACTGATGCTGATGTAACGAGTTTTGATGGCGGCTATGGTTCGGCCTATTTAGCCAAAATGGTTGGACAGAAAAAAGCGCGTGAGATTTTCTTTTTAGGTAGAAATTATAACGCTCAAGAAGCTTTTGAAATGGGAATGGTAAACGCAGTAATTCCTCATGACGAGTTAGAAGATACCGCTTATGAATGGGCGCAAGAAATTTTAGCAAAGTCGCCAACATCCATAAAAATGCTAAAATTCGCCATGAATTTAACCGATGATGGCATGGTTGGGCAACAAGTTTTTGCTGGCGAAGCGACACGTTTGGCTTACATGACCGAAGAAGCCAAAGAAGGAAGAGATGCTTTTTTGGAAAAAAGAAAACCGAATTTTGAAAAAAAGTGGTTGCCATGAAACAGTGTTCAGTTTGCAGTATTTACGGAACAACTTTAAACTCTTAAACAATTTTTAAACCTTTAAACCCTTAAACTTTTAAACAAATTTAAAAATGAAACACTGGATTGAAGCCGCTCGAGTTCGAACATTGCCACTTTCGGTATCGGGAATAATTGTGGGAAGTTTTTATGCGATGTCGCAAGGAATGTTTAATTGGAACATTGTGACATTTGCTTTGCTCACAACTTTAGGGTTACAAATTCTCTCCAATTTCGCCAATGATTATGGCGATGGCGTAAAAGGAACGGATAACAAAGATAGAGTTGGGCCAATGCGTGCCATTCAAAGCGGAATGATTACGCCAAACGCTATGAAAAAAGCAATTGGATTAACAGCTGTAATAACACTAACTTTTGCGGTGTTGTTGATTTATTTTGCCTTCAAAGAAAGTTATCTCCTGTATTCTTTGTTCTTTTTGATGCTAGGAATACTAGCTATTGCATCGGCTATTCGATATACCGTCGGAAAAGGAGCATACGGTTATAGAGGTTTTGGAGATTTGTTTGTCTTTATTTTCTTTGGAATGGTAAGTACTTTTGGCGTGTATTTTATGTTTTCAAAAAGTATGGATTGGTTACTATTGTTACCAGCAACAGCTATTGGTTTTTTGAGTGTAGGCGTTTTGAACTTAAATAATATGCGTGATGAAGAAAGCGATAGAAAAGCCGGAAAAAACACTATTGTAGTTAAAATGGGTGGCGAAAATGCTAAAAAATATCATTTTTTCTTAGTCATTTCAGCTATGGTGTTGGTGTTGCTTTTTGCGTTTCTTACTAATTTTCATTTTGATCAATACATTTTTGTGGTGGCCTACTTTCCGTTAATCAGTCATTTGATAACTGTTTATAAAAACAAAAATCCAAAATTATTGGATCCTGAATTGAAAAAATTAGCCTTAAGCACCTTCTTTCTTTCGATATTATTGTCGTTGTGCCTAATATTTTTCATCTCAGATATGGTAGTGAATTATATATAAATAAAAATAAAATCATGAATATTACATTTTACGGTCATTCTTGTATTGGAATTGAAGTTAGTGGAAAACACATCATTATTGACCCGTTTATT